>DASTGF010000415.1:0-2614 GCA_035719255.1 Microlunatus sp. | reverse complement strand
GGGGCGGGTGCGCCGGGCGTCGAGCCCGTCCCACCACAGCGGCTCGAGCGTCATGGCCCCACCCTAGGGCCGCACCCCGGGGCGCTCGGTATGCGGAACGGCCCGGATCCGTCGCAGGGGAAGCCGGACCCGGGCCGTTCCTGGTCTGTCATCCGAGGGGTCAGAGGTGCTTCTCCGCCTCGGTGAGGACGCCGCGCAGCCGCTGCTCGATCTCGTCGAACTCGGTCTGGCCGATGATCAGCGGCGGTGCCAGCTGGATGACGGGGTCCCCGCGGTCGTCGGCGCGGCAGTAGAGGCCGGCGTCGAACAGCGCCTTGGACAGGAACCCGCGCAGCAGCCGCTCGGACTCGGCGTCGTCGAAGGTCTCGCGCGTGGCCTTGTCCTTGACCAGCTCGATCCCGTAGAAGTAGCCCTCGCCGCGGACGTCACCGACGAGCGGGAGGTCGAGCAGCTTCTCCAGGGTCGCACGGAACGCCCCTTCGTTGTCGCGGACGTGCTCGTTGATCCGCTCCTTCTCGAAGATGTCGAGGTTGGCCATCGCGACGGCCGTGGAGACGGGGTGGCCGCCGAAGGTGTAGCCGTGCAGGAACGTCTCGGTGCCGTGCAGGAACGGCTCCATCAGCTTGTCGCTGGCGATCATCGCGCCCAGCGGTGCGTAGCCGGAGGTGATGCCCTTGGCACAGGTGATCATGTCGGGCTGGTAGCCGTAGCGCTCGGCACCGAACATGTGCCCGAGGCGTCCGAACGCACAGATCACCTCGTCGGAGACCAGGAGCACGTCGTACTCGTCGCAGATCTCGCGGACCCGGTCGAAGTATCCCGGCGGCGGCGGGAAGCAGCCACCGGAGTTCTGCACGGGCTCGAGGAAGACCGCGGCCACCGTCTCGGGGCCCTCGTTCTCGATCGCGACCGCGATCTCGTTGGCCGCCCACAGGCCGAACTTCTTCTCGTCGTCCTCGAAGTACGGCGCCCGGTAGTAGTTGGTGTTCGGCACGCGGAACGTCGAGGGGACCAGCGGCTCGAACGGCGCCTTCATCCCCGGCAGACCGGTGATCGACAGCGCACCCTGAGGCGTGCCGTGGTAGGCGATGGCGCGGCTGATCACCTTGTGCTTGTAGGGCTTGCCGGTGACCTTGAAGTAGTTCTTCGCCAGCTTCCAGGCGGTCTCGACGGCCTCGCCGCCACCGGTGGTGAAGAAGACGCGGTTGAGGTCGCCGGGCGCGTAGCCGGCGACACGCTCGGCCAGCTCGATGGCGTTGGGGTGGGCATAGGACCACAGCGGCATGAACGCCAGCTGCTCGGTCTGCCGGGCGGCCGCCTCGGCGAGCTCGGGGCGACCGTGGCCGAGCTGGCTGACGAACAGGCCGGCCAGTCCGTCGAGGTAGCGCTTGCCGTGCACGTCGTAGATGTAGGGGCCCTCACCGCGCACGATCACGGGCACGTCGGACGACTCGTAGGTCGAGTGCCGGGTGAAGTGCATCCAGAGGTGGTCGCGGGCGGCCTGCTGGAGGCGGGCGTTGTCGTACTCGCCGGGCATGGGTATCTCTTCCCTCACGTGTCGAAGTGTGCTCACATCATGATGCGCCCTTGAACCCTTCGCAAGTGAATCCGTAGGTTCGGAAGCGAATCGTCACGGAATCCGTAGGTGAGCTGGAATTATCACTGCCGATAGGACACAGCCATGACTCGTTACGGCGCCCAGTTCGGGCCCGACATCACCTTCCTGGGGGTCCCCGAGGTCGACGTCGCCGACGCGGCGGCCCTGGCGGCTGCCGACGTCGTGGTGGTCGGGGCTCCCTTCGACGGCGGCACCTCGCACCGCCCGGGCACCCGGTTCGGGCCGATGGCGATCCGGCAGACCGACTACCTGCCGCAGGACGGGTCCCGCCCCCACCTGGCGCTGCGTGTCGACGCCCTGCAGGACCTGACCGTCGTCGACATGGGTGACGTGGAGATGACGCCGGGCGAGATCGAGCGCGCCCTGCACGCGCTGGAGGAGGCGGTGTACGCCGTTGCCTCGGCCGGTGCGGTGCCGCTCGTGCTCGGCGGCGACCACTCGATCGCCCTGCCCGACGCCACCGGGGTGGCGCGGCACCAGGGATTCGGCCGGGTCTCGATGATCCACTTCGACGCCCACGCCGACACCGGTCACATCGAGTTCGGCTCGCTGTACGGCCACGGCCAGCCGATGCGGCGGCTGATCGAGTCCGGGGCGGTGCGCGGCGACCGGTTCCTCCAGGTCGGGCTGCGCGGCTACTGGCCCGGACCGGAGACCATGAAGTGGATGGCCGACCAGGACATGCGGTCCTACGAGATGACCGAGATCGGGAAGCGTGGCCTCGACACCTGTCTGGACGAGGCCTTCGAGATCGCGCTCGACGACTGCGACGCGGTGTTCTTGTCGGTCGACATCGACGTGTGCGACCCGGGGCACGCGCCGGGCACCGGCACGCCCGAGCCGGGCGGGCTGTCGTCGCGTCAGCTGCTGGACGCCGTCCGCCGGATCTGCCGGGAGCTGCCCGTGGCCGGGATCGACGTGGTCGAGGTGTCGCCGCCGTACGACCACGCCGAGATCACGGCGTACCTGGCCAACCGGGTGTGTCTGGAGGCGCTG
>DASTGF010000414.1:0-3570 GCA_035719255.1 Microlunatus sp. | reverse complement strand
CCCGGAGCACGGTGACAAGGACGGCGGCCGCTGCCACAGCGGTACCGCGAACCCGGTCAACGGTGCGATGAGTTCCGCCGGGGAGAAGGTGGTGCCGGCGGCGAGCTGGCTGACCGTCTGGGCGATGATCATCGGAGCAAGCCGGGTTTCCAGGATCAGGAGCGGCACGGCGAGCCGGTAACCGACGGGGCGTCTGTGCCAGATCAGCGCTCCGGCGGCCAGGGCGGCCGGGGTGATCACCGCGATGTCCAGGGCGACCGTCACCAGCGTGGTGTATCCGTCTAACCGGGCCGGGGTCGCCCTGGACAGCTGCGCGGCCAGCACCGGTCCGACCCAGATCACCATCGTCACCAGTCCACTGGCCACCATCAACACCGCCGGACCGTGCCGGGGTAGCCGCGGCATCACCGCGGCCAGCCGCCGGGTGTCGACCCTGGTCGTGGTGACCAGCAGCGCCCACAGGCTCGCCGCGAAGACACCCACTTACAGCAGGAACAGCGGGCTGAACGCCGCGCCGATCGCCATCGTGAGGCACGCGTACAACAGCCAGGCCTGCGCCGTGTGCATGACGACGACCCTGACCGCGGGTCACGACTCGGCCGGCTTTGACCCGTGTCACCTCCGTTGAGGGTCGCCAGTCAAGGGTGGTATTTGCGGTAGAGCGTCAGTCGGGCTCGACGTCCCCGTCCGTAAGGCCGACGACCGTGGGCCGCGGACGCTTCTCGTCGGTGGACTCGAATTCGACGGTGTAGGAGCCGGCTGACCAGTGGGGATGTGCGTCCAGGACGGTGCCGTGAGCCCCTCGCTTCACGAGCGCGTGAGGTCCGCGCTGGATGTCGTGGGATGCATGCACGCGGGTCTGTGGTTGGAGGGACATCGGGGCCTCCTTGGGGTCGCTCTTGACGGAGAAGTGGTTACGGCTTGCCTGAGCGGAAGTAATTCAGCGCGGTAGCGCGAACAGGATCAGCACAGGGAAGCCGATCAGCGCGCCTAATATCACCTCCATCCCTATCCTTTGTGCCACCGGCATCGCTCGTGCAGCCGCCATGCAGGCTGGACCTTGGGTCCAATTCTGGTCGAGGTCGGTGTGTTTCGCGCCGGCCAGCAAGAACGCACGCCGCAACGCTCCTACCGCTCAGATGTCGAGCACCTCCTCAAGTCGCTCGATCTCGGCGGCGTTGAACACGTCGTGGCAGTGACCATAGGTCGCGGCTTTTCGAGAGCGTGCTCAGGTCGGGGGACGCCTATCGAGCCGAGTAGAGGTAATCCACTAATTGATTCTGTTCGGTTTCGAGTTCGTCGACCCGGCTCTTGACAACATCACCGAGGCTGACGATTCCGCAGAGAACGCCATTGACGACCACGGGCAGGTGTGGATATCGCTTCTCGGTCATTGTTCTTGCCAGGGAACTGATCTGGTCATCGGGAACGCAGGTGGGTACGTCGAGGCGCATCACGTCGACGACGCGCATGCCGAGCAGATCGGCACCATGGACTTTCAGTGCGCGGACGATGTCGCGTTCGCTGATGATTCCTTCGACTTTCGTACCGTTGCTGGTCACCACCAGTGCACCGATGCCGTGCTGATCGAGCGAGTCGAGCACCTCGGCAACGGTGGCACCCGGTCCGATTGTTGCCACGGCCGAACCCTTGTGGACGAGAACGTCGTGAACACGCATGTGGGTGCCTCCTGCCGAAGGCGGACTCCCATTGGACCCCATTGTCCTGCTGGGTAGTTGCCTGAAGTTTCCCCGACGGCGATCCCATCGGCCAGGGTCGAAGGTCCCCCTGGTTTGGTCTCGATGCCCTGATTCCGCTGGTGCTTGGCGGTGGGATACTCGAGCGAGGCGCCCGGGAGACCCCCCGACTCTCCCGGGCGTCTCGCGGTCTACTGGCGGCCGCCACGCCGATGGCAACCAGGAGCCCGGGTTCCGTCATGCAAGCTGCCGACGGTAGCCGGTTCGTAGGTCGATGCTCGGCGCCGTCACCGTGACGACGAAGCCATGCACCCCGCAGCGCCGCCCGCGGTCGGCCCGCCCGTCGTGGTGGTCATGGCGACGGTCCGCTATTGGTACGTGGTCAGAGTGCCGATGCGGGTCGAAAGGAGCTCCGGTCCAACACGAACTGACCCTTCCGGTCGGGCAGTTAGTCAAAGCTGACCGATGTGAGCGGAGTCGTTCGTGGTGATGGTGGTGTCGGGCCCGGCTCAGGCCGAACAGTTGCTGCTCGGCGGCGAGCTATGTAGGTGCGCCGCGCTGGCAAAGTGCGCCGCGCGAAGGCCGGCCCGGCAACCAGGGCGCACCGATGATCCCGTCCATCGTCCTCCCCGGGGGGTGAGTCCCCGGATGGAGACAATTTGGGTTGCGCCCATCCATACAATCCGGATAGGGATGGCTCCGGGGCCGCCGCTGGATCGAGGAACGCAAGGCTGGGACCGATGTCTGAAAAGTGTAAGTCCTGCGGGAAGGTCTTTGGAGTAGGCACGAGACAGTCATTATTCAACAAAGAACTGTGCACACTCTGTTATATGAGGACCCGCTCGTCAGCCAGCTTCTCTTCAGTGGCTAAAAGCCAACCAAAGATCCCACAATTATCAAACCCCAGCTACGCCAATACCGCCTTCCCCAGTTTATTGAGATATCGCCCTGCCGACAACCAGATTGACATTTCCAGGGGGCGCATCACGAGGATACGACCGTCTGAGGATCTACGTGAGCAAGACCTGCCGGTGGAGACCTTCGATTTCGATCATTCTCGTAGCCGGAGCACGTCTACCGAGACGTTCGTCATCCGTCAAAGCCGAAAAGTGGTGGCGACGATCGACTTTCAGAAAGCCAAGACAGGATCGGGCGGCGCCAGCATCAAATTGTTGGGCATTATCGACGTGCAGGCGACCTTCACCGATGAGATCCGCCGGAATAGAGCCTCTTCTCAAGAATCTGAGTTGACCGTTGAGCAGACAACCTCGATCAACGTTCCTGCAAACACGCGGGTCAAAGTCGAAATACACTGGAAGCTTGTCTGGGAGCGCGGGATATGCGAGGTGACAACGGGTGCGCAGGTGATTGATATCCCGTACTCAGTGACGAGGCGGCTCCGCTTTGACAAGAAGGTCATTGACGTCTGAATGGTCTGACCAGAATTCATCGGCCGAGCCCACACCGTCGGCCCTGTGGGCAGCCGAACGGAGTAGACAGCTGCGCTCCCATACTGCCCGCCGCAAGCCTGGAGCCGGAACGGGCGGTCAACTACGGTCGGAGGGAACCGCCACGGGGGGCTCGGTCGTCACGTGGTGGAAGATCAGCCGGCCGGCACCGTGCAGCGGGCTCCGCGGGGGTCGGCGCCGGGCGGCGATCGTCGCGGACACGGTCTGGAGGGGCGCGGTGCAAATCTCAGTGAACGGGACAACCCTGTACTACCAACAGGCCGGCGCCGGTCCGGCGATGGTGTTCGTGCATGGCATGTGCGGTTTCGCGAACGTGTGGGACGACCAGGTGGCCCGGCTGGCCGCCCGTTTCCAGTGCACGACCTACGACCGGCGCGGTCACTCCCGCAGCCCAAGGACCCCCG
>DASTGF010000413.1:0-9141 GCA_035719255.1 Microlunatus sp. | reverse complement strand
CCGGACTCGGCCGTGGATGACCGGGCCGCACGCGGCGGCGGTCCGCGGCTCGATCGCCGCCCACGACCCCCAGGCCGCCGCCACGCTCGTCGAGGCGGGCGATCAGCAGCAGGCGGGCACGGCGTGAGTCAACCGCCGTGGGACGACGACGAGTTCGACGACATCCAGCCCGACGAAGCGGGTGTGGAAGAAATCGCCGCGTCTCAAGCCGCAGCAGCGATGGCGGGCGTGATCGACAAGCTGGTGCTGGCTGAGGTGAAGCGGGAGACCCGGCGGCGGCTGCAACCACTGATCACCGCCACCGTCGACACGGCACTGACCGAGGACCGGATGCTCGTCCTGCACGAGCGCGCCCAGCACCTGGACGAGGAACAACTCACTGTGCCCGCCGCCAGCGCAACCGATGGGTCTGCCGCAGCTCCCGAGGAGGTGCCGCCGCGGCTGTACTTCGGGTCGGTCGACGAGTTCGTCCGCGAATTCATCGTGCCGATCTTCCGCCGCCGGGTGGGGGAGCGTGCAGTCCGCGGTTGGTCGGCCGAGTGGTGGCGCAGCGCCGAGGCCATCCTGCAACTCGAGGCGTTGTGGCGGTCCTGGGAACACCTCCGGCTCGACCCCGCCACCGGGATGAGCGTGTGGCTCCGCGACCACGCCGACCCGCACCGGGCAGCACTGTTCGACCCGGACGGGCCGTTCGCCACCTCCACCGACACCAACCGACCCGGCGAACCCCTCCCGTACACAGCACCACCCGAAGGGTTGTTCCCCGACGTACAGGTCGAAAGCGCCGACAGCTGAACCAATCCGGAGCGCTTACCCCGGGACATCGCAGGGAGCGTGCTTCGTCAACAGCAGATTCCGCCACATCGGTCATCGCGTTCCGCCGAGCCCCGGCGAGCGGATCAGGGCTGTCGCGGGCCGGTCGGCCCGTACCGCGGTGGTTGGCCGCCGAATGGATGAAGATACGGGCTCGGCCCCGAAGTCGGAAGCTGACGCTGATTAGAGGCTTCCACAGCATCGGCGATCTTGCGCATTTGTACGGCGATGTAGACGCCGAGGATGCTGACCACGATGAACTGGATGATGACGAACACCATCATTACTGCGACATAAACGGGGATTCGGCGGAAGCTCTCGTACAGATTGGCGAGCTCGTTCATAGGGTTATGGTAGGCACCCAGAGTGATCAACTGCGGCGGTAGTCACCGCGCGGCTAATGAGCTTCGATGGGGGACGTAGACGGTCCCCCGACCTCTACACCTGCACGGAACCGTTAAAGGCGAGAAGGCGCCAGACCCGGTCATCTACGACAACACCCCTGTTCGTGAAAGTTTCCGCGCTTGACATCGGCCGCCTCGACCTCAGGGACTTTACTTACTCAGATGGCCGAAGTGACCCTGATCGTGCGGTGAGCACAGCGGCTTGGGTCGCGATCAAGCTGAGCGGTGCGCCGACGCTGGGCGCGGTGGCGCTCTCGCCCGCTCGACGGCTGAACCAACCCCACCACAACGATCTCGCATAGATCCTTCGGGCCGGTTCCAAAACCCACTCCAAGCAGGCCTAACCCCACCCTGACCGGCCCGTGTAACCAGAACCAGGGTCGGCGACAGAGGCCTCCCGTCGAGCCGCGAGCGGCCCGTTCTTTTCGGTTTCCCCCTTCCCGGGTCTTTGATCGTGACCCGTCCGCGGTCTCCGTCAACGCCTCGCCTACGGCGTCCTTCCGGTACTCGACCCGCCACCGGCCCTTCGGGTCCGTTCGCTTCGCTCACCCGATACCGGGTCTCCGTTCCCGCACCAGCGTTGACCTCGACCACTCCCCGGGCCATCTCTCGGCATCACCCAGGAAGGCAAGAAACAAGGTTGGGGACGCCAGGACCCGGAACCCAACAGCGTCAAACCCTTCCCGACCAGCCCGACCGTCTCGAAGGGCGACCCGCCATGTCCCACCTCGTCCAGACCGGAAACCTCACCGCCGCGCCCGAACTCAAGACCTCCGGCGCCGGCAAACGGTGGTGTGAGGCCAGGATCATCCACAACGACCGTGAACGCAGCCGCGACGGCTCCTGGCGGACCATCTCCACCATCGCCTACACCGTGCGCATCTACGGCCGCCAAGCCGAACTCCTCGTCGAAGCCGCCGAGTCCAACGGCGACATCAACATCCTCTTCGCCGGCCGCTACACCGTCCGCACCTACACCCGCAAAGACGGCCGGGGAGAAGGCATCGCCTACGAAGTCGACGCCGACGACATCGCAATCACGCTCGGCCAAAGACTCGACATCTGACCGTCCGCAGGTCTTGTCATTGTCGCCCTTCTCGGACAGGACCGCCGAGACATCGCCCCAAGCGACCCGGCATCAGCCAGAGGCTCAGTCCTGATATCTCCGGCCCAGTCCTGGCTCAACTCGCACGGATTGTGCCCGAGTTTTTGGTGGTTCGTCAGGTCGGCCGCAAGCCGTCGGCGATGGTGAGGCCGGTGCGGCTGCGCGCGGGGGACACTCTGTCGACTGCCGGGCCGCGTTGGAAGGCGCGGAACTGTCGTGACCCCGTCGGCCGCGTGCCTCGAAGCGAGCCCTCACGTCGGCCGAGGGTGGGGCGTATTGACGACCGTATTGCATCGGGAGCGGCGCCGAAGCCTCGGTCGGAGCTGACGAGCAGGTCACCTACCAGCGCGTAAAGTACATCACGCCTCGTCTCGCTCTCCCATAAGTGCTCCACAGCTCGGCGAATTCGTGCTTGTGTATGAGCCCACGACAGCAGCTCTGACGCCAAGCCGGAAGATCGCCAAGTGACGAAGACCGACGCGCTATGCCTGACTACCGTTGTGCTGCTGGCCCCGTGCAACCAACCGTCTCCGACGCCAGCACCATCCCAATCGTCATCCGAAGCGACATCTGCAGCATCCTCGACGAGCACGTCTACGACCCACGCGGACTTTGGCGATACTGCCAGCAGAGTGGCCAAGTCAGCGTTCAAGCAGCTCGATCCGCCGAAGACCGACTACCAACTGCACTGCGAGGGTACGTACGTCGACGCGACCGGACAATGGGTCGAAAAATGTGTCTCAGACGACTACCCCGCCGCTGGTGGTCTCGAGATATGGATGCGGGCAAATAGCGCAGGAAAGGTGCAGTGGGTGACGGTCAGTAGTGACGACGCCTGCAGCGTCCATGAGAGCTGGGTAGTGCGGATGGCACAACGTGAGGGCGCCTGCTGAGTGGCCTTCAGCACGATGACCCGTGACGCTATCAGCCCACGCAGTAACAAGGGTATCTTGGCCCGGATCCAGGCGGATGGCCGCAGCGTCAGAAATGGCTCACTTATAGCGTCAGAATTGGCTCACTTACAAGGTCGGCCCGAATAGTGTCCAGCCGGTCGAATGCCACGGTCACCGTAAGGGGACCGGCTTACGGAACCGCCCATCCGATGGTCCAGTATTCGGTGGGGTTAGGGTTTCTTGGCCCGTTGGCGGCCGCACTGATGGCGCCCGGCTCGTCGCCGTCGACCCAGCGGTGGTGGCTGTGGATGCCCGCAATGCGCCATCACTGGGAAGTTCGCACCATGTGGTTGGTGTAGGTCGCCCGTAGCAAGTAGAAGCAGCGGTCTGCATCTGCATCTCCGTCGAGGAGGTGCTGGGCAAACATGTGCGAGTGGCAGATCGCCCGGTCGCTCCCCGGTCCGAACTCGTAGACATGGTTGCTAGAGATGTGCTGTGTGTGGGTGAACCCGTCGAGAACCGCCGCTACCTCGGCCACCCACTCGTCCCGAGTTCTGATCTCGAGCGGTGCCCTGGTGGAGTTGAATCCGGTGGCGACTGTTTCGTCGAAGCAGGCGGCGAAGCCCTCCCAGTCTCGTGCGTCCACCGTGGTGCAGTAGCGCGTGACGACGTCGCAGGTCTCTTCGCGGTCTTCGAGGCGAGCGATGCGGATTTCGAGATCGGTCACAAAGGACTCCTATCAGCGGCTCTCGGTTGAATGGCACCGGCGCAGACTGCGAGCGGGTCGACGGTCGCCTTTTCGCATGGAGGGCGAACTCCCAGTCAGGCGAAGGTCGCAAAGCGGCCGTGCGAAACGCACACAGCAGTCATCGGTCAGGCGAGCACGCACAAGGGGTCGGGTCTGAAGTCAGAGCCGGGTTATCGTTGCAAGCCATGCGTCGGCGGCGGCGCCGCCGAACGTCGGCGCGAACTGTTCGGTCAGAGCGAACTGTGCGGGCTCGATTGAGTCGATCTTCCAGCCGTCGGCGAAGCTGGCCTCGATCTCGGCGCGGGTCACTCGCCGCGGCCCAATGGTGCCGGGCTGTCGTTCGCTGAAACACATCAGGAACAGTGACCCGCCGGGCACAAGCACCGCGTGCAGCGCGGCGACGTATCGCGGACGCTGGGCGTCGTCGAATACGTGGAAGAGTCCGCTGTCGAGTACGGTGTGGAAGCGTTCGTTCAGTCCGTCGAGCGCCAATGCGTCGACGAGCAGGAACCGCACCGGCAGCTGCCGCGCCGCGGCCTTCTTGCGGGCGAGTGCGATCGCCTTGGGTGAGGAGTCCACGCCTGTCGCGTCAAGGCCGTTAGCCGCGGCCAGCAGGGTGTGCTCGCCGGTGCCGCAGCCAGCGTCGAGGACGCGTCCGCGGAGCGAGCCGGAGTCTGCGAGGGTTTGGAACACTGGCTGCGGCCGACCTATATCCCAAGGCGGCGTGCCGTCGTAGGCGGCGTCGAACCTGTCTCGCTCGCTCACACAGTGATCATAGGGACCATCACGGGGTGTTGCGGCGGCACCGATGGGGGCCGTGTCGGAGGCCGAGGTGAGCGGCAAATTCGGGCAGGTAAACGCGGCGATGCCTTTCCTGCGCTGGCTCTGCGGCCTGTACGTCCCCCGGGCTCGTCATCGCGCGACCTTGACCCCTGCACGGCAAGCTGGCCGACTCAACCGGTCAGACGTTCGGCATAGCGGGCAGGACCAGCTCCCAGCCCTCCGTGGCGCCGATCAAATCGCGCATTTTCGGCCAGCCCGGTGTCGATGAAGGTCCCTCCACCGGATGCGTGGTGAGCACCGACGATGTCCACTTCGTCGAGGTGGGCTCGATAACTTGAAGACGCGCACTCCGCCAAACAGCAACTCAAGACTGAGACGGACCACTAGCTACCGTCGTGAAGGCGATCGCGGACGCTCTGCCGCTTACAGTCCGTGTCGACCGAGCCGCACTCGTCGACAGTGCCACCGGCCAGACCTGGCGGCTGCCGGACATCCCCTGAGCTGGACCGCGTTGATCTCGTCCTGACGAGACGGTGACGGGGGGCGCTACGCCAGTCGCCCTCTATCGTGATGCGATGGCGTACCACATCTTCAACGTCATGGGGGGCGCGGCTGCGCAGGCAAGCGGCCTGCTACGGAGCAGCACCTGGCCTATCGGCTCGCAGGAGCAACACCGCGATGCGCTGGCCCCAGGAGACATGGCCCTCGTCTATCTCGCTGCGCCCGAGCGGGTGTTCATCGGTCACGTCGAGCTCGCCTCGGCAGTCCACGACTGGACGACCGTGGAGGCAGCGGCGTCCCCAGCCAGTTTCCAGTCCGGTGTGACGTTGGCGCAGGTTGAGGAGTGGGACCCGCCCGTCCCGATGAGCGCCGTGCTATCGCGGATCGATCAGTCAGCGGGGAGCGAGGGCCGACCTTGAGGTTGGCGTGGTCCAGATCATCACAGGTGAGTACGAGACGGCACTTTCGGTCGCAGCTGACAAGCGCGCAACCCGCCGACTGACCATACGACTGCGCCGAAAGGTCGGGCGCCCTCCGGTGACACATACCGCGTCGGCCGATTCTGCTCGGAAACGCACGCAGAGCGACCGTCCTACGAGGAACCCCCGCGGCCGTATGAGTACGGTGGCCGACGTGGATACTGATCGATTTCGGACATTGACGGGTTTCCTCGTAGAGGTAGCGTCGATCTGTGACCGAGCAGCAGCCGTATGAGGTGGTGCGGTCGTATCCGGCGTTCGAGCTACGCCGGTACCCAGCGCACCTGGTCGCCGAAGTGTCAGTCCACGGGTCGTTCGAGGAGGCCGGAAACCGGGCGTTCCGGTCCCTGTTCGGCTACATAACCGGGCAGAACGCGTCGGCTCGTTCCGTGGCCATGACCGCACCTGTGGTCCAGGAGAACGTTACGTCGGAGAAGATCGCAATGACGGCACCGGTCGTTCAGGTCGAGGACAGCTCGGGTGACTATGTCGTCGCGTTCGTGCTGCCGGGGTCGCTGACTGCCGAGACCGCGCCGGTGCCGGCCGATCCTAAGGTGCGGGTCCGTGAGGTGCCGGAGCGCCTGGCAGCGGCGATGCGCTACTCGGGCCGTTGGACGGAGGGTGCCTACCGACGCCGACTGGCCCAGCTCGAGTCGGAGGTGGTCGCGGCGGGCTTCCGGCCCAACGGCGCAGCGAAGTTCGCGAGGTTCGATCCGCCGTTCAAACCTTGGTTCCTGCGGCGCAACGAAGTGGTCCAGGACGTGGTGGCAGCGGACACGGGCTCTTCAGGGCCGCTGTCTGATCGAGCGGGGTGAGCGAGAGGCCCGAGGGAGGGCCGAGGCGCGATCGAGCTGCCCGCCGAAGCGCATGCTGTGGTGCTCTGTACAGCCGGCTCGGTCCTCGAACGTTTGGCCAACAACCCCCTCCCTCAGGGTTCGCTGGGTGTCAGTTGGCGTCGGTCCACCGGACGCCGTCGTCGCCGTAAGCGGACCCTCTACTGGAGACGCGTATTGCTGCATCCAGCGTTCAGAGGTAACGGGTGGACAGCCGGCCTCGGGCAGACCGGCGCCGGACCCCTGCTCGGTCCGTTGACGGCGCTCAGGGCACCACTGGCCGCTGTCGGCCTTGGGCATGGGCAATCGCATCGGGCCGCCGGCGTCGGTGATGCGATTACGCCCCGCGACGAACCGAGAGTAGGGGTATTGGCTGGCGACTGCTCGATTAGCCAGAGGGGCTGGTCGAATGTCTGCACGGTCAGGCAGAGTTGCCTCGTGTCTCCTGACTTTGAGGACCGGTCCGACTTCGACAACGCCGCCCGGGGGCTGATAGATGCGGGCGACCCCGTCACGATTACCGGATCCGACGGCGGCGTGATATTCGACCTCACGCCGTACGCCTTCCTCGATGCCGACTGCCCCGAGACGGTGAATCCGAGTCTGTGGCGCCAGGCGCAGCTGGTCGCCCAGCACGGTTTGTACGAGGTGAGCGAGGGGATCTACCAGATCCGCGGCTTCGATCTGTCCAACATGACGCTGATCGAGGGCGACACCGGTGTGGTCGTGGTCGACCCACTGGTGTCGGCCGAGACCGCCGCCGCCGGTCTAGCCCTGTACCGCAAGCATCGCGGTGACCGGCCGATCACCGGCATGATTTACACCCACTCCCACGGCGACCACTTCGGCGGGGTGCTCGGTGTGCTGCCCGACGGACGCGGCGACGTCCCCGTCATCGCGCCGAATGGCTTCCTGGCCGAGGCGGTGTCGGAAAACGTGTACGCCGGCGTCGCGATGATCCGACGTGGCAACTACATGTACGGGCTGACGCTGCCGAAGTCGGCGACCGGTCAGGTCGGCACCGGGCTCGGCGTCGGCGGCTCCGGCGGCACCGTCGGCTTGATCGCCCCCACCCTCGACATCACCCACACCGGGCAGGAGGAGAGGGTCGACGGCGTCCGGATCGTGTTCCAGATCACCCCGGGCACTGAGGCGCCGGCCGAGATGAACTTTCACCTCCCCGACCGGCGGGCCCTGTGCATGGCTGAGAACGCCTCCCACACCCTTCACAACCTGCTCACGCTCCGCGGCGCTCAGGTCCGCGACCCCAGGATCTGGGCCCATTACCTGAACGAGGCCATCGAGCTGTTCGCCGACGAGACCGACGTCGCGTTCGCTTCCCACCACTGGCCGACCTGGGGCCAAGCGACGATCATCCACTACATGGAACAGCAGCGCGACCTGTACGCCTACCTCCACGATCAGACCGTACGGCTGCTGAACACCGGCCTCACCGGCATCGAGATCGCCGAGGACTTCGAACTGCCGCCGGCCCTAGACACCGCCTGGCACGCCCGCGGCTACTACGGCTCGGTCAGCCACAACGTCAAAGCGATCTACCAGCGTTACCTCGGCTGGTTCGACGGGCACCCCAGCTCGCTGTGGCAGCACCCACCCAAAGCGGCCGCGGAACGCTACGTCGAGACCATCGGCGGTATCGACGCCGTGGTCGACAAGGCCCGCGGTTACCTCGCCCGCAACGACTACCGGTTCGCCGCCGAGTTGCTTAAGCACGCCGTCTACGCCGACCCCGATCACGCTGGGGCCAGGGCCGCGCTCGCCGACACCTACGACCACCTCGGCTACGGAGCCGAGAACGCCACTTGGCGCAACTTCTACCTCACCGGTGCCAAAGAGCTCCGCGGCGACATCACCCCACCGGCCCTCGACTTCGGCGGCGGCATGGCCGCTGCCCTCACCCACCAACAGATCCTCGACACCATCGCCATCCGCATCAACGGTCCTCGAGCCGCCGCAGACCGGCTGACCATCGAGTGGCAGTTCACCGACACCCACACCATCCGCACCACACTGTCCAACGGCGCGCTGATCCAAACCGCCGACCCGCGCCGACCCGAACCAGCCGACCTCACCCTCACCCTCACCAAGGTCGACCTCCTCAACCTCATCGCCGGCCACACCGTCACCGAGCTCGGCCACAGCGGTGACCCCGGCGTGTGGGAACGACTCACCGGCTACCTCGACCAGCCCGCCCCCGCCTTCGCCGTCGTCACCCCCTGACCGGAGGGCAGCGGCAATACGGATCCGCCTCGAATGCCACGTCTGACACAACCTCTTCTTGATCTCCGCAAGCCGTCCGTCATACGGCGATACCGAACGCCGGTCCAGCTGCGACTGGTCCGCGCTGGGTCGCACTTCCGGCAGGTCGCCGTATGACCCGCCCGATCCAGAAGCCCGGTGTCCCGGGCTAACCGGCGACTGGGACTGTCGGGTAAACGGTGGAACTGGCTGGTCTGAGATCCGAGAGGAGTCAGACCATGACTGACACGATCGCTGTCGTGGCAGCAGACCAGGAGGAGCCGGAGGTGGCTGCGAGGCCGCCGGTGCCGGTGGACCAGGAC
>DASTGF010000412.1:0-2294 GCA_035719255.1 Microlunatus sp. | reverse complement strand
CTCAGGGAGACGACCAGGCCGTCGTCGTTCATCCCGTCGGTCAGGCCCCACAGACAGTCGCCGTTGCCGATGACCCGGCGGCCGGCGAAGCTGGTCGAGATGACCACGCGCTCCCAGAGCGCGGGGGAGTAGTCGTAGTTGCGGCACAACGCGATCTCGGGTGCGGTGACGACCGCCTGCGAGCAGCCGGGCAGGAACCGGGGCGGGTCCCACAGGGTGAGCATCCGTGCGGCCACGTCGTCGGCCGGTAGACCGAGGTCGGCCACGGCCTCGTCCGCGAGCTCGACCATCCGGCGGTAGGTCGGCAGCAGCTCGGGCATGTGCTCGGCGAGCCGATCCCGAGCGGTGGCCAGGTCGGGCCGCGGCCGGACGTCGCGCTGCAGATACCACCGGCGGTATCCCGGCCACGTCGCGGCGAACAGCGCCTGCCAGCGTGGACCGGGGGTCGGCTCCCGAATGCCGTACACGGTCAACGGAATCGGGGCTCCGGCGTCCGGCGGTGGGGCCGGCGGCAACGCGCGCGGGAAGGGATTGAGGCCCTTGCGTCGCCCCCCGCCCAGCACCATGGTCGCCCGTCCGCCCTTTCATCGTCGCCGTCGGCCGGGCCGCGGCCGGGCTCGCCGACATCATGCCCCGCCGCGGTCGGCCGTGCCGGGGTCGGTGGGCGGCTCCTCGACCTGGGCGCCGCGGAACGCGTCGCGCGTCCGTCGTCCGTGGTGCCGCCTCCTGTTGCCCAGCCCGGAGGGTTCGGCAACGATCAACGCCATGAGCGAGCAGAGCACTCCCGCCGCGTCGGCGCCCTTCGGCCAGCGGCCATTGAGGGGGATCGCGGAGATCCGGCACTTCTTCCGGACCAACACCACGCCGGTCTTCTTCATCGGGGCCACGCCGTTCAACCTGCTCGGTCTGGACCGGTGGGTGCGCAATTTCGAGTACGTCACCTACTACGACGCCTGGGACGGTGGCCACCCACGGGTGTTCACCCCGAAGGACAAGCCGTACATCGAGTTCGAGAGCGGCGAGGAGATCAACAACTACCTGCTGCTGCATCCCGAGGTGCAGGCGTTCATGCAACGCAATGGCGGCCGGCCCAAGGTGGCGATGGTCTTCTTCGACGAGGAGACCGAGAAGATCTGCTCGGAGCTCGGTTACGACCTGATCCTGCCGTCGGCGGCGCTGCGTGAGCATCTGGACTCCAAGATCGTCACCACCCGGCTGGGCAACGAGGCCGGCGCGGCCAGCGTGCCGAACATCCTGACCTCGGTGGACAGCTGGGACCAGCTCGTGCAGGAGTGCACGGCCGCCGGGCTGGGCACCGACGTGGTGCTGCAGACCCCGTACGGCGACTCCGGCAAGACCACCTTCTTCCTGACCAGTCAGGCGGACTGGGACTCCAACGCGGACGACATCGTCGGCCAGCAGCAGAAGATCATGAAGCGGATCAACAACCGGGGGATCGCGGTCGAGGCGGTGCTGACCCGGCACGGCACCGTGGTCGGGCCGTTCATGTCCGAGCTGGTCGGGCACTCCGAGCTCACCCCGTACAAGGGTGGGTGGTGCGGCAACGAGATGTATCCGGAGGTGCTCACCGGGCTGCGCCGGGAGAAGGCGACCCAGCTGGTCCGCCGGCTGGGCGACCGGCTCTCCGGGGAGGGGTACAAGGGCTTCTTCGAGGTGGACGTGCTGGTCGACCTGGATTCCGAGGAGGTCTACCTGGGGGAGCTGAACCCGCGGATCTCCGGGGCGTCGTCGATCACCAACGTCACCGCCGGTGCCTACTCGGACATGCCGCTGTTCCTGTTCCACCTGCTCGAGTACATGGGGGTGGACTACGAGCTGGACGTCGACGAGATCAACCGGCGCTGGGAGGATCTCGCCTCGGTCGACGTGTGGTCGCAGATGGTGATCAAGGAGATCTCGCCGGACGTCCAGCAGATCACCCGGGCCGCCCGCACCGGTCAGTGGTATTTCGACGACAACGAGGAACTGCAGTTCCGCCGGGCCGCGCTGGACTGGCACCAGCTGCAGAACGAGAGCGAGTGCTTCTTCCTGCGCATCTTCGGCGCCGGCGACTACCGCTGGAAGGGAGCCGATCTCGGAGTGCTGGTGACCAAGGGCCGGTTGCAGACCGAGGATCCGGAGGTCGGCGCGGGTCCGGCGCCGACGCAGGAGCCGCAACCCGGCGAACCGCTCGCGCTCGACCTGATCTCCGGGTCGGAGTCGGACGCGGTGCCGACCGGCTCCGAGGACACGCCCGCGAAGAACATGTCGTCCGGGAACTCCCGGCTGACCGG
>DASTGF010000411.1:0-17548 GCA_035719255.1 Microlunatus sp. | reverse complement strand
ACGTGGCTGCACCGGATCGTCGTCAACGCCTGCCTGGACCGGCTGCGCCGGGCCAGCACCCGCCGCAGCGAGAGCCTTCCGGACGACGATCGTATGGCCCAGCTCGGCGCAACCTCGCCGGCGGACCCGATCGAGGCCAGGGAGCGCGAGAGCATGGTGGCCGACGCCCTGGCTAGCCTCAACCCCGACCAGCGAGCCGCGCTCGTGCTGGTGGACATGGAGGGTTACCCGGTCGAGGAAGCGGCACGCATGCTGGGATGCGCGGTCGGCACGGTGAAGAGCCGCTGCGCTCGCGGCCGCGCCAAGCTGCTGCCGCTGCTCAGCGAGCTCCGGGAGCCGCAGTCTGACGGGGAAGACGGAAGAAGGATCTGATGGCCCATCCGCTCGAGGTGTCTTACAACTGGAAGATGCCGGTCGCGATCGCGACCATCGCACTGCTCGGCTGCCTGGGCGTGCTGGCTCGCGGCGGTGAGCCGGGTTGGCTGCCGGTGGCCCTCATGGTGGTGGCTCTGTGGGCCGTATTCATCCTGGTGATGGTCCGCCGGGCACGGTCGTTTCTCATGGTGGACGGATCGACTCTGGTGCTGCGGCCCTGGCGCGCGTACGTCCGGATCGAGGGTGAGCAGGTGCGCGCGGTCCGGCAGGTGCTCACACCGCGCGGTCCGTCGTACAAGGTGACGGTGTCCGGTCCGCAGGGGACGCCGGTCCGCTACCTCGTACCGACGGCCTGGTTGACCGGTGGCCACTCGACGTTCTTCACCTGGCTGCTGACCAACGCCCCCGACGCCGAACTGGACAAGGGCACGCGCAAGACCCTCGACCTGCTCCGCGTCCGGGGTCTGATCGGGTGACCGGCCCTTCGGCGACATCCGCTCGAGGGAACCAGATGGCCGGGGTCGGACGTCCAAGGCACGGGTTGCGCCTGCCCGCGTCCGGCGGTGTGTCGGGGACCGGACCGCATGCACCCTGTGCTCGTGCAGAAGGACATGACCGTGGCTGACCACATCAGCGCCGAGGAGCTGGCCCGAGAGGCCGAGGGACTCCTCGACCCGGCGCGCACCGATGCGGTCGAAGAGCATCTGCGTGGCTGTGCCGCGTGCCGGGAGAGGGTGACCCTGCTCGCATCGGTCCGGACCACCCTGGCCACAACGCCACAGCCGCCCATGCCGCCGGAGGTCGCCGCCCGGCTGGATGCCGTCCTGCTCCAGGAGCAGGCCGGCCGCAGCATCGACCCCGGCGGACCGGGTTCGGTGCCGAGCGGTCCGCGCGGGCGCGAGCTCTGGACTGCTCGCCCCCGCTTCGCCGCCCCACCGTTGCCGAAGCACCGCCGGCGCACCGTTGGCCGGGTCCTGCTGGCGGCGGCCCTGGCCGTGCTGGTGGGGTTCGGCGGCTACGTCCTCAGCGCGCGGGCCGGCCTCAACGAACCGCCGACCGGTGCCGCGGCGGTGAGCAGCGAGCAGTTGACGTCCCAGGCCGGCGCGCTGGAGCGCAGCGGCGACCTGGAACCCCATCGCTTCTCCCGAGCTTGGTCCTGTGCCCGCCGGGTCACCGACGACCGGATCACCGGGATCGCGTCGGTCACCGTCGACCAGGAACCGGCGCTGCTGGTCTATGGCGACTCCCCCGCCGGCCCGGTGGTCGCGGTGGTTGAGGGGTGTGACCAAGGCGACCCCCGGGTCACCGCAACCACCCCGCTCCCCCGCTGAGCTCCGCCGTCCGGGCGCGCCCGCCGGGTGGAATAGCGCGGACCGGTTCGTCGTTTGCCGGTTGTAAGCTGCCGCGACAAGGCAGGCCAGCGACGTATGAAGAGGATCCGCATGAGCACAGCCCCGGCCACCACCGCCCGCGAGGTGCGCGACGTCATCATCGTGGGCAGCGGCCCGGCGGGCTACACGGCCGCCATCTACGCCGCGCGGGCCGATCTGAAGCCGCTGGTGTTCGAGGGCTCGATCACCGCGGGCGGGGCCCTGATGAACACCACCGAGGTGGAGAACTTCCCCGGCTTCCCGGAGGGCATCCAGGGACCTGAGCTGATGGACAACCTGCGCAGCCAGGCCGAGCGGTTCGGCGCCGAGCTGATCACCGACGACGTGGTGGCCATGGATCTCACCGGTGCGGTGAAGTCCGTCACCGATTCCGAAGGCACGACGTACGCGGCGCGCGCGGTGATCCTCGCCATGGGCTCGGGCTATCGCAAGCTGGGTCTGGAGGACGAGGACCGGCTGTCGGGTCACGGCGTTTCCTGGTGTGCCACCTGTGACGGCTTCTTCTTCCGCGACAAGGACATCGCCGTGGTCGGCGGTGGCGACTCAGCGGTGGAGGAGGCCACCTTCCTCACGCGCTTCGCGAAGTCGGTCACCCTGGTGCACCGTCGCGACGAGCTGCGGGCCAGCAAGATCATGGCGAACCGCGCCCACAACGATGCGAAGATCCGGTTCGCCTGGAACTCAGCGGTGGATGCCATCCACGGTGACACGACCCTGAGCGGGGTAACGCTGCGGGACACCCACAGCGGCGAGACCCGGGAGCTGGACATCAAGGGCTTGTTCATCGCGATCGGCCACGACCCGCGATCCGAGCTGGTCCGCGGACAGGTCGATCTCGACGCTGCGGGCTACGTGCTGACCGAGGGCCGGAGCAGCCGGACCAACCTGCCCGGCGTCTTCGCCTGCGGTGATCTGGTCGATCACACCTATCGCCAGGCGATCACGGCGGCCGGTAGCGGGTGCGCGGCGGCCCTGGACGCCGAGCGCTACCTCGCCGACCTCGACGACGGCATAGCGCTGCAGATCGGCGCGCACGAAGCCGTGCTGGCCGGCCAGGCACACTGAGCCCGAGCCCAGCACGCACGCCGACCGGTGTGTCGGTGCCGGGCGGCATCATCTTCGACCACGAACCAGACCCACGAGCCCTGCGGGGCCGACCAAGGAGAGACATGGCTGCAGTCAGCGAGGTCACCGACGACACCTTCGATGAAGTCGTCCTCAAGTCCGATCGCCCGGTGATGGTCGACTTCTGGGCCGACTGGTGCGGCCCGTGCAAGCAGGTGGCACCCATCATCGAAGAGCTCGCCCGAACCCACGGCGACAAGGTGACCTTCGTCAAGATGGACACCAACACCAATCCGGTCACCCCGGCCAACAACCACGTGCTCGGGCTTCCGACCATCCAGCTGTACGTGGGCGGCGAGCTGGTCAAGGCATTCAAGGGCGCCAAGAGCAAGTCGGTGCTGCTGGGCGCCATCGAGGAATACCTCTGATCGCCTGACCCCCATCGAGGCCGGGCACTGTTCCTCACCGAGCGGTGCCCGGACCTCTCAACCCCGTCAGACGGACCGGGGCCCGCAGGCCGATCGGGCGATCAGAAGTGATCCGGAGTCAACGGCGGACGGTGCCAGGAGAAGGCTGCCGCGACAGCGGCCACGCTGCCGGACGTCCGCTCCGCAACCATCCCGGCGCGATGCAGGTCGTGCAGGGACACCCCGCCGAGATAGATCGATCCCAGCTCCCGGATATCGAGCGTGAGGTCAGCACGGCGGCGGGCCCGGCTGACGCGGGAGCCATCGGTACCGGCCTCCAGCCGGAAGGCCCCGTCGTTCGCTGGCAGCAGGGCGTCCCGGATCCCGATGACCACGTCGACGTCGGCGCTGTAGGACCGCGAGGTGAGCGCGCGCCGAACGTCGACCAGGCGGGCGAAGGTGCCGTCGAGGATCTGGGTGGCGATAGACCGCTGATCGGCCACCAGGTGGCGCAGTGGTTCGCCGACCGAGGCCACGCGATAGCGATAGGTGCGGACCAGGTCGAGGTCGAGGACGAACCGCCACAGCGCCGCGTACGCCGACGGGGTGACGGCGTCGATCTCGATGATCTCGACCTCACCGGTCGGTCCGGTGGCCTCCATCCCCTCCTTGACCCGGAACACCACGTAACCGTCGGGCCGGCCGGCCCGGTCGTAGTGCAACGCGTACCGGCGCGCCGCCCACCCGGACCGCCACTGCTCCGGGTCGTACAGCGTGACCTCCCACCAGGCTGGTGCACGGTCCAGCGCTCCCGGGCGGTCCGGCAGCAGCTGGGTGTGCAGGGCCACGATCACCGGCTCGGCGTCGGCCCGTTCCACCTCGCCGACCGAGCCCTCACCCGGTGGGACAGTCGGCAGGAACGTCGTCGAACGGGTCTGTCCGCTGAGGGCGGCACGGGGAGCGGCGTGACCGTACCCGAACCGGCCGTAGATCATGGTTTCCGACGCCCACAGCAGCGCGAGCGGCTCGACGCCCCGGGCCACGATGTCCCCGAGCTGGTGCTTCATCATCGCGGTCAGCAGCCCGCGCCGCCGGTAGGACGGGTTCACGGTGACGATGGTGACGGCCGCCACCGGCACCTGGCCGCCCGGCACGGTGAGCCGGCGGGTGAACGCACCGCAGGTCGACACCCACCGTCCGGCGGCGGTGAAGCCGAAGCTTCGGTCGGGCTCGATCACCTGCCGGTGCGGCTCTCGCAGTGACTCGTCGAAGTCGGCGTGGAATCCGCGGGAGACCGCGGCCAGGAACTCGGGTAGCCGGTCCTCGGTGGCGTAGGTCAGCTCCAGTTGGGCCAGATGCGGCGCCACAGGACCACGGGGCGCCACCATCACCCCTCCTCCAGCTCGGCGCCCTCCAGAGTCACCGCGATCGGGGATGTCAGCTCGAC
This sequence comes from Microlunatus sp., assembly GCA_035719255.1. Classification (GTDB taxonomy): domain Bacteria; phylum Actinomycetota; class Actinomycetes; order Propionibacteriales; family Propionibacteriaceae; genus Microlunatus. The sequence continues at coordinate 12,863 of DASTGF010000411.1, read as the reverse complement.
GGTCCGGCTCACCGTGCAGAGGCGGTCGTGCGAACGCCGGATCGCGGTCTGCAGCACCCCCCGCGCAGCATCGCCTGCCTCACCCTCGGGGAATCGCACCGAGAAGTCGACCGTCAGGTCCACCAGATGGTTCCCGTCGCCGTCGCGCACCTTCTGGCCCGAGGACACCAGATCGAATTCTTCGGCCTCGGCCCGCTTGGCGGTGATGGCGTCGACGTCCATCGCGGTGCAGCCGGCGATCGCAGCCAGCAACAAATCCACCGGCGAGAACTCGGCTGCATCGCCGCCGGGCCCCAGATCGATGGTGGCTCCGAGCGCGTTGGTGGCGCGGAACGTCAAGCGCCCGGTCCGGGTGAGGGTGACACGACGGGCGGCGTCATCGGAGCTCATGTGGACAGTCTGCCCGACCCGGCCGGATCGGATCCGACCCGTCACGGCCGGACTCCGTCAGGTTGAACCCGTCAGGCGTGGTCGCGGTGCACGTACGCGGCCGGTTCGGGCGACGCCGGCTGCACGACCAGCCCGGTCAGCCGGTTCCAGGCCGCGCCGAGATCGGGGATCCAGCGTTGGGTCGACTGTAGGTCCATCCGCAGCCGCGGTGTGACCGGATGGGGTCGGACCACGGTGAAGCCCACCGACTCCAGAAAAGGTGTCGGGGTCATACAGGACGGACCCTCGCGATTGGTTCCGATGGCCTCCAGGGCCCGGATGTCACGCCGGACCAGCAGGGACGCGACGGAGGACACCAGTTGGCGACCGATCCCCTTGCGTTGCCAGGCGTCCACCACCTGCACGGCCATCAGCACCGCAGCGTCAGAACTGGCCGGCGTGGTGGAGAAGCCCCCCAGGCGAGGCACCATGGACGCCGGCGCAACGGTCAGGAAACCGATCGGCTCACCGTCATCGAGAGCCAGCACGCCGCAGTGCCCCCAGCGGGCGGTGACCGCCTCGGCCCACTCCAGCTTGACCTTCGAGCTGTCGCGGCTCTCCGCCGGCGAGACCAGGTCACTCAGGCTGCTCTCCCAGAAGGCACAGCGCGCGCACGGTTCGGGCAGATTGGGGATGTCGGCCACTCGCAGCGGCCGGAACCGTCGCGCCACGATCACTCCAGACCGATCCGCGGCGTCTGCGCACGCGGCCGGGCGAGGCCTGCCGCGAAGCCCAGCACGATGGCCAGCACGGCGCCGATGCTCAGCCCGATCAGCCACCGCACGACACGGTGACCCGATCTGGTCTCGGACCCCGAACTGGTCTCGGCCCCCCATCTGGTCTCGGCCATGGCGTCAGTCTAGTTCTTGCCGACAGGGGTTCCCGCCGCGGAGGGACGGGTTCGGGGATGCCGGGATCGTCAGCCGGCCCGCACGCTCGAGTCCGTCCAACACCCGTGAGATGGCCACCTGCCGGCCCGGAGCAAATACGCTGTCCATGTGAGTGACTCGGAGCCGACGTCGGACGGCGGGACACAGCCCGCGCGTCTGCCCGCGCCGGACCGTCTCCGTCGGACGGACACCCGGCTGGACAACTACGTGGACCGTTACGCCGCGCGTACGCACGGCATGACGGCCTCGGCGATCCGAGCTCTGTTCGCCGTGGCCAACCGGCCCGAGGTGGTCTCGTTGGCCGGTGGGATGCCGAATATCGCCGATCTGCCGTTGGACGTGGTCGGTTCGGCGCTCAACGAGCTGGTGGTCGACCACGGTCGGCAGGCGATGCAGTACGGCTCCGGTCAGGGCGAGCCGGCCATCCGCGAGCAGATCTGTGAGCTGATGCGCCTCGAGGGCATCTCGGCGCACCCGGATGACGTCACGGTGACGGTCGGCTCTCAACAGGCGCTCGACCTGGTCACCCGAATCTTCTGCGATCCCGGTGACGTGGTGCTGTGCGAGGCGCCGAGCTATGTCGGTGCCCTCGGTGTGTTCCGGGCTTACCAGTGCCAGGTGGTCCACGTGGCGATGGACGACCAGGGACTGGATCCGGCGGCACTGGCCGAGGCGGCCCAGGCAGTTCGTCGTTCCGGACGGCGGGCGAAATTCCTCTACACGATCCCGAACTTCCACAACCCCGCCGGCGTCACTCAGTCGATGGAGCGTCGCCTGGAGATCCTGCGCGTCGCCGAGGAGCACGACCTGCTGGTCATCGAGGACAACCCGTACGGCCTGCTCGGCTTCGACGGCGATCCGACCCCGGCTCTTCGTTCCCTGGACGCTGACCGGGTCGTCTATCTGGGATCGTTCTCCAAGACCTTCGCTCCCGGCTTTCGGGTGGGCTGGGCCCTGGCACCGCACGCCGTCCGCGAGAAGCTCGTGCTGGCCCAAGAGTCGGCCACCTTGTGCCCACCGGTGTTCTCCCAGTTCGCCGTGTCGGCCTATCTCTCCACGCACGACTGGCGCGGGCAGATCAAGGTGTTCCGGGAGATGTACCGCGAGCGTCGCGACGCGATGATCCGTGGGCTGACCGAGCACATGCCGGTCGGGTCCTCATGGACCGAACCGCGTGGTGGGTTCTTCGTCTGGATGCAGCTGCCGGCCGGGCTCGATGCGCAGGCCATGCTGCCGCGAGCCGTGACCGCCCGCGTCGCCTACGTCCCCGGCACGGCGTTCTTCAGCGACGGTTTCGGGACCCGTTTCATGCGCCTGTCCTACTGTTTCCCGACTCCGGCGCGCATCCTGGAGGGGACGCGGCGACTCGGCGAGGTGTTGGCGTACGAGGCGTCGGTCAACGAGACCTTCGGCGTCGGTGCGCTCGACGACGGCCGGGACCGGGTCGTCTACCCGTACGAGGCGCCCGGCGCCGACCTCAGCTGACAGCCGTCGCTGAACCAGACCGGAAGGCAGCAGTGACCGACACCGAGTCCCCCGATCCCACCGTCCTCGTCCTCGCGGGAGGCCTGTCGCACGAACGTGACGTCTCGCTGCGGTCGGGTCGCCGGGTGAGCCTTGCGCTGCGTTCCCGGGGACTCGAGGTGATCGAGGCCGACGTCGACTCCTCCTTGGTGGCGCGCCTGACCGACGCCGCGAACACCGTCGTCTTTCCGTTGTTGCACGGGGAGGCCGGCGAGGACGGATCTCTGCGCGAGGTGCTCGGACTGCTGGGTGTGCCCTTCGTCGGGTCCGGTGGCCCCGCCTCGCGGGTGGCGTTCGACAAGTCCATCGCCACCACCGTCGCCGCCGAAGCCGGTATCGCGACCCCCGCGCAGGTCGCCCTGCCCCACGAGATCTTCCGGGAGCTGGGTGCCCAGGCCCTCGTCCGGGCGCTCGGTGACCAGCTCGGGTTCCCCATGATGGTCAAGCCGTCGCGCGGCGGTTCCGCGCTCGGCGCCAGCAAGGTCAGCCATCCCGAGGAACTGCCGGCGGCGATGGTCGGGGCGTTCGCCTACGGTCAGGTGGCTGTCGTCGAGCGGTTCGTCACCGGCACGGAGGTCACCGTCGCCGTGGTGGATCGGGGCCAGCGCCCACGGGCGCTGCCCGTGGTCGAAATCCGTCCAGACTCCGGCGTCTACGACTACACCGCCCGATACACCGCCGGAGAGACCCGATTCCTCTGCCCGGCCGAACTGCCCGACGAGATCGCCCGGCGCTGTGCGGACACCGCGTTGCGCGTGCACGACGTGTTCGGGCTGAGCGACCTGTCGCGAACCGACATGATCGTCGACGCGAACGGAGTGCCCACGTTCCTCGAGGTCAACGTGGCTCCCGGCATGACCGAGACCTCATCGGTGCCGCTAGCCATCGAGGCGGCCGGATGGAGCCTGGGCAAGATGTGTGCCGATCTCGTGCGTGCCGCGGCCGCCCGGGGCAATCGACGGATCGCCGCCGTTCAGGACGCCTGACTCGGCCATGATCCGTCTCCACCAAGCGCTCGTCGTGTTGGCCGGTCTGGTGGCCGCCGGGATCATGGTGGCGCTCGGCTTGTGGCAGATGGGGGTCTATCAGGCCAGCGGGGAGCGATCGGCCGCCGAGCGCGCCGCCTCGCCGGCGATCCCGCTGAACGAGGCGGCGCCGCCGGGCGCAAAGATCACCGATGGTCTGGGCCGGACGGTGTCCTTCACCGGAAGCTACGAGGCCTCCCTGCAACTCGGGGTTCCGCTGACGGACGCATCCGACCGGGTACGGGTGCTGACCGGGCTGCGGCTGCCGGACGGCCGGCTGCTGGCCGTGGTCCGTGGCATCACCACTGGCACGCCACCGGCTCCACCGAGCGGTCCGATCGAGCAGACCGGAGTCTTGTTGCCGTCGGAGAACTCCGATGACCCGCGCACCTCGATCCGCATCCCGCTGCTGGCGCAGCAGTGGCCAGGTCAGCTCGTCGAAGGTTATGTCAATCTGACGTCCGATCTCTCGGTCGATCAGGGTCTCGACCCGAGTCCGCTCGTTCTGCCGGCGGCACCCGGTCGGCTGCGCAACGGCGCCTACGCGCTGCAATGGTGGCTGTTCGCGGGCTTCGCTCTCGTGCTGGCGGGCCGAATCGCCCGTGACATCGGTCGGCAACACGATCTGGAAGTTCTCGACGGCGGCGAGACCTGGTACGGGCCTGACGCAGCGGCCGAGCATGCCCCGCCGGTCGAAGCCCCTGGTATGGATCCGATCGGCTCTGGTGAGTCGTCCGTCACGTCCCGCACCGGCGCCGGAAGGCCATCGGCGACGTAGGCTCGCTCCCGTGCGCAATGCGTTGCTCCGCTATCGGATCATGGCCTATCTGGTGGGCAGCCTCCTCATCGTGCTGGTATGTGTCGGCGTTCCGTTGAAGTACCTCGGCAACGACGACACGGTTGTGATCTGGACGGGTGTCCCGCACGGCTGGTTGTACATGATCCTGCTCATCACCGCCTTCGACCTGGGCCGCCGCGCGCGCTGGAGTTGGAAGCGATTGCTCCTCATTGCGCTCGCCGGCACCGTCCCGTTCCTGTCGTTCGTGGCGGAGCGGTCCGCCACCAAAGACGTGCGTGCCAAGCTCGCCGCGTTCCCCGAGTGCGCCGATGAGCCCGCCCTGCCGCCCGAGGCCGCCTCCGTGCACGCCTCGACCCCGAAGGCCGACCCCGCCACCGAACGCGCCTGACCCGGGCGCTCCAACTCGTGCCTGAGCCCGTCAAACAGCCCCATCGAGCACGTCCGTGCCCTGAGCTGGTCGAAAGTGTCACCGAGACGAAGCGCCACTGGGATGCGGTCACACCGCGGCACCGACAGGCTTCCCTCACGGTGAGCAGTCATGTTTCACGTAGAACAGGCGACGATCCGCCCGGGCCATCGAACCTCTGACCAGAGCCAGCACCCGACTTATCGTCTCGGGGACACATCGACAAGGCACTACATCGCTGAAGCACTACATCGTCATACCTCTATGTCGACAAATCGCTAGAACGATCAATCCGCATGGCCGCGACGATGCGCTCGAGATCGTCGGTTGTGGCGAACTCGATCGTGATGCGCCCTTTGGACTTGCCCTGATCGACGCGGACGCGCGTCTCGAAGAAGTCCGACAGCTCGATGGCCAACTCCCCGGCCCGAGGTGTCACGGTGCGAGCGGTACGGCGACGCGGAGCCGCCGGGTCCGCCTCGCCGAGCGCGACGATCTCCTCCACCGCTCTGACCGACAGCCCCTCGGCAACGATGCGCTGCGCGAGTCGCTCCTGGGCAGCCGGATCCGGCAGGCCCAGCAGAGCGCGCGCATGACCGGCGCTCAGCACACCGGCGGCCACACGTCGCTGGACCGACGGCGGCAGTTTGAGCAGGCGGATCGTGTTGGAGATCTGCGGCCGAGAACGCTTGATCCGGGTCGACAGCTCATCTTGCGTGCAACCGAAGTCTTCCAGCATCTGCTGGTACGCCGCCGCCTCTTCCAGCGGATTCAGCTGCGCTCGATGCAGGTTCTCCAGCAGCGCGTCTCGCAGCAGCTCGTGATCTTCGGTCCGCCGCACGATGGCGGGGATGGTGTCCAGCGCGGCCTGGCCGGCGGCACGCCATCGCCGCTCACCCATCACCAACTCGTACCGAGCGTCGTCCAGCGGTCGTACGACGATGGGCTGCAACAGACCGACCTCGGTGATGGAATCGACGAGTTCGGCCAAGGCGTCCTCGTCAAACACCGTACGAGGCTGCCGTGGGTTCGGTGTGATCGCACTCAGGGGCAGATCCGCATAGTACGAGCCCTCCGGTACCCGGACGGGGGAATCGGGGCTCGGGTTCTCCGTCGCATCCGGCTCCGGTTCGGGCCGATGCGGACTGATGGCCTCCGTGCGCTGGAACAGCTCGCCCAGACCTCGACCCAGCCCGCGACGGTCGGTGTACGTGCTCATGCGTTCTCCTTCGCGCCGCGCCGGGCGATCTCCGTGGCAGCCTCCAGATAGGAGACGGCGCCGGCCGAATCTGGGTGGTAGGTCAAGACCGTCTGTCCGTAGCTGGGAGCTTCAGAGATCCGCACGGAGCGCGGAATCACACTAGGGAGCGTCTGTTCTGCGAAGTGGGTCCGCACCTCTTCGGCCACCTGGGCGGCCAGCCGGGTCCGCGCGTCGAACATCGTCAACAGCACCGTGCTCAGATCGAGCCCGTCGTTCAACTCCCGCTTGACCACCTCGATGGTGCGCAGCAGTTGCGAGACACCCTCGAGGGCGTAGTACTCGCACTGGATCGGAATGAGGATCTCATTCGCCGCTACGAGCGCGTTCACGGTCAACAGCCCCAACGATGGAGGGCAGTCGAGGAAGACGTAGTCGACGTGGTACTCCTTGAGATACGCCCGCAGCGCGCGCAGAAGTCGATTCTCCCGCGCCACCACCGAGACGAGCTCGATCTCGGCACCGGCCAGGTCGATCGAGGCAGGAAGCACCTTGAGCGTTGGCGCTTCCGGAGAATCCTGGAGATGATCCGCGATGGGGTCACCACCGATCACCACGTCGTACGTGCCTGGGCTGCCCGGCGCGTGATCCACCCCCAAAGCGGTAGACGCGTTTCCTTGAGGATCGAGGTCGATCACGACCACCGACAGGCCGCCGAGCGCAAGGGCCGCGGCCAGGTTGACCGACGTTGTGGTCTTTCCGACGCCGCCCTTCTGGTTCGCGACGACGAAGACCCGGGTGTGATCGGGTGCCGGTAACTTCTTGTGTCGGCGGGGCTGCGGGGTTCCACGTGAAACGGGACCGGGATCGTCAGCCGTCTCGAACTCGTCCTGGTCAAATCGAGCGCGCCGAGGACCGCGAGGCAACTGGATCTCCGTGTCCAGGTGATCCACCGCCTCAGAACCGGCCTCCCGAGCCCGCTCGCCGTCCCGCGCGTTCACGACGATTGGTGGCTCCATTCCCGATCCGGTGAGCGTCTCCTTCGAAGGCGAGACCGGGGAGGGCAGTTCGTCGGTCCCCGATGCTGTGGGAGCGAGACCCCCGCCGGTCACCATCGCGTCCTGGTCCACGTCCGATGCCATGGTGAGCCCGGGATCCACAGCGTCGTGGGGGTCGAGCAGGCTGCCCGGGGCAGGTCTCTCGGCGAGCGTCGACTCCTCACCCTGCGGCTTGTCCTGGTCCACCGATTCAATCGAGGGCTCGGCCGCCGTGGCCAGTTCGCCCATGGTCACGGCGGCCTCCGTCCACGTTGCCGGCTCGGGCTCGGGCTCGGGCGAAAATTCCAGATCGACCATCCCCAGGCCGGACTGCTCCCGCTTACGTATCCACGGCACTACCTCTCCTGCGGCGGCAGTCGAATCGGACGCGGGCGACTCTGTTTCACGTGGAACGCCCGGCCAGCCCAGTCGTCGGCCGCCGCTCCGGTTGACCGATCTCGGCCAGCCGAGCCCTGGAGCTGTTCTCGGTCTTTCGTCCACGGACGTGCTCACGTCTCGATCCTTCTAGCGCGGTTGATTGGGGAAGGAGACAACCGTACCGAGTGTGGGTGACGTTTCCGCTTCGGCGCGCCTGGTCGAGCTCGCGATCAACCCGGTCGCTGACGGGAGTTCGTCATCCGTCGGCATCGTCACCCAAGCTCGGCGGCACAGTGCCGAGCACGCCGCTGAGCTCCCGCGAGGCAGCGAATGCGATCCTCGTCCACCCACCGGGTCGGACCCGGGATCACGTGGGGCACGACTGACTCGGCCGCTGGGGCAGGCGCCGAGCTATCGCGTGGGGGCGAGTCGTACAACGAACGACGGATCGCCCAGCGGGTCCTGCGTCACGTCGAGTAGATCGGCGGTCAGAGACGCGCGACGGAGCTGATCTCGAGCGGCATCGACCTCGTCCGCGGCCGTAGAGCCCTTCAGGGCGAGGACGACACCGTCGCGGGCGAGGAGGGGTGCACACCAGGGCGCAAGTCGGCCTAGCGGCGCAACAGCGCGAGCCGTGACAACGTCGTAGCGATCGCGATGATCCTCGGCGCGCGCGCGGATCACTCGAACCCGATTGCCCAGACCGAGCTCGGCCACGGTGTCGGCGAGGAACCTGGTGCGGCGGAGCAGCGGCTCGAGCAGGGTCACGTCCAGATCGGGTCGAAGGATCGCGAGCGGAAGACCTGGCAGTCCGGCACCGCTGCCGACGTCGACCACTCGAGACCCCTGGGAGATCAATGGCGCGATCGCCGCCGAGTTGAGGATGTGGCGCTCCCACAGGCGCTCGGCCTCCCGGGGACCGATCAGCCCGTGGTCAATTCCTCGACCTGCCAATATGTCGACATATCGACTGATCAATGAATAGCTGTCGCCGAAGATCTGCTCGGCGACCGACGGTTCGTTCAGGGGATGACCACCACACGACGATTCGGCTCCTCGCCCTCGGACTCACTGGTCAGGCCGGCGCCCGCCACCGCGTCGTGGACGACCTTTCGCTCGAACGGGTTCATCGGGCTGAGGGTCACTCGCTCACCGGAGTCCTTGGCGTCCGCCACCGCTGTGCTGGCGACCTCGAGCAGTTCCCGGCGTCGCCGGTCGCGATAGCCCGCCACGTCGAGCATCAGGCGACTGCGCTCGCCGGTCTCGGTCATGACCGCCAGCCGGGTGAGCTCCTGGAGTGCGTCCAGCACCTCGCCGTTGCGGCCAACCAGCGTGTCGGCGTCGGTGATCACCGAGACGTGGGCGCGATCGCCCTCGATGTAGGTATCGATGTCGCCGTCCAGATCGGCGATGTCGAGCAGTTCCTCCAGATAGTCCGCGGCGATCTCCGCCTCGGTCTCCAGCGGATTCTCGGCGTCGTCATCGGAGCCGGCGTCGTCGCCGGACTCGTCGCCGACCTGGGACTCGCTGATTCGGTCGTCGGACCCGGCCGCAGGATCGGCTGCGACTGCAGCGGAGGGTGTGCCCGACGTATCGGCCGCCGGGACCCCGTCGTCGTCGAGCGACGCGGACGGACCGGCCTCAGCGGCCGCCCCGAGATCCTGCTCGGTCGGGCTCTCGGCGAGCGCCGGGGCTGCGGCGGGGCCGTCCTCGCGTACGTCCTCGGTCACGGCATTACCTCCTGGGATCGATCGATCCCGGTCACGGGCCCGGACGTCATCGCCGCCGGGTCAGGATCGGATGCACCGACGCAGCGCTTCAACCACTCCGTCGGCAGGTCAGGGTCACTTCTTGCGTTGCGAGCGCGGCTGGTTCCGCGGCTGCTGGCGCTGGACGCGCGGGGTCGCCGAACTCGGCGTCGCGGTCCCTCCACCGTCGGGGACCGGCGCATGCGGCCGAGCACCATTCCCGCCGCTGTCGGGCTCCGGTCCTTCGTCGTGGTGGCGCTGCGCCTTGTGCGCGGCCTTCGCCTTGCGCCGGATCTCCCAGGCCTCGTACGCGGGCGTGCCCGGGGCCGGATTGCGCCGGATGATGTAGAACTGCTGACCCATCGTCCACAGATTGGAGGTGAGCCAGTAGATCAGCACGCCCACCGGGAAGTTGATGCCGCCGACCGCGAAGATGATCGGGAAGATGTACAGCATCATCTTCTGCTGCTGGGCGAAGGGGCCCTCCAGCGCCTCCGGCGGCATGTTCTTCCGCATCAGCTGCAACTGGGTAATGAACAGCGTGGCGGTCATCGCCAGGATCAGCAGGATCGTGACGACCTGAACGCTGCCGAAGGGGATCGCCGGCAGGAACTTGTCGGAGATCCGGGCCCCGAAGATCGTGGCCTGACTCAGCGAGGTGACCAGCTGTGGGTTGACCTCCAGCCAGTGACCGCGAGCGATCCCGTTCGCGGCCCCGTCCAGCACACGAAACAGAGCTAGGAAGATCGGCATCTGCAGCAGCAGCGGCAGACAGGACGCGAGCGGGTTCGCCTTGTTCTCCCGGTACAGCTTCATCGTCTCCGCGCCGAGCTTCTCGCGATCGTGCGCATACTTCTTCTGCAGCTCCCGCACCTTGGGCTGCAGAAGCTGCATCTGACGCGAGGAGTTGATCTGCTTGACGAACAGCGGGATCAGCGCGATTCGGATTACCACCGTCAGGCACACGATCGAGAGCGCCCACGTCCAGCCGCTGTCGGGACCGAAGACCGGGGACCACACCGCGTGGAACAGCACCAGGATGCCGGACACGACCCAGTACAGCGGCTGCATGATGGCGCTGCCGATGCTGACGAACGGATCCCAGATACTCAACGGGATCAGGCTCAACGCCTCTATCACTTGACACCTCGATCTTCAGGGGCTGGCGCCGGCGCGGCGTCCCGGGCCGGGACGTCGTGCGCACGGGCGGAGGAGGACTGAGCTTCGCGCTGCGCTTCCTGCAGCCGCAGTTCCTCGGCGTGCTCGGGGGTTCCCGGCACGGGATCGTAACCTCCCAGTGCCCATGGATGGCAGCGCAACAGTCGTCGCGCCGCCAGCCAGCTGCCTTTGACCGCGCCGTGGAACTCCACCGCACGCAGCGCGTACGCCGAGCAGCTGGGGTAATAGCGGCAGACGTTGCCGTACAGCGGGCTGATCACCAGCCGGTACGCCTTCAGCAACCAGATCAGGACGTGTTTCACGCGAAACCGTCCCGGCGGGCGAGGCGATCCAGACCGGCCCGCCACGCGGACGCGAGGTCGCGACGCAAACCGACGGCGGAGGTGGCCGCTGCCGGCAGCGCCCGCAGCACGATCCTCGAGCCGGCCGGCGTGGTCGGGAGGCACTCGACGGCCAAGTGTCGGAGCCGGCGCTTCACCTGGTTTCGGGTGACGGCATTGCCGATGGCTTTGGAGACGACGAGGCCCACCCGAACGTCGTTCGCGGTCGTCGAGGCCGCGTGCAGGACAAGGGTGGGCCGACCGACACGGACACCGCGACGCACTGTTTCACGGAACTCCACCGAGTTCCGCATCCTCGCCCGCCTCGGCAACACGGCCGGGTCGAGGCTCAGGCAGACAGCTCGGCGCGGCCCTTGCGGCGCCGGGCAGCCAGGATGGCGCGACCCGCGCGGGTGCGCATCCGAAGGCGGAAACCGTGGGTACGGCTGCGACGCCGGTTGCTCGGCTGGAAGGTGCGCTTGCTCACGGTGAAGCTCCGAAATCGATCGTTGGCTAGACAGAGGAAGCCGCCGGACAGACGGCGACCTTCTAACGGTACGGGGCTGGGGCAAACCGGTCAAACCGCCGCGAGCCGAGCCGTGTGGCACAGTGACCCGACCCGGCGACGACGGCTGGTGATGCGTCGCGGGACCGATGTGCGACGCGGCTGGCCCCGCGATCATACGATGCCCGATCACCCGTGCGAGCAACGCAAGCCGACACGCCGTAGACCCGCTGGAAACTCCTTGCATGCCTTGCAGATGACCACGGAGGTTGCTAGCTTCACTGCCTGCCCTAGTTTCCTCAGGACCTGTCCACCGGCGTCGGTGTGGCCGGACGTTGCTCGTTCCCACTGCTTCGTACACAAGGTGTGGATAAGTCTGTGGACCCGCTAAGGTGAACTGTTCCTGCTGCAGGTGATCGGCATACGACCAGACGTCCTTCGGACGTGCGCGTCGGCGTGCCGGCAGACGATATGTCCGGAGTGCGCGTGACTGAAATTCCCGAGAGCGCGGACAAGTCGACTTCCCTCGCCTGGGATCAGGTGTACTCGTCCTCGCCTCCGGAACTACGGCGCTGGCTCAACACCGGGCGGCCGCTGAGCATGCACCGGGACGCGCTGATGGTGGCCGTCCCCAACACGTTCACCCGCAACCAGCTCGAGGGTCGCTTCCGTGAGCACATCGAGGACGTGCTGACCACCTACTTCCAGCGGCCCGTGCACTTCGCGGTGATCGTGGACGACAAGCTGAGTTCGCCGGACACCGACTCATCACCGCTCGACGCCGGCCCGCGTGACGGCAGTCGCGGGCCGGCCCGGCTCGAGGCGACCGGCGAGTACAGCCACGAGCCGTATCTGCACACCGAGTTCCGCGACGGCGACTTCGGGGCCGCCGACTTCCGCCCGAATGGTTACGGCTCGGGGGAATTCGGCGACAGCGATCGCCGTCACCCGAACGGCCCCCATCCTTTCGGCTCTCGTGCTGGCAGTCCCCGACCGGTCGGGGCGCATCCGATCGGCGATGGCGCGTCCGGCTTCGGTGAGGAGACCTCCTCCGGCCACCGCGGGGGCGAATCGGAGCATGGCGGCGGGCAGTTCGGCTGGCTGGGATCCTCGTTGGCCGACGACAGTGAGGTCCAAGAGACTCTCACCGACTCCGGCGGCGGGCTGTCGGCACCATCCCCCTCGATCACCGAGCCCCGTAGCCTCACCGAGCCCCGTAGCCTGACCGAATACGCGAGGACCCGCAAAGACGGCGAGCCGCGGTTCAACCCGAAGTACTCCTTCGACACCTTCGTGATCGGCGCGTCCAACCGGTTCGCCAACGCCGCCGCCGTCGCGGTCGCGGAGAATCCCGGCAAGTCCTACAACCCGCTGACCATCTACGGTGATTCCGGGCTGGGCAAGACGCACCTGCTGCACGCCATC
>DASTGF010000410.1:0-5310 GCA_035719255.1 Microlunatus sp. | reverse complement strand
GTTCGGCCACCGCCACCGAGGTGGTCCGGGCCACCACCGGCAGATCGGGCCGCAGCAGCGACGCCGCCATGGTCACCGACAAGTTGGTCTCGTCGTCGTTGGTCAGGGCTAGCACACCGGCGCAGTTCGGGTGCCCCAGGCCGGCCACGCTCAGGTGGTGCGGATTGGCTGCGTCTGCGGCGATCCCGGGGATGTCGGCGTGGTACGCGGCCAGCTCCAGGGCGTCGATCCGGTTCTCCGAGTCGTCGATCACCACCACCCGCTGGCCGAGCTCGTCGAAGGCCTTGATCAACAACTCGCCGGCCCGGCCGTACCCGGCCACCAGCAGGAACGGCTCGCGCAGGCGGTTCACCTTGCGGGTGAACCGCTGCAGAGCCAGCGCGCGGCGAAACGTACGGTCCTGCAGCAGGGTGAGCAGGGAGCCGATGGCGTACGCCCAACCGATCACGGACAAGTAGATCGAGAAGGTGACCCACATCCGCTGCGCTGTCGTGAAGGGATAGGGCAGCTCGCCGAAGCCGATCGTGGTCGCGGTGTAGCTCATGAAGTAGAACGCGTCGAACAAGGTCAACCGGGCCGGGTGGCCTTGGGGGTCCACGCCGGGGATCAGCGCGAGCCCGACGACGCTGACCGAGAAGATCACGATCAAGGTGATCAGCGGCACCCGCATCCGCCGCATGATCAAGAAGATGGTCGCCGACGCCTGGTTGGCGAACTCCTGCCGCGCCCGCGCGAGCTCGGCCTCCGCGGTCGGACGCCGACCGAAGATCTGGTGCCAGAAGACCTGCAGCGGACTACTCACGGGCCGACCTCGTCAGCCCCGGTGAAACGTCACCGTCTCGGTCACCAGCAGCACCACCGAGACCAGATTGGCCAACAACGCGCCGCCGGAGAGCGAGACGACGCTGGCGGTCGCCGCGGCTGTCAGTCCACCCTCGAGCACTTGCTCGGCCCAGACCCAGACCACCAAAGCGGCGACCAGCTGCAGATCGGCGACCAGGCTGGTGGCCAGGTGCACCGCGCCGATCTGCGTCCGGTCGCCGAACTTCAACACCGTGGCGATCAAGCTCACCACGAGGGCGGCGAACAGCTCGAAGACGTTGTGTACCGCGGGATCACCGATGTCGCCGATGAAGAAACCGAAGTTGAGGGTCGCGGCCAGCAGCACGAAGAACCCGAAGATCACCTTCTCGAGGTTCATGCTCGTCCTCCGTCGAGTGCTGGGTCCGATCCGGGTCCAGGCCGCATCGTCTCACGCTATGACCCGCCTCACAGCGGGAACACTCGAGCCCCGCGGAAGGTTGTCGCCGCTGTCATCGCGGACGTCCCCGGTTCACCCTGTGGGAGGCACCGCAGCCATCACCTCCGTTGTTCTCGACTCGACGCCCACCGCCGCGACCGCCGTCCGTCCACGGACGAGGCCGGCGCTGCTGGCCATGGCCATCGGCGCCTTCGCCATCGGGACCACTGAGTTCGCCAGCATGGGCCTGCTGCCGCATCGCGGCCGGCGTCGGGGTCGACATACCGACGGCCGGTCACCTCATCTCCGCGTACGCCCTCGGGGTGGTGGTCGGCGCCCCGCTGATCGCGGCCCTGGCCCCCGGATGCCGCGCAAGCTGCTGCTGGTCGCGTTGATGATCGTCTTCGCGTTCGGCAACCTTGCCTCCGCACTCACCTCGGCCTACCCGGGCCGGGCTGGACGGGTTGAGCGTGGTGTGGATCCTCGCCACCTTCGGCGTCGGCATGACGCTTGGCATGATCATCGGCGGCTGGCTGGTAGATCGCGCCCTGATGCCCACGCTCTATCTCGGGCTGCTCAGCCTCGCGGTCATCCTCGCCGTCTTCGGATTCGTGGTGACCAGGCCGGTGGGCGCATTCGTCGGAGTCTTCGTCGTCGGAGCCGTGTCGACGCTGTTGATGCCCGCGCTGCAGACCCGGTTGATGGATGTCGCGCAGGAGGGCCAGTCGCTGGCCGCGGCGCTGAACCACGCGGTGCCCAACATCGGCAACGCCGTGGGCGCGTTGCTCGGCGGGCTGGTGCTGGCCGCCGGACTCTCCTACGCCTGGCCGAGCCGGGCCGCGGTGGCGCTGCCTCTGCTGGGTCTCGGCGTGCTGGCGCTCGGACGCCGGATCGAGCGGCGTTCCCGAACCTGAGACGCCGTACCGGGCTGCGGGCGATCAGATGGCCTGCGCAGGACTAGATGGCGTTGCGGGCGAAGGTGTCGCACTGGTTGGGGTCGCCGGACTTGAACCCCTGCAGCAGCCACTTCTGCCGGTTGGCCGCCGACCCGTGGGTCCAGGTCTCCGGGTTCACCTGGCCCTGCATCTTCTCCTGGATCCGGTCGTCGCCGACTGCGGACGCGGCGTCGAGCGCGCGGCGCAGGTCGTCCTCGCTGACATCGGCGATCGGGCTGTTCGGATCATCGGTGGCGTGGGCGAACCACACGCCGGCATAGCAGTCGGCCTGCAGCTCGAGCCGGACCCCGGGTGACTTCGGGCCGGTCTGCTGGCCCTGGCTCTGCACCTGGCGCATGGTCCCGGTGAGGTTCTGGATGTGGTGGCCGAACTCGTGCGCCAGGACGTACGCCTCCGCGGCATCACCACCCTCCGCCCCCAGCGTGCTGGTCAGCTCGTCGAAGAACCCGGTGTCGAGATAGACGATCTTGTCGCCGCCGCAGTAGAAGGGGCCGACCGCCGAGGTCGCGTTGCCGCAGGCGGTGTTCACCGAACCGGTGAACGTGTGCACCTGGATGGTCTGGTAGCCATCGGCCGCCGATTTCCAGTACGACTGGATGGAGTTCGTGTACGCCACGAACCGGCAGTCGCGGTTGGCGGAGATGTCCGAGCCGCGGCTGCACGCGGCGAACGGGCTCGCCGCCTGCGTCGACGTCGTGTCCGGCGCAGAACCGCCCAGCAGGTCACCGGGGTTGATGCCGAGGAACAGCGCGACGATGAGCACGAGCAGCCCGGCCCCGCCGCCGATGGCGATCTTCCCCCCGGATCCGCGCCCGCCGCCACCCATCTGTGACGGATCGAGGTTGGCGCCCTCGTTGTACTTCATGCCCCGACCTCCGGTCCTGTCGCCGCCAGGCAGCGCCGATCGACCGGCGCCCCCTCCCTTCGCCGGGAGCCTAACCGCTGCGGCCGGTCAGCTCGGCGCAGCCGACGGTCACATCGTCGCAGGACGGCGACCAGCTGGCCGCCCAGGTCAGGATCCAGTCCGGCCGCCATGCCTCGATCAGCACCAGCACCACCACCAGCAGGCCGAGCGCGAGCACGAGGCGGACCAGAAGTCGTCCGCAGACGCTGGCGTAACGTCGAAGCGCTGTGGTTCGCGTGGCCATGGCAGTCCTCTCCCGCGCCGGTGGTCGCGCATGCGGCGACAGCCGGGAGACCCGAACCGGGCGGGGCTGATACCGGATCGGCTGGGTTTCGGGGTGGAATAGAGGGGCCTGGGTCAGGGTTACACCGGACAGATAGTTGAAATCTCAATTACTTGCGGTCCCGAGGAGGATCACATGCAGTTCGGAATCTTCAGCGTCGGCGACGTGACCACGAATCCGACGACCGGTCGCACCCCGACCGAGGCCGAGCGGATCAAGGCGATCATGCAGATCGCGCTCAAGGCCGAGGAGGTCGGCCTGGACGTCTTCGCCACCGGCGAGCATCACAATCCTCCCTTCGTCCCCAGCTCGCCGACCACCATGCTCGGCTGGGTCGCCGCACGGACCGAGCGCATCATCCTGTCCACCGCGACCACGCTGATCACCACCAACGACCCGGTGAAGATCGCTGAGGACTACGCGATGCTGCAGCATCTGTCCGACGGCCGGGTGGACCTGATCATGGGGCGCGGCAATACCGGCCCGGTGTACCCGTGGTTCGGTCAGGACATCCGCACCGGCATCCCCCTCGCCATCGAGAACTACGACCTGCTGCACCGCCTGTGGCGCGAGGACGTCGTGGACTGGAAGGGGAAGTTCCGTACTCCCCTGCAGTCCTTCACCGCCACCCCGCGCCCGCTCGACGGTGTCCCCCCGTTCGTCTGGCACGGCTCCATCCGCAGTCCCGAGATCGCCGAGCAGGCCGCGTACTACGGCGACGGCTTCTTCGCCAACCACATCTTCTGGCCGACGTACCATTTCCAGCGGCTGATCAACCTCTACCGTCAGCGCTACGAGCACTACGGGCACGGCCGGGCCGATCAGGCGATCGTTGGCCTGGGCGGACAGGTGTTCATGCACAAGAACTCCCAGGAGGCGAAGCGGATCTTCCGGCCGTACTTCGACAACGCACCGGTCTACGGCCACGGACCGAGTCTGGAGGACTTCATGGACCAGACACCGCTGACCGTCGGCAGCCCACAGGAGGTCATCGAGAAGACCCTGACCTTCCGGGAGCACTTCGGTGACTACCAGCGCCAGCTCTTCCTGACCGACCACGCCGGTCTGCCGCTGAAGACCGTCCTCGAGCAGCTCGACCTGCTGGGCGAGATCGTTCCTGTGCTGCGCGCCGAGCTCGACGCCAAGCGCCCGGCCGACGTCCCGGACGCCCCGACGCATGCCTCCCTGCTCAGCGCGCGAGACGCGACGCGCGCTGGCCTCGCCGAAGCGCAGGATCCTGGATCCGTTCGACAGGTCGAGGGCACGATGGCTGCGATGCGGGCATGACCACCTCTCTCGTCGTGATCACCGCGGGTCTGAGCCAGCCGTCATCGAGCCGCCTGCTCGCCGATCGGTTGGCCCAGGCCGCGGCCAACGCGCTGGTCGAGTTCGGCGAGCACACCGAGATCACTGTCGTCGAGCTCCGGGACCACGCCAAGGACCTGGCAAACCACTTCGTGACCGGGTTCCCGTCACCGGCGCTGGCCACTGTGCTCCGGCAGGTGGCCGAGGCCGATGCCGTGATCGCGGTGTCGCCGATCTTCAGTGCCTCGTACTCGGGGCTGTTCAAGATGTTCTTCGACGTGCTGGAGCCGGACACCCTCCGAGACAAGCCCGTGCTGATCGGTGCCACCGGTGGTACGGCCCGGCACTCGCTCGCGCTGGAGTACGCTCTGCGGCCCTTGTTCAGCTATCTGCACGCTGTCGTGGTGCCGACCGGCGTCTTCGCTGCGCCGGAGGACTGGGCCTCGGAGAACGTGCTCGCCGAACGGCTGGACCGCGCGGGTCAGCAGCTCGCCCGGTTTGTGACCGGCCGAGCGACGGCGGGGACGTCGGCCGAGGCCGAGGTCGTACCGTTCGAGCGGCTGCTGCAACGTGGTCGCCCCAGCTGAATCCCCACGAGGTGAACCCCACGAGTTGTCGGGGG
>DASTGF010000409.1:0-2127 GCA_035719255.1 Microlunatus sp. | reverse complement strand
GGCGTGAACACCGGCAGCCCCGTCGCAGGGTCGACGGCGTTGGCGGCGAGCAGGGGGAAGTTCAGCTGCGACTCGTACGCCCGCAGCAGCGGGATGCCGTAGTTGAACTCGTGGTTGCCGAGCGCGGCGGCGTCGTACCCGATCAGGTTCATCGCCTTGGCCATCGGGTGCGTGCCACCGGCGGTGATCGGCCCGACCCTGGCGTAGTAGTAGGCCAGCGGGGTGCCCTGGATCGTGTCGCCGGCGTCGAGCACGAGCACCGGGTGGTCGGCGTTCTCGGCACGCTTCTGCTTGATCAGCGTCTGCACCTTGGCGATGCCGATGTCGTTGTGCGCGGCGTCGTCGTACTCCGCGTTCTTGTAGTAGTCCCAGTTGAAGACGTTGCCGTGCAGGTCGGTCGTGCCGAGGATCGTCAGCCGCGTCGTGTGCCCGCCGTGGCTGGCGGTGGCGGCGGTCGAGGACGACGCGACGGCTCCGGTTGCGGTGATGGCGGCGGCGCCGGCGATGACACCGCGGCGCGAGGCAGAGGGAGTGGACATCCGAGAACCTTCCGAGAGATCCGAGACGGGGCCGTCAATGTCTACCCGACAGCCCACCGGACCGGTCAAGAGGGGTGCAGCCCCGGTCGTGACGTCGTCATCCGACGTTCACCGGGTGGGAGGGGTCACACCGGGAACAACTGGACTTATTCATAGGTTTCCTATGTAAGATCGCTCCGGTCGACTCGAAAGGATCTCCGTGACCACGCACGCCCACCGCTCCCACGAGGCTCCGGTCCGGTCCGGCTCGTTCTTCGCCCAGCCACGTGCGGTGTGGGCCGTCGCCTTCGCCTGCGTGATCGCGTTCATGGGCATCGGCCTGGTGGACCCGATCCTCAAGGACATCGCGGTCAAGCTGGACGCGACGCCCAGCCAGGTCTCACTGATGTTCACCAGCTACATGGCGATCATGGGCATCGCGATGCTGGTCACCGGCGTGGTCTCGAGCCGGATCGGCCCCAAGCGCACCCTGCTCTCGGGCCTCGTCCTGATCATCGTGTTCGCCGCCCTGGCCGGCTCGTCGAACAGCGTCGGCGCGGTGGTCGGGTTCCGGGCCGGATGGGGCCTGGGCAACGCGCTCTTCGTCGCCACCGCCCTGGCCACGATCGTGATGTCGGCGACCGGCGGTACCGCGCAGGCGATCATCCTGTTCGAGGCCGCGCTCGGCATCGGCATCGCCTCCGGCCCGCTGGTCGGCGGACTGCTCGGCGAGCACTCCTGGCGAGCCCCGTTCTACGGCGTCTCGGTGCTGATGCTGATCGCGCTCGTGGCCACCACGTTCTTCCTGCCCGCAACGCCTCCCACCGGCCGCCGGACGTCGTTGGCCGACCCGTTCCGGGCCCTGCGCCATCGGCCGCTGCTGCTCACCGCCCTGACCGCGGTCTTCTACAACATCGGCTTCTTCACGATCCTGGCCGCCGGGCCGTTCGCGCTGCCCGACGCCGGCATCATCCAGATCGGCTGGATCTACTTCGGCTGGGGCGTGCTGGTCGCGGTGGTGTCGGTGTTCGTCGCCCCCCGCGTGCAGCGACGGGTCGGCACGATCCCCGCCGTGATCGGCACCCTGGTGCTCTTCATGCTCGACCTGGCGTTGATGGCGGTCTTCGCCGACCACCCGACGGTGGTGATCGTCGGAATCGTGCTGTCGGGCGCGTTCATCGGCAACAACAACACCCTGATCACCGAGGCGGTGATGGGGGTCGCACCGGTCGAGCGGCCGGTCGCCTCCGCGGCGTACTCCTTCGTCCGCTTCTGCGGTGGCGCGATCGGCCCCTACGTCGCGCTCAAGCTGTTCGGGCTGCCGCCCGACGTGCACGTGCACGCGCCGTTCGTCTTCGGCGCGGTGATGGTCGCCGTCGGTGTGGTGATCAGGAGCGCCGGCTCGCGCGTGCTGACCCGCGCCCTCGAGGGCTCCCACGAGAGCGCGGCCGACGAGGCCGAGGCCGTCCTCGTCGGCGACCTGGACTGACCGGCTCGCGGCCGGTCACCAGATGTACCGGGCGCCTGACGCGCCGGGCGGGTGCGCCCCGAGGCCCGCCCACCCGACGTTGCCGGCGGGCTCGCTCAGCTCACGGACTCGCGGAAGGCC
>DASTGF010000408.1:0-2674 GCA_035719255.1 Microlunatus sp. | reverse complement strand
GAACGCGATCTGCCCGGTGGTCGTCTCGCCGGGCCGGAGCACGCCGACTCCGAGCATCGGTCCGCGGATCTCCTCCGCGGCCAGGTCGAACAGATTGCCCGCGCCGTCGAACGCCTGGAACGCGAACGGGTCGTAGCCGACCGAACCGCTGGTGCACTCGATTCGGACGTCGACCTCGAGCACGCTACCCGGATCCGTGCGGCCCGGACGCCACGCGTGCTCGACGATGGTCAGCCGGCCGGAGCCCGTCCGCGTGGTGAACTCGATCGAGTCGGTGGCCGTCGTGATCCGCGGTGGAGCCGCCGACCGGCTGGGTGCCGACACCGGCTGCTGGTCGGCGCGGTGGGCAACCAGGCTCGCGATCACCACGACAAGAGCGACCAGCGCGAATGCGGCGGTGGTCAGGATCACCGGGACGCGTGAACGAGGTGGCCGGTAGGAGGCCGGATCGGGCGGGCGGATCGGTGCCGGTCCGAGTGGCTCGCTCCAGCGCGGAGGCATGCCACCGGGGGTGAACGACGGTCCGCTCGGGGTCGAACCCATCCCGCCCAGTCCGCTGTCAGGCCGTCCCGTGGAGCCCGATCCCGTGGAGCCCCGTCCCGTAGAGCCCCGTCCCGGCGAACCCATGCCGGCGGCCCCCGCACCGGTGGGGCCAGGTGCGGTGGGGCCAGGTCCGGTGGGCCCTGGTCCGGTGGGGCCTGATCCGGTGGAGCCTGATCCGGTGGGGCCAGGTTCGGTGGGGCCTGGTCCGGTGGGGCCTGGTCCGGTGGGCCCCGATCCAGTCGGCCCTGATCCGGTGGGTGCGGACCCGGGATCCACCCGGTCGGCAGGATCGACCGCGTCGCTGGCTTCGTGCGGATTCGGCATGACGCGACCACGGTACTCGCCGGAACTCGTGGTCGGGCCCGTCGTTGTCCACAGGATCCCTCCGGACGGCGGCTTGTCCACAGATTCCCCGAATCCGCGGCACGAGGGGCGCCGGATTGCGCAATGTCTCGGCATGAAGAGAACACACCCCAACCCGTTTCCGGACCGCTCCCGCGCAACCGCGTCTCGTGATGTCGAGCCGAGCCCGTCGCTTCGCGTCCGCAGTCCCGCCGATCTCCTGGGCATCGTTCCGTATCTGCTCGGGTTCCATCCGCTGGAATCGGTGGTGGCGGTCCTGCTCGGCGAGCGGCAGATCGTCCTGACTGCGCGGATGGATGCGGTCGAGCTGGAGCACCCCACCGAGCTCGCCGGCTATCTCGAGGACCTGCGACGCCAGCAGGCGGCGAGCCGGGTGGTCCTGATCACCTACAGCGCCGAGGCCGGCGCGCGTGAGCGCACCGCGGCGCTCGCCGAGGCGTTCGACCCGGTCGTTCTCGCTGACGCGCTGATCGCAGACGAAGGCCGGTGGTGGTCGGTGCTGTGTCCGGCCGGATGCTGCCCGGCCGACGGCACGCCGTACGACCCGGTCGCGCACCCGCTCGGTGCCGCCGCCGTCTACGCCGGGCTCATCGCCCTGCCCGATCGGGCCGCGCTGGAGGCCATGGTGTGCGGGCCCGCGCCGGAGGACCTGTCCAGGTTCTCAGTTCTGGCCGACGCGGCGGTGGCAGAGTGCGCCGCGCTGTCGCTGAGCCGTCGTCGGCGCTGGATCCGGAGCCTGGTGGCCGAGGGTCTGCGGGATCAGTCGCCGGACGCCGAGCTGGTGGACCGCGACTGCGCGCGCATGGCGGCGCTGGTGACCGACATCGCCGTGCGGGACGTCGCCTGGACCCAACTCCGCCGCGATCGCGCGCCGGACCACGTCGCCTTGTGGCATCGCGTGGTGTCCCGGACACCGCCCGAACTGGCTGCGGCACCGCTGTGTCTGCTGGGCATGGCGGCCTGGGTGTCGGGCAACGGAGCGCTCCAGAACTGTTGCGTGGGCCGCGTGCTCTCCATCGACCCCGACTACTCCATGGCTCATCTGCTGGCGGACATCAACGAGCGGGCGCTACCGCCCCGCTGCTGGGACGAGCTACTGCAAGAATTTCGACGGAACCCGCAGCTGCTGGCGGGATGAGGTTTCCCGCAGACAGGAGGGCTCCGTTAGGTTGTCTCCCATGACGCGCTTCGTGGTGTGTGGGGAGTCCCTGATCGACCTGATTCAGGCGGCTGAACAGCCTGGTGGGAACTTCAGTTCCACCTGGCTCGCCCTGTCCGCCGGCGGTCCGATGAACTCCGCGGTGGCCCTCAGCCGGCTCGGCGCCGACACACACTTCCTGGGGCGCTTCTCCCGCGACTCGTTCGGTCGTCAGCTCACCTCCTACATCTCCGAGGCCGGGGTGGCCCTGGATCTGGCGACCGAGTCGTCCCAATCCACCTCGATCGCCGTGGTCAGCCTCGACCAGGACGGCGTGGCGAGTTACACCTTCCACTTCGCCGAGACCGCCAACTTCGGCTGGCAGTCCGAAGACCTGCCCAACCTCGGCTCGGACGACTTCCTGCACATCGCGTCGCTGGCCACGGTGGTCAGCCCGGGCGCGCAGGTCCTGCTCGACTGGGCTGCGCATCTGACGTGTCGGATCTCGTACGACATCAACGTGCGCCCGACGGTCATCACCGACCCCGACGAGTACTGGGAGCACGTCCGACCCTGGCTGCGCACGGTCGGCGTTCACCACGGCATCGTCAAGGCCAGCGATGAGGACGT
>DASTGF010000407.1:0-7145 GCA_035719255.1 Microlunatus sp. | reverse complement strand
CACACCCCGCCGTAACGGTGGGGGCGGTCGGGGACGCGCCAGGAGCAACACCAGCACCACCACGGTCAGGCCGGATCTCGGCATCGCCATCGGCCCCGAGAGCTCGTGGACCCGGTTGGCCACACCCCCGCAGCCGGTCGTCTCGGGCGCTTGCCCCATCGCTATTCAGTGTTACTATGTACTAGTAGTCAGTGACGCTGAGTAGAGGAGGTGTGATGAGCAAACAGATGACGGAGATGCTCAAGGGCATCTTGGAGGGTGTCGTGCTGGCGATCTTGTCGGTGCGCCCCGCGTACGGCTACGAGATCACGGCGCGACTGCGCGAGGAGGGCTTCGCTGACATCGCCGAAGGCACGATCTACGCGCTGTTGGTCCGGATCGAGCAGCGCGGTCTCGTCGGCGTGGCGAAGGTCCCCTCGGAAAAGGGGCCGCCGCGCAAGGTCTATTCGCTCAACCAGCAGGGACAGGACTATCTCGACGAGTTCTGGAGGACGTGGAGGTTCCTCACCGAACGACTCGAGCAGCTACAGAAGGAAGGCAGGAAGTGATCATGTTCATCTCCAAGTTGATCGGTGAGAAGAAGCGTTGGCGGCAGTACAAGGCCCGCAAGGCACAGCTTCCGCCGAACTACCGCGCGGCCATCGACGGGATCGAGCGCTACCTGATGTACGCGGGCGGCGGCGGTGACGGGTCGGGCTGGGCCACCATGCTCGAGGACCTCGTGGACCTGTTCGAGCAGAGTGCGGCCGACGGCACCCCGATCCGCGCCATCGTCGGCGATGACCCGGTCGAGTTCGTCGAGGAGTTCGTGCAGAACTACCCCGCCGGACAGTGGCGGGTGCGCGAACAGAACCGGCTGAACGACGCCATCCGCCGCGCTGCCGGCGAACAGGACGCGGGTGGAGCGGAGACCGCGCGATGATCGGCACGCCATCAGCCGGCGGTTTGACCGCCGAGGTCCCGGCCATCCGCGTCCGGGGACTGCGCAAGGCCTTCAAGGACCAGTCGGTGCTCGACGGTGTCGACCTCGAGGTTCGTCCGGGCAGCATCACCGCGCTGCTCGGTGCCAACGGTGCGGGCAAGACGACGCTGGTGAAGATCTTGTCCACACTGCTCCGAGCCGACGCGGGAACCGCGCAGGTCGACGGCTATGACGTCGGCACACACGCTCGCGAGGTGCGTGGCGTGATCAGCCTGACCGGACAGTTCGCTGCCGTGGACGAGATCCTCACCGGCCGCGAGAATCTGATCTTGGTAGCGCGGCTGCGCCACCTGTCGGACCCGGCTGCGATCGCGGACCGGTTGCTGGAGCGCTTCTCGCTCTCCGACGCGGCAACCCGGGCGGTGGCGACGTACTCCGGGGGAATGCGGCGCCGGCTGGACATCGCGATGAGTCTGATCGGCGATCCGGAGATCATCTTCCTGGACGAGCCGACCACCGGGCTGGACCCGCAGGCCCGGATCGAGGTCTGGCAGGCAATCCGCCAGCTCGCGGCTCGGGGCACCACTGTGCTGCTCACGACCCAGTACCTCGACGAGGCCGAGCAGCTCGCCGACCGGATCGCGATCCTCCACCAGGGCCGGATCATCGTCGACGGCACCCTGGCCGAGCTCAAGCGGCTCCTCCCACCCGTCCAGATCGAGTACGTCGAGAAGCAGCCCACCCTCGAGCAGGTCTTCCTCGCCATCGTCGGCGACGCCGACCCGACCAGGGAACCCCACACCGCCGTACCGGCGCCCGAGACCCAGGAGAGGTCATGAGCACGCACTTCTTCGCCGACACCGCTGTCCTGCAAGGACGATCACTGCGGCACATCATTCGCAGCCCGGACACGATCATCACCACCGCGATCATGCCGATCGCCTTCCTGCTGTTGTTCGTCTACGTCTTCGGAGGCGCGATCAAGGCCGGATCGGGTTCGTACGTCGATTATCTGCTGCCGGGCATCCTGTTGATCACCATCGCGTCGGGCATCTCCTACACTGCGTTCCGGCTCTTCCAGGACCTGCAGAACGGCATCTTCGAGCGGTTCCAGTCGATGCCGATCGCGCGGTCGTCCGTGCTGTGGGCGCACGTCGGTACGTCCATGATCGCCAATCTGGTCTCGGTCCTCCTGGTCATCGCAGTCGCGTTGCTGATGGGGTTCCGGTCGGAGGCCGGGGTGCTCGCCTGGTCGGCGGTGGCCGGGATCCTCGTCCTGTTCACCCTCGCCCTGACCTGGTTGGCCGTGATTCCCGGTCTCACGGCGAAGTCGGCAGACGGCGCCGTCGCCTTCTCCTATCCGTTGATCTTCCTGCCGTTCGTCAGTTCGGCCTTCGTGCCGACCGAGACCATGCCGGGACCCGTCCGAGCCTTCGCCGAGAACCAGCCGGTGACCTCGATCGTCGATGCCATCCGTGCCCTGCTCGCTCAGCAGCCGGTCGGCCCCGATCTCTGGGTCGCTCTCGCCTGGTGCGTCGCGATCCTGCTGGTGGCCTATACCGTGGCCATGATCATCTACCGGCGCAAGATCAGCTAGCCGGCGCAGGCGCTCGTCGCCTCCGTCCACCCCGGCCCCCGGCGGCCGTGAGGCGGACTGTGCGCATACGACCGGCCCGCCCGGCGTGTCGCCGCCGTGTGCGCACAGTCTCCGGGGGGTGGCGGCAGGGTCGGCCGGGGTGGGTCGGAGGCGTCAGGCGGTGGCGGTCTTCCAGGCGGCGTAGCCGCCGATCACATCCGTAGCCCGGTGCAGCCCGAGATCCTGGAGCGTCGCGGCTGCGAGACTGGACGCGTAACCCTCCTGACAGAGCACGATCACCTGGAGGTCGTGGTCGGCGATCGGCAGCCGGGCGTCGGAGGACGGGTCGAGCCGCCACTCGAGCACATTGCGTTCGATCACCAGGGCGCCGGGAAGCTCGCCGTGGGTGGCGCGCTGCAGCGCGGGTCGGATATCCACGACGACGGCACCGGCAGCCCAGGCTTCCTGTGCCTGCGCTGGGGTGAGCCTTTCCAGGCGCCCCCGGGCCTTCTCCAGCAACGTCGCGATCGACGTGCCGCCGGTGTCCGTCGTCGGCTTCGGCAGGATGAGGTCGCTCACCAATTCACTCCTGCCAGTCTCGAGTCGGCCAACCATAACCCATCATTCTGAGGGTTGTAG
Source organism: Microlunatus sp. (assembly GCA_035719255.1). GTDB lineage: Bacteria > Actinomycetota > Actinomycetes > Propionibacteriales > Propionibacteriaceae > Microlunatus. The sequence goes on along the minus strand of DASTGF010000407.1, from coordinate 4,008 downwards.
TAATTCATCTCACGCAAGCCTGGCGAGTAGACGTGCAGGCTCACCGCGGGTGTCAGCCCGTCGTTGCTGACCTGGTGCAGATGCCTGGCGCCGAACGGTCGAACGGCCTCGGACGCATACTGCTGGGCGCCCGGGAGGATCTGGGGCGGGCCGGACACGCTGATCGACGCGCGGCGCTCGGTCAACACCCCGCCGAGGACGACGAAGGCGCCCGCGCTGCCGCCGTGGTCGTGCCACTCGGTGCCCTGACCCGGCAGCCACGTGAGCAGCCAGGCCTCCCAGCCCGGCTCGGCGGCCAGCCGGGCGTAGTAGCGGGAGGTCGAGTCGAAGCGCACCAGGCCCTGCCACAGGGACCGGTTGGCGGACAAGCGCAGGGCGAGCGTGGCGGGGTTGACGGGCGTACGGGACTTGCCGGGCATGAGGGTTCCTTCGAGCTGAACGACGCCGCGGACGGCGGACGGGACGGACCGGGGTGGGAGGCCGCGGTAAGCGGACCGGGGTGTGGCAGGGCGGAGCCGTCAGGCTCGACACCCTGCGCTGGTCATTCGTCCCAGGTCGACGTGGATCCGTGCGTGGAGGCGAACGCCGAGCGGCTGCCCGGGTCGCCCTCTGCTCATGGACCGAAACGGTAGCGCGGCGTCGGCCGATCCACAATTCCGTGTCTCACCATAGGGAATGGAGGAATTGGGCTGGCGGGGGAGATCGGGTTGGGTCTGTCCTCCCCGAGTCGGGGGCCAATGTGGCGCTCCGGACGTGACCGGGCCGGGACACCGTGCAGGAACGACACGCCTGCCCGGCGTGTCGCTGTCGTATGTGCACACTTGCCGAGGAAGGGACCGGGTGGCCGTGTCAGTCTGGCGGGGTGAGCACGCAACCGCCGGTCGGCGATCCGGCGGCGGACGTCGCAGGAGCCATCGACGCGGCATCGGATCCCGAGACGGCCGTCGCGCTGCGACGGTACTTCCAGGTCCGACCCGGCGGATACGGCGCCGGAGACCAGTTCGCCGGGGTCAAGCTGAGCACACTGCGGACCATCGTCGCGCCCTACCGGCGCCGCCCTTTCCGGCCCCAGGATTGGCTGCCGTTGCTGACCAGTCCAATCCACGAGCACCGGCTGGCTGCGCTGGTCGTGATGGCCGAGCGGGCCGGGCGCGGCGACGAGGCCGAGCGGCAAGAGATCTACGACTGCTATCTGGCGCACACCGCGTACGTGTGCAACTGGGATCTGGTCGACGTCAGCGCCGCACCGGTCGTCGGACGGCACCTGCTGGAGGGCGACCGCGGCGTCCTGGACCGGCTGGCCGGGTCGAGCTCGCTCTGGGAGCGCCGGATCGCGGTGGTGGCGACCCACGCGTTCCTGCGGGCCGGGCAGAGCGCCGACACCTATCGCCTGGCGTTGCGGCTCCGCGACGATCCGGAGGACCTGATCCACAAGGCCATCGGGTGGATGCTCCGGGAGGCCGGCCGCCGGGTGGACGCCGGGGAGTTGCGCCGCTTCCTCGACGAACACGGGACCGAGCTCCCGCGAACCGCGCTCCGCGCAGCGATCGAGCCGATGACCGCCGACGTACGCCGGCACTACCTGAGCCGCCACCCGACTGGTCCCGGCTCAGCAGCTGCTGACCGACGGCCGACGAGGACAGGAATGGCAGGATGAGCCGGTGGCGATTTCCTTCGATCTGTGCATCATCGGCAGCGGATCGGGGAACACGATCATCGACGAACGGTTCGCCGGGTGGCGGACCGCGCTGGTGGACAGCGGGATCTTCGGCGGCACCTGCCTCAATGCCGGCTGCATCCCCACCAAGATGTACGTCGTTCCAGCCGATCTGGCCCTGACGCCGCGTCGCTCCGCGCGCCTCGGGGTCCGCCTGGGCGAGCCTCGGGTGGACTGGCCGGCGATCCGCGACCGGGTGTTCGGCCGGGTCGACGCGATCTCGCGTGAGGGCGAGAAGGGACGGCGCGACGACCCATCGATCACGGTGTTCGACCAGGAGGCCCACTTCGTCGGGCCGCGCCGGCTGCAGATCGGCGTGGACATCATCGAGGCGGAACGGATCGTGATCGCCGCCGGCAGCCGACCGGTGCTGCCCGAGGTGCCGGGCCTGGATCGGGTGAGGGTGCACACCTCCGACACGGTGATGCGCCTGGACGGCCTCCCCGCGACGATGCTGGTGCTCGGGGGCGGGTACGTCGCCGCGGAGTTTGCGCACATCTTCTCCGCTTTCGGCACCCGAGTGACCGTGGTGAACCGGTCCGGGCGGATGCTGGGGCACGCCGATACCGAGGTCGCCGACCTGTTCACCGCCGAGCTGGGCCGGCGCGTCGACGTCCGGTTGCGGACCACCGTGGCATCGGTCGAATCCCGCTCCGGCGGTGGCGTCCGGGCGGTGCTCGCAGGTGACGGGGCGGGGGTGCTGGAGGCCGATGTACTGCTGGTCGCGACCGGGCGTCGACCGAACGGCGACCGCCTCGGGCTCGGCGCGGGCGGGGTGGACACCGATGAGGACGGGTTCGTCCGGGTCGACGACTTCCAGCGCACCAGCGCCGCCGGGGTGTTCGCCCTTGGTGACGTCAGCTCCCACCGGATGCTCAAGCACGTGGCCAACGCGGAGGCGCGGGTCGTCCAGCACAATCTCCTGAACCCCGGGGCGATGACCCGCAGCGATCACCGTGCGGTGCCGCAGGCGGTGTTCTCCGATCCTCAGGTGGCCAGCGTGGGTCTGACCGAAAACGCGGCTCGCGAGCAGGGTGTGCGTTACGTGGTGGGCCGGGCGGCGTACGGCGACACCGCCTACGGCTGGGCGCTGGAGGACGATCGGCACTTCGCCAAGGTGCTTGCAGACCCGGTCACGGGACGGCTGCTCGGTGCGCACGTCCTCGGTCCGCAGGCCACGATCCTCATCCAACCGGTGGTGCAGGCGATGGCGCACGGCACCGGCGCGCGCGCCCTGGCGCGAGGCACCTACTGGCCCCATCCGGCGCTGACCGAGGTGATCGAGAACGCCCTGCTCGAACTACCCCTGGACTGATCCGGGCGTCCGCCGAGTCAGCGAGTACCAGGTGCCGCCGGCCAGCTGCACCGCACGGTGGGCTCGCCACGCTCGGTGGTCTCGCCGGTCACCGACCCGCCCAGCTGGCCGAGCCGCTCCGCGAGCTGCCGCAGAGCGGCCGGCAGACCCTGCCCGGCTCGTTCGGATCCGACCACGCTCACCGTCAGCGAGCCTGGCTCATCGACGCCGATCGTGGCCCGGACGCGCATGGCGCCGTCAGCCAGCAGCGCGCGTACGACATCGTTGAGGGTCAGCCGGACGAGGTCGCGGTCGAGGTCGGCGAGCTCGGTGACGGCGACGATGAGCTCGCCCCGGGCGCCGACGGCCATCGCCAGAGTGCGGACGAGGGCGGCAAGGGAGTCGGGGGCCCGGACGTCCTCCAGCTCCGGGTCACCCAGGGTCAGGGTCTCTCGCAGCCGGCTGTTGGCCCCGACGGCGAGCTCATACAGCCGGGGCGATCGCGAACGGAGCCGGAGGCTGTGCTGCTCGATCAGCCGGAGGTTGGCCGACAGGGTGCCGTGCAGCTCGTCCAGCACGGCCTGCCGGCCATCCTGTGCCTCGGTCTGCACCATGTCCACCAGGCACTGCATGGTCTGCTCCTGGTCCTGGGTCAGCGTCAAGGCGGCCAACGGGATCAGACTGATCAAGACGACCGCGGCTCGCCCACCGGCGGTCCACGGGGCCGGCAAGGCGGCCGCCAGGCAGGCGGCGGTTCCGAGCGGCCCGGCCAGCAGCCGAGCCATTCGCGACAGCGGCCTCGGGCGCCGGGTGGGGCGATACCACCGCGGGTCGAGGCTGAGCCGGGTGGAGACCCCCGCGAGCAGCACCGACGACGCACCCAGGGCGAGGAACCGCGAGCCGGGAGGCAGCGCGGCGGTACCCCAGGACGCGATCCCGACCAGGAGCAGCGCACTGCCCACGTCGCACCAACCGACCAGGACCCGCGACCGGCGCT
>DASTGF010000406.1:0-15063 GCA_035719255.1 Microlunatus sp. | reverse complement strand
GCCGCCGGCGGAGTGCTCGGAGTCAGCCCGTGGCTCCTGTTCATGGCGCAGAACGGTTGGCCGGCATCAGCCACGCCGGTGGTGCAAGCGACCTATACCGAGCGCGTGGACAGGTTCTTCGCCGAGCTGCTGCCGCGGGCCTTCGGCCTGCGCCCCGAGTTGGGTCCGGACTGGGTCGGCCCCGACGCGGTGGCGATCGGGGTCGCGTCCCTCCTGATCGGCGGTTCGACAGTCGGGATGGTGCTACTGGTGATCCGCAAGGGCCGACAGGCAGTGCCGATCCTGGTAGCCGGGGTTCTTGCGTTCCCCGTCCTCGCGCTGTACGCCCCGCTCAGCAACATCGCCGACGGGCGGTACGCCCTGCCGTTCCTGCCGGAGCTGCTGATGGGGTTGGGGGCGTGGCTGCTGCTGATCCCTGAGCGCATCCGCGATTCGCCGTGGCTGGTGATCACCGTGCCGACGGTATGGGCACTCTTGACCTGCGTTCCCGTGGTGCACCAGCAGGTCGGCTGGGAGTGGATCGACCCCAATGCCGACGCCAAGCAGATAGTCAGCGAGTTGGAGACCCGACAGATCCGCTACATCGCGGGCGACTACTGGGGCGCGTACCTGGTCGACTACCTCGGTGCGGGGCGCCTCCAGGCGGCGGTCATCCTCCCCATCCGATTCGACGAGGAGAACGTCACCGTCAACGCCGCCGACCCATCGAAGGTTGCGTTCGTGTATCAAGACGGTCAGACCCCGCGCCTGCGGATGCCGGCGGACCGCTACCAGATGACGGACATCGGACGCTTCGACCTCTACCTGCCGGTCGGGGCGTGAGACAGCAAGTCCCATCGGTCATGGTGTTGTCCAGGCTCCTCATCGTGTAGTGGATGGGGTGCCTCAAATCGCCCACAGCTGCGGCTGGCTAACATCAGCCATCAGGTGCGTCTATCGTGACGCGGGTGTCTGCGGTGCGCGCCCGGCCGCTGGGCCGGGACCCAGGTCATGCATGTCAGCTTTCGAACCACAGCCACGGAGAGGGACATGTCTGACCTCGAAACATCCTCCCGACTCACGGACAGCCGGTCGGCATCGCTGCCCAGACTGCGGTTGCAGCGTCAGCTGTTTTGCTACCTGGTCGTCGGCGGTCTCACCGTTGTCGTCGACATAGGACTGCTAGCCCTACTCCATGAGTCGTTCAGGGTTCCGCTTGGCGTTGCCACCACGGTGGCCTTCTGTACCGCTGTGGTGGTGAACTTTCTGCTCAACAGGACCGCAATGTCATCCTGGGGCTCGCGGGGGTTGACGCAGCACGCATTGCGGTACGGTTTGCTGGTTGTGGCCAACTATGTGATCACACTCGCGGTGGTGACGACCGCAGGGCACGTGGGCGATAGGTACCTGGTGGCAAAGGTTGCGGTAGTAGCAGCATCGACCTTGTGGAACTTCCTCCTTTACCGCAACTGGGTCTTTGCCCCGCTCCGTCCACCGTCGTAGCAGGATCGGGTGCCGCGGATCGGAAGGAATTCACCGTCGGTGGCTGCCGGAGATCGGCAATGACGGTGGCGTCGATGTCAGCGGCGGACCAGCAGTTCGGGCCGCAACCCCACGCAGGTGCTCCTTGCGCTCGTTGACGCTGCTGTTCTTTTGCCGTCCATTTCGTATTCCGACTGGAGGGCGAAGACGCGTTCCACGTCTGCACGAGTCGCGTCTCGACGGCCCGCGGTCTGTCGAACGCCGAGATCGCAGCCGACAGCCGAGCTCATCGTCGCCGAGAACGACCGTCGAGACTCATGTTGCCACGTTCTAGCGAAGTTTGGGCACTCGTGACCGCGTCCAAGCCGCCCTACTTGTGCATCAGCCGGTTTCGCAATCCGATAGCTCCGACAGCGAGCGATAACTCGTAGCGCTCACATACCGGACGGCGCCCTCGACGAATGATGGCCAAGATCAGATGGTCGTTTGACCTGTCAGGCTATTTCCGAGAGGTGGTTATAGCTGCTGGCGACAGCACTGACCCCGCACACCACCGTTGTTTGCATGGTGATCGGTGTGGGCAGCTTGTGCCATCCGCACGGCCCCAAGCCCCTCCCAAGGTTCTGGGAGATGACGATGATCGGCGATCCGGAACTGTGGTGCGCGGGAGCTGTGGAGTGCGACACTCCATCGTGGCCATCGCAGCGGTGCAGGCAGCGGCGCCGTTGGTTGGACGTGCCGCGGAGATGCAGTCCGTCCGTGCGGTCATCGCTGCCGCCCGCGAGGGGGTGGCCGGGGCCCTGCTTGTGACCGGTGGTGTTGGTGTGGGCAAGACGTCATTGGTGGGCAGGGCGTGTGCCGAGGTTGCGGAGCGCGTCTTGGTGCTCGGCGGGGGTGCCCTGCCGTTGACGTCGTTGTCCGTGCCCCTTCTGGCATTGCGGCGAGCAGTGAGTGAACTTGCGGTGGTCGACAGACCGGCACTGTTTGGAGGTCATGGCACGGGTGAGCTGCTGCCGGAGGCCCCGGCGCTGTTCGACGAGTGGCTGGAGGCCCGCTGCGCGGTCAGGCCCGTCGTCTTGGTGATTGATGACCTGCAGTGGGCCGACGACAGCACACTCGACGTGCTGACATACGTCGTGGCGGGCTCCCCGCACCGCCGCCTCGCCTTGTTGATGACACTGAGGCGGGGCGACATCGGTGAGGGCCGCCCAGTGGCACGCTGGCTCGCCGACGTCAAGCGGATGCCGCTGTTTACTGAACTTGCGTTGGAGCCACTGGACCGGAATGCGACCCGCGAGCAGCTGGCGGCCTTGTTGGCTGCGCCCCCGCACGAGTCGCTGGTGGGCGAGGTCTTCGTACGGACCATGGGGAACCCGTACTTCAACCGGCTGCTGGTCTCCGGTCTGTCCGCAAAGGCGCGGCATTTGCGGCCCGACCTGCCCACCGATCTCAGCGCAGCCGTTCTGCAGTCCTGGCACGGCCTGTCGCCGGCGGCCCGCGATCTGGTCCGGGTGATCGCGGTCGGGGCGCAGGTGGCGACGGGACAACGGCTGCACTACGCCGCAGACCTCGCCGGGATCGCGGACCCGGCACCGTTGCTGCGGGAGGCTGTGGCTGCTGGGGTGCTGGAGATGGATCGTCGGGGGGGCTACTGGTTTCGCCACCCGCTACAGGCTGAGGCTCTTGAGGGCGGCCTCGCGCCGGCAGACCGGGCACTTCTACATACCGGGTTCGCTCGAGCCTGCGAGCGGGATCTCGACGCGGCCAGTCCGGACCTGGAGTCCATCACCGCCATCGCGGACCACCACTATCGTGCCGGGAAGGACGGCGAGGCATACACGTGGGCCCTGCGCGCGGTGGACGCCGCGGGAAGGTCCGGCGGCGCTGTTGAGCAGCTTCGGCTGCTTCGGCGCGCGATTGACCTTCACGGTCGGCTTGCGGAGGCGAGGGAGTCGGTCGAGGAGCTGCTGGACCGGCTGCGGGCAACCGCGGCCCAGCTCGGAGACCACGAGGAAGAGCTCGCCGCGGTTGATGCTTTGCTCGCCGCCCTGAAAGAGAATCGGGAGCCTTTGCGGGTGGCCGAGTTAATGGTGCGGCGTGGACATCTGCGGTTCTCGACGGGCCGCGGCTTTCTGCGACCTGACGACATGCGACGTGCGGTACGGCTGACAACGAACGAGCCGAACTCGTGGCAGCACTCGTTGGCGTTGGCTGAGTTTGCGCACGCCTCGCTCTGGCATAACGATCCGGACGCGGCCTCGCTCGCAGCCAGAGCGCTCGAATCCGCCCGGGCGACCAACCACCCGGCGGCGCTGGCCTATGCCCTGGCCGCGAGCGCCATGCTGGCGGTGTTCGAGGATCGCGCCGAGGAGGGCCGATCACTCGCCAGTGAGGCCATCTCGCAGGCGGTGCTCGCCGGTGACTGGTGGGCCTTCGTCCACGGGGCTTTGTGGGAGGCCAACGCCAACACCACTCCCTTTAATCCCGCGTGGGTCCAGCACGTCGAGCGCAGGCGGGGGCAGCTCGAAGACCTCGGGGCGGCCCATGCGTACGTGGCGTGGTTGTCGGCGTGCGCGGCCGGCGCCTGGCTCCACGGTGGCCAGTGGGAGGCGTGCGCCCAGCGACTGCGGGTCGCTCTCGGATCGAACCCGGGCGTGGCGGCCGACGCGTACACCCGGTTGGTTGCCGCCCGGTTGGCTGCGCTCCAGGGTCGGCAACGCGAGGCCGAGGCACACCTGGACCGCGCAGAGGAGTTGTTCACCGAAACCTCCGCCTTCTTGGCGTTCGAGTTCGACGCCGTGCGTGCCACCGTCCGCTACGCGGCCGGAGATCTCGACGGGGTCGTCGATGCCGCCGAGGCCGGCGCCACGACCGCGGGTGCGCCACCGACGATGTGTGAATGGTTGATGCCGTTCGCCGCGCGGGCCCTCGCCGACCAAGCGCAGGCGATGCGCGATGCCGGGCACCCACCGGATCTGGTCCTTGAACGGCTGGACGGGCTGCTGCGTCGGTTCCCCCACGCAATCGCCGACCCGGGAGGCACCACGACGTTCTACCTGCGTGTGCTGGAAGCCTTGGACAGCTGGTATGCCGCGGAAGCGGCCCGGGCACGACGCTCCAAGGACTGTGCAGACCGCTGGCTGCGTACGGTCGAACTCCTTGACGAAATTCTCCCGTGGGAGGAGGCGTATGCGTGCTGGCGAGCCGGCGAGGCCATCCTGGTCACAGGGACGGCGATAGGGCATCGCCGGGACGAGGCCGCGGAAGTACTCCGGCGCGGCTACGCACTCACCGAACGGCTCCGGGCCGGCCCAATCCAGGACGAGATCGTGCACCTCGCCCACAGCGCCCACATCCCGCTCGGGGACGTGCACGAACGACGCGAGGACAGTCCCAGGACCAACACGGTGCTCGACAGCCTCACCCCTCGCGAGCAGGAGGTCCTGGACTACGTCGTCGCGGGGCGCACCTACAGGGAGATAGCCCGAGCGCTGGTGGTGAGTGAGAAGACCGTGAGCACTCACGTCTCCCATCTGCTCCGCAAGACGGGCGCGACGAACCGCGTGGACCTCGCGCGGCTGGCGGCGCGCCTGGACCGCGACCAACACAGTTGAGCGCCCCGGCCAACCCGCCGCGCGCCCAGTCGACCGCCCCCCGCGAGGGCGATGACACGCTTCGACCGGGTCCAGCGTCCCCTGACATCCGCGGTGGCGCAGCCCGCATCTGGGTTCTACGGAGAGTTCCGAGCATATACACCACCCGCGGTGCTGCCCAGCCACGCCGTCCGCGAGATGCATTCTGATCCACCAAGAAGCCGACTGCTTCGTCGGTGCCGGGAACCGGCGCGTCTCCCGGCGCTGGTCGTCGGGTGCGCAGCCGAGGTGCCAGATCGAGTCACAGCTGCTCGAGCACCGCCAGGGGGGCCGCCACCCCGGCGCCGGTCAGATTGTCGCCCCTGACCAGCTGCCGACCGATGCGTTCAAGGACGGTGTGGTTCGGATTGATGATCTCGGTACGGCCGCACCCCCCACTCAGATCCTGCCGGGCATACGCCACGCCCTGGCTGCCCGCAGCCAACGAGACCGCCACCACAATCGAGGCAGCGGCACGACGGAGTGGTGTGGTGGTGATGTTCATGGTTTCTGCCTTACTCAGTGAGGTGATCTGATGTCTCGAGGTTCCTCGCGCCAGCCCCCCACCCACATCGGATATGACCCCTGAGACCACCGGCCCAACCCCCTGATTCACCGTGCGTGGTCGGCTGGTCCAGCACAGTGTCGGTTGATCTTGGCCGCGGGGGGCCGGTCGGCGTCGTCGAATGACTCAAGGGAACGGTGCCGTCTGGCGCTGCCGATCCTGCTCGGGCTGGTCTGGGCGATGATGCAGTGGCCCGCGCGCAGCGGTTCACGAGGAGCGGCGACGGCTCAGCCAAGCCACTTCGAATGCCAGCGGCAGCCACTGCTCGCCATCGACGAAGCGGCGGCCTCGCTGACCGCTTCTGAGCCGGTGCCGGGGACCCGACGGATCCGGCGGCATACCCAGCTGGCAACGACGAAGTTGCCCCGCCAACTCGGTCTGCTGCGAGCCGGCGAGAGCGGGTCAGCCGACGCGGCGCCGCCAGCCGGCGACCGCAAGACACGGATCGTAGGGGCGCGGGACCTGACACTCACTGTGCTGGCGATGCTCCTGGCAGGGTCCATGGTTCGTGCGCTCGGCGGAAGCGGGTCCAGCGGGTCAGGCAGCGAAAAGGCAGCAAGATCTGCAGCGAATGCGTCGACAGCCGTGGGGCCAGACTTCCGTGATCCGCCGCCCAAGCGATCGACACCCAGCTTCACCAGACAGCACGACTACGCGACTCTGATAAGGCGGAGGTCAGTGGTTCAAGTCCATTAGGCCCACACCACAATCACCCGCTGACCAGGCTAAACGCCTGCTAGCACCGGCTCGATCCACGTCGGGGACGCGCGGCGGACACATGGGGGACACATCAGGACTTCTTCGTGCGCAGCGACCGCACGAACGCCGATCCCTGGCCCTGGCCTCGCCCGTCGAGGCGATTGACCGCCGCGTCCGAGCCGTCCTCGAACAAGCTGCCATACCGGGTCAGCGTGAACGCCACATTGCGGTGACCGGCCCACTCGGACACCTCGCGGACATTGCACCCCGCGGCCACCAAGATCGCCACGAACCTGTGTCGCAGACTGTGAAGGTGATCGCCGGCAGCCCTGACCGCTTAACCGCCGGCCCCCACGCACGCAGGGCGAACAACGACCACCGCAACGGACCACCCGCCGGACCGGTGAAAACCAAGGCATCCGACTCCGGCGCCACAAACTCGGCCAGGTGCGGTGGTGGCCCCCGCGGTGGCGACACTGGTCATCCGTTCGCGACGATGCGTCACCTCTCATACAAATGGCAGACGGGACAGCTACGACGGCCCTCTGCATGAGTGCTCGGGGGTTAGTTTCCTCTGCTAGGTGAGCTACTCGCAGTGACGTGGCTGAGCGACCTCGGCGTGCCCAGCGACCCTGGTGAAGTCGCTCAGCCGTTCAAATGGATCTGCCGATGACCGGTCACGGTTTCTACGTTTCTGCTCGGCGATTGCTTCTCCTGCATCGCAGCGTGGATCGCGGCAATCGTTTCGTTCATGGCTTCGGCCGGGCTGATCTGCAAGAACTCGCTGCCCTTCGTCGCAGCTGGCACGTGACCCGGTGTCATGTAGTAGGCGTCGCCAGCTTCGAAGACTTCCACCCGGTCGGCGTAGGTGACCGTGATCTGGCCCTCGAGGACGTAGCCCCAGTGTGGGCACCAGCAGCGTCCCTCGGGTAGACCGGCGAGCATCGGCGCGAGGCTGTGATCCTCGTTGATGGTGACGAAGCTGACGGCGTAGCCGTCGAGTACGTCGTTGCGGTCGATCGCGACACCGAAGTCGTCGACCTTCGCGGTTGTCGTTGCGGACACCTTCGGCATTCTTCTTTGCTCCTTTGGTTGAACTGGTTTGGACCGTGATGCAGTAGGGGTGGGCGAGCAGACTCAGGAACGCAAATGTCCAGAATGCCGTCGGTCAGGTCGCCTGCTTCAGGGCATCGGCGATGATGGCAGCTGTGCGATCTGGAGCCTCGTCCGGGATGAGGAACACGGCGCCGGGGATCCTGACGAGGATCACGTTGGGAGCCGCCTCGAGGGTGGCGCGCTCGGCATCGGTGAGGCCGCCGTCCCCCTTCTCCTCGGCGTGTACAACCCACACTGGGTTGTCCGACGCGGCCAGCTCCGCGGCGAAGTTCCGATCCGCCGCGATGTAGTCGAGGTACTCGCCGCACACACGGACCGCATCGCTCGCCCTGTTCTTTTTGAAATCCTCGATCAGCTCGTTCTTGTGCTCCTCCGGTGTCTTGGCGGATCGCGCCATTAGCGGCATCAGCCGGAACAGGATCGCCATCGGCCACCTGCCCACCTTCTGTGACGCCCGTACCACGTAACGGAAGAACCTGGACTCGTCCGGGGTCGTCAGGCTGAGACCGAGCAGCACGACAGGGCCCCGGAAATGTCCTGACAGCACCATGTCCAACGCGACCGAGGCGCCGTGCGAGAATCCCACGACCACGTCGCAGGCTTGTTCTTCGGCCAGCTTCGCCGCCCGGCGGGCCATTGCGGGAATGGACACGTCCCCGGTGACAGGTGCGCCCGCCATGCCGGGCAACGTGGTGGCCACCAGGCGGACACTGGACAGCGCCGGCTCCGCCATCACCACATCGAACGACCGGGCCGAGCAGGCGCCGCCCGGTAACAGCAGGACCGATCGGTTCGCATTCTCAGGTCCCGCGATCAACAACTCCCAGGCCTCCCGCATCGCCACTCCGCCCGCCCGACCGACGATGCCGTCCATGCGCGTCTCGTACTGCATGTGATCACCTCGAAATCGTTCGCCGATAGGGCAAGCCTCGCATCGAGGCGCACCGCCGGCATGAGGCGATCACCTCATCTATTCAGCGCCCTTCGAAGCTGCCGACGAGCGCGTGCTGCATCGCGAAGTGCGTTGCAGCCGCCCGGCTCGAGACGCCGATCTTCAGGTAGATGTTCTGGACGTGGTTGGACACAGTCTTCGGTGTGACCACGAGGCGCTCGGCAATCTGGCGACTCGAATAGCCGCGCGCGAGCAGGCCCAGCACCTCGACCTCCCGGCCCGTGAGGCCCGCCGGCCACTCGCGCCGGGCGCTGACCCGGTGCCCGGCCGCCTTGAGCACGGAGTTCACTGCGTCCCCGTCGAGGCGCCCGGCCCGCACTTCGGAGCGCAGCTCGGCGGCCGCCTCGCTCTCGGACCTGGCGGCGCGGTAGGCGCGGGGCTCGGTCATCGCGTGGTAGACGTCGGCCGCGGCCAGCAGTCGGTCGGCTGGCGTCAGTTGCCGCGCGTCGATGCCGCGGGGATAGCCGGAGCCGTCGAGCCGCTCGTGATGATTTGCGGCCAACTCGCGGCTGCGCGCCAGCGCCGGAACGCCGGCGAGCATACGACTGGTCAAGTAGGGGTGCAGGCGGGTGTGCTCCATCTCAGCGGGCGTCAGCGGTCCCGGTTTGTCCCAGATCGCGTTGGAGATGCCGAGCCGGCCCAGGTCGTGGAGGAATCCGGCGCGATGCAAGGCAGACAGTTCGTCGTCCGCAAGGCCGGATATCCGGCCCGCCTCCAGCGCAAGGTTGGCCACGCCGCGCGAGTGCCCCGACATCCACGGCGACTTCATGTCGACGAGATCAGCCATCGCCCCGAGCACGGCATCGAGATCGTCGCCGCCCACGGAGGGCGTGAGCGACGGCTCGGCGCCGATCACGTCCTCCCAGCAGCTGGAGGCGGCGTCGATGCCGGTCACGAGTTCATCGGCCTCGGTGATGAACAGGTCAGCCAGCGCCGGGTCGAAACTCCGCCCGCGCTGCTTGCGCGCGTACTCGCGGGCGGCGTCAAGGCCGCGGCGGCGATACGCCACTTCCGTAAGGTCGGCGAGCTGGACGATGCGGGCGGGCAGCGAGACGTCTTCGCCCATCAGCTTCCGCGGCCCACCCTTGCCGTCCCACTGCTCGTAGGTCTCGCGCAACGCCCGGCAGGTGGCGTCGTCGAGCCCGATCCGCGCCGCGAACTGGCTCGCCAGCCTGGTATGCGTTTCGTACATACTCTTGAGCAGCGCGACGCCCTGCCCCGGGAATGTCGCGACTTTCCGCGCCCGCGCCAAGCCGCGCTCGCTCGCCCCGATCATGCGCACGAACTCGAAGACGTGGGGTTCGTAGGAGCCGTGCTTGACGGCGATGTCGTCGCCGAACCACTCGGCTTGCTCGTGCGCGTCGGCGTGACAGTAGACGTTGGCGAGCAAGCCCGTGTAATAGGTCGCCACACGGTCGCTTTCAACTACGCCGATACGGTCGGCGATCCGCAGCGCGATAACCGTCTGGCGCAGGCAGTGCTCCATCGGCTCACCGCGGCCAAGGTCTGTGGCCAAGGACAGCGTCGCCACGAGCTCGGCAAGCCTTACGCCCCCCCGATCCACGACTGCCGTCACCGCCCCAGCTTAGATAGCCCGGCCGTGCCGGGTGAGGAACTATCAGACGAGGGGCAGGCCGAATGCAGTCGCCGCGTTCGGCGCCGTGCAGCTTGCTCCAAGGCAGGGTGCGGTCGCGAGATCGGTCATCGCGAGGGTCCAGCTGTAATGGGTCAGCGCCGTCGACACGACGTGGTGGTTCTGAGAGGGATGAACGACGATGGTGAGGACCTGGTTTCGTTGGGAGCGATCGTCCTCGTCGGCAGTGATCATGACCGCCAACCGGCCCGACTTCCAGTCGGGGGAGGAGAAGATCTGCTGCATCCAGGCATTGATCCAGTTGTCTGCGGTGAGCAGGGACCCGTCGTGGGCGTCGTTGTCGAGGTTTGGCGTGACCTCTCCGACATTCGGCAGGGTGCCGTTGACGAGGTCGTCGTGAAGTGCGCCGGAGGCAGTAGTCCCAGAGGGCACATCGAACTGTGCGCAGTTGACGCGATCGTCTGTGAAGTACGCCCACGGGTTGTGCTTCACGGCGTAACGGCCCGAGTTGGTCAGGAGGCAGTTGCTGGTCATCGACTCCTGGTAGGACTTGGCCGTCTTGCCCGCCGCGATCGCTTCACCGAAGGTGTTGGGTCCGCCGATCGGGTGGGTGGCTGGGCTGCCGTCGTCGGTCACGCCGAATGTCGAGCCTCCGGCCATGGCCAGATAGTTCGGCAGGGACGGATGGGTGATAGCTGACCAATCGGTCGCGTAACCGTACTGTTGAGCCAACCCGAAGGTGTAGGGCATGCCTCGTTGCATTTCAGCGAGCGAGTGGTTCTCCTCGACAAAGGTCAGCACCTTGGTCACGGCCGGGACAGGTTGGCTGGCCGTCGGCGTCGGCGTCGGCGTCGGCGCTGGGCTGCGTGTCGGACTACCCGTGGGCCCGGGTTCTTTCGTCGATGGCGCCGCTGGCGAGGGGTGCGGCGATGCTGCCGAGCACCCTTGGACTGAGGCGACGCTTACCGCCCAGGTGACGACCAGAACAGCCATCACCGCAGACGAGAGTCGACGCTGCTTCATTGGGCACTCCCCCTCTGCGGCCTTGCCCATCCCGGGTGCCGGCGCTGAGCGTTATCCAATCTCGCAACCTAACGGCAAATATGGCAGTCGTCCGACCCCCCACCTGAACTTCGACGGTGGCGACAACCAGCGCACCGTGCCGCATAGCTACTCTGACCGGCGACGTGTTGTCCTCTATCTGTCCATCTGTCAACGGGGGCGCTTTTCGTCTAGCGCGAGCGCCGGCTCGATGGTCGCCGTTCGCGAGAATCCGACAGCTGACCCCAGCCTGGCTCCAAACGGGGGTGACCAACAGACGCATGCCCGTCCCTCGCCAGCATGCAGTGGGATCCTGCGACCAGGTAGGAATTCCTCCGTCGTGCATGAACCCGACGCAGGCACGACCGACGGCCGGGCCACTGGGCCAAGGCCGGACCTCTGGTCCAGTTCCCGCCGCTGATGGGCGGCTTGCGCGGTCGGGTTGAGTTCGATCGACTGGAACGCGGTCCGGGTCATGATGATCGCGTCCCACTCGTTGGTGGCGGCCTTCGCAACGAACGGCCCGGCCAAGCCCAGGCGGCTTGGTGCCCGGCTGCTACCAGGTCGTGAACCATCAGACCGGTGAATGTCTCGATGTCTGGGGTGCATCCCCAGCCCGTGGCGCCGACGTCGGGGTCTGGCGCTGCGTCGGAGGCGACAACCAACAATGGCGCCTGCAGACGTCGGGTGTTATCAGGTGCGCGTGCTGCGCACCGACATGTGCTTCGCCGACAGCCGCGTCTGGGCTCCTGCTCGGCCAGTTGCTCGCCCATCCCGACTGAACGAAGGAGCCCGAACCAGAGGGCTTGCCTCCGAGTGACCGCCCCAGCTGGGGATGCGTCGGCGGATGTCTTTTCGGGCAGCGGAGAGTGCACGGGCGGTTGCCCGGCGTCGGCTGGCTGGTGAGGGTGCTGCCGAGCAGCATGGCTACGGTGGGCCGGTCAGGTCGCCGTGGTGGCGGGGGTTGAGCACGCGGAGGATTCCGCAGGGTCGTCTGTGCGGGAGTCCGGCCGCCGCGCTCTCGCCGATGGTGCCTCCTCGGCGCGCCTGCCCGGAGTTGCCAATGTGGCCGGGGGAGGAGCCGCACGACTTTCGGTGGCGCAGGCTCTGGTCATCCAGCGGCTGGCGGGCAACGCCGCTTTGGGGCGGCCGCTGGACGGGAGCGCGGGGAGGAGCCGCGAGCTCGACGACCGCGGCGCATCTGTTGAGCCGGTGCTTCAGCGGGATCCTCCGGTGCCATCGAATCTGCCGGCGTCGGTTCCGCCGCAGGGTGCCCCGGCGGAGAAGTCGGGATGGGCGGGGGTTGAAGGCGTTGGCTGACGGCTCACGCAAGTTCCGGTTCGGCGTCCCCGATCAGAATCTGTATCGGGTCTGCAAGGGTCAGAACTTCTCGTGGTCCACGCAACAACCAGGCCCGACCGTGCAGGCCCCGGTGGCGTTGGGGGTGATCCCCGGTCCGCCGCCGGTCGGCCCTGTGCTGGTGGAGGTCGCAGCCGGGGTGTCGGCCTACGCCGGCGGCAACGCGTTGGCCGATGTGACTGTTAAGGACGTGGTTTTGGAGGCCACCGCGGCCGATCTGATGCGGCTCGGCCAGGCGGCGGCGTTCCTGCTCACACCCGGCCTCCAGTTGGTGTCGCTGGCCATGCTGGCCTCGTTGAACCTGAAGGGCACAGCGACACTGAGCGCCACCGCCACTGCCAGTGTTGAGGCCGGCACCCGGGCCTTCTTGGAGGCGGAGTTCAACAGCTCCGTGTGGCCGGTTGCGGGATATGTGAAGGGGTCGCTCGGCGGATCCGGCAGTGTCCGGGCGAGGGCCTTGTTTGAAAAACCGGCCCAAGTTGAGCTCCTTCACGGCAGGCTGCGCCTGGTCGGCGGCCAGACCTTCACCGCCGAGGCGGAGTTGACTCCGGAAGTCGGCCTGAACGCTGGTCTCGCCGCCGGGATCATTCTGGGATACCGGCCGGTCGCGGTGAAGCGGGAGCTGTGGAGTCACTACATCGATGCCGGTGCACGGAAACAGCTGAAGGCTGTCATCGAGGGCGGCGACAAGAAGAACGCCAAGCTGAGCGCGGCCGACGACGGGACTCCGGTGATCGAGCTCGACAAGGTTGTGGTGGCCGGTAAGACGATCCTCGAAGCGCTGTTCGCGGACCGCGACACGGCCAAGGACGTGCGAGACACGAACCCGCAAGCACCGCCGGGGCCTGGTGGTCACCGCGCACCGACCGGTACCCGCGAGGATCCGATCCCGATCACCTGGTGGAAGCCGCTGCGGTGGTATCTCGACCCGGTCACCCTCACCATCGACGGTGCCAAGAAGCAGTTCGCGCGGAACAGCAAGGCCATGTTGCCGAACGGTGAAGCCATCGGGGTCCCATATTGGCCGATGGAGGGCGACGTCATCCAGATCACCTCTCCCACGAAACGTTCGGGCGGCATGCAGAAGGCGTTCAACGCCACCTTGGCGCGGTACGGATTCCAGCTCGCCGGATGGAACGCCGACCACGTCGAAGACCTGGAGATCGGCGGCTTCGACACCTACGACAACCAGTGGCCGCTCGAGGCGGGAGTGAACCAGCGTGCCGGCACATGGCAGCTGGGGCAGGCCGTGACCTTCAGCAAGGACACCGAGCCGGTCGGCAACATCTACGGCCCCATCGCCATCCAGGGACAGGACTACCTACGCGGCCGTTGGGTCAAGATCAGGGACAAGCGGGACCCGCCGTAACCATCCCTGGCCGAAGAGCGTGCAGCTTTCCTGCACGTCCACTGCGAGCGCGACTCGGCCCGCGCCTGCCCAGCCGCTCGTTCGCACGCTTCAAGCTGGGACGATCCTCTTTGCCAGCTAGTCGAAGCCCTGCGTATCAAGAGCTGGCCTAAAGGTCAGGCTGCGAGCACCCTCGCCTTGATCTTTTCGAACTCGGCTTGGGTGATGGTGCCGCTGTCGAGGAGAGCCTTGGCCGACGCGATCTCGTCCGCCGCGCTCTTGGAGGATCCGGCCACGGATCTGATGTAATCGTTTTGGGTCTGCTGCATGGCCTTCACCTGTTCCAGTTGGCGCTCCTGCATACCGTGCCCACGGGCGATCAGGTATACCAAGATGCCGAGCCACGGAATGATGATCACGAACAGCACCCACAGCGTCTTCGCTGCGCCGCCGATGTCCCTGCTGCGGAAGATGTCGCCCAGGATCCACCACAGGCACATGAACCAGGCAAAGAACAGGAAGAACTCAAGCATCGCGAGTAGGAACGATCCGTTGCTGTTGAACATCGACAGCCTTTCGTTGCGCCGGTGTGAGTGGCCCGCTCTGGGCCAACGATCGAAGCATGACGGATCGCCGCATCCAGGCAGATGAGGCGGCCGCGTGTCGCCAGCAGGACTCCCAACTCAACGATGGCACGGTGCGCCATGCCGAGCTCCCGGCGGTAG
Organism: Microlunatus sp.; assembly: GCA_035719255.1. Taxonomy (GTDB): domain Bacteria; phylum Actinomycetota; class Actinomycetes; order Propionibacteriales; family Propionibacteriaceae; genus Microlunatus. Next base: position 571 of record DASTGF010000406.1, on the reverse strand, counting down.
GCACGCGGCCGCCGGACACGTGGCGCACACCCGTCCCCGGGATGTCTAGTCACGAGCCCACTGCCGGCCGCGTCCAGGGTCGTGGTGGGTGACGGCGTCATCTGGGTGATCCTTTCGGGTTCTGCTACGGCGTCGTAAGCCGACCGTCGTGCGGACGTAGCCGGCGTCGAATCAAATCCATCAGTCCGAATTGATGTATATCCGGTGAGGTGAAGGCTGACAGTGTCCGACCGGCGGAGCCGCCGCTGCTGTTCCAGGTTGCCGCGGATCCGGTGCGGTGGAGCCTGCTGCACGCGTTGTCGGGCACGGATCTGCGCATCGGAGAGTTGTGCACGACCGTTGGCCGGCCGCAGAACCTTGTCTCGTATCACCTCCGCAAGCTGCGGGAGAGCGGGCTGGTGAGCTCCCGGCGGAGCTCTGCAGATGGCCGTGACACCTACTATGTCCTCGACCTTCCGCGTAGCGCGGCGCTGTTCGCCGATGCCTCAGCGGCCCTGCACCCAGGGCTCATGTTGGGACTGCCCCCGGCACACCACCAGGTCCTTGGGAGGCGTCCTGCGTCGGTGCTGTT
>DASTGF010000405.1:0-7294 GCA_035719255.1 Microlunatus sp. | reverse complement strand
GCATGCTGTTGGCATTGGACCTGGACCCGGGTCGTACCGGCGAAGGTGGTCACCACCGCCGCCGAGGTGGCCGGTTGCTGCCGCACCCGCACACCACTGCCCCAGGTCGAGAAGTTCCCACCACCCCCACCCCCACCGCCGCAGCCGTTGTGTGAGGTGACGGTCGGGAACGGTCCGTTGGGGCTGAGGTGGTATTCGACACCTTGGATGACCGGGTTGACCATCTCGTCGGTCTCGCCGTCACCGTCATGGTTGAAGTCGTAGAGCTGCTCGTAGTGCAGGTGCGCATCGTGGGTCCCGACCGAGCCGACCGTGCCGATCCAGTCCCCTTCGTGAACACGGGTGCCGACCGGCACCCGTGCGCTCATGTGTAGATAGACGGTGAACCAGCCGTTGCCATGGTTGATTTCGAGCCCGCCCGGGTCGAACCACTCATGCACCACGCCGCCGGCGGACGCGCGGGCCGCCGATCCGGCAGTGCTGCCGCCCACCCGGTACATGTCGATCTTCTTGTCGTCTGGGTTGTGACCCTGATAGGTCTGGAGTGCCCACCGCTCGTTGCAGGTGACCGGCATCTTGAAGTCGGGACGATTAGCTGGAGCGGCACTAGCCGGCGCCGCCGTCGCGGTGAGCAGGCTCAGCCCGATGATGGTCCGGGTGAGAACCTTCACCCAACGGCTGCCAGCTGTGCGGCTGTGTGGACCGGCCGAAGCGCGTGGCGGAGCCGTTCCCCGTCCGAATCGCGAGGCCACCCGTGCATGCAGCCGCCCTTGCCGCGCGCCCTTTGCGTGTGGTGCGCACCGTTTCATTCCTCTCCTCCTGACTGCGGAATGGGTTGAGCTCGTCAACCGCCTGGCCATGGCGGATGTCGGGTCTCTGTACCGCGACGACGTGCTCGTTTCGAGAAAGCCTGCCGGGAGTCGCTGACCGGAATCTTGACGGTATTAACCCGTACCGGTCCGTCTCTTGAGTCGTCGTCTGACCAGGGTTTTCCTTAATGGAGCATCGATGACGACAAGCGATATTGACCGGGCCCAGCCGTTCGGCATCCTTCTCCGCCTCACGCGTGAGCGAGCTGGGCTCACCCAGAAGGAACTCGCCCGATCGGCAGGAATCAGTTTGGCGACGGTGCGCGACCTTGAGCAGCTGCGCAACCGCGGGGCCCGGAAACAAACCGTGCAGGCACTTGCGGCGGCGCTGGGGACGTCCGCGACGGAGACCGATCACCTGCTGGCGGCGGCCGCGCCCACTCGGCCAGCCAGTCCCGCCGCGGCCTGGTCGAAGCCATCCGGCAGAGTGGCCGGATTGTCCATCCTCGGACCTTTGATGCTGGAGGTGAGCGGCGTGCCGGTCAAGCTCGGCTCGCAGGGGCAACGCACTGTCCTCGGTCTGCTCGCGCTCAACCCGAACGCGATCGTCACTCGGACCCAGATCATTGACGCCTTATGGCCGGACGAGCCTCCAGATCGAGCCGTGAACGTGGTCCAGACCTTTGTGGCCCGAACTCGACGACTACTGGTACCAGCCGCGCGGTCGTTGGCTATTCGTTCTGTCCCGGGCGGGTATCTGCTCGAAGCAGGACCGGCTGTGCTTGACTGCGTCAAGTTCGACGAGTTACTGCAGGCCGCCCACGCCGTGGGGCCGGACCACCTCGACGGGCGTCTCCGGCAGCTATCGGAGGCGCTCGACCTGTGGCGGGGCGATCCTCTCTCAGACGTCGAGACGCTGGTCGGGCACCCCGCTCGGCTCGAGCTACAGCAACGACACCTCACCGCCGTCCTGGACTTCGCTGCGGCCGCAGCGGCCAGCAACCGCTACTCCCTCGCGCTGCCCAGGCTCCGCGCGGCGGCCCACCGTCACCCGTTGAATGAGCCAGTGCACGCCCGGCTGGTCGAAGGGTTGGCCAGGTCCGGTCACCAAGCTGGTGCACTGGACGCGTACGAGAGGATCAGAGCCTCCCTCGCTGAAGACCTCGGAATCGATCCCGGTCCCGAACTTCGTCAACTCCACCAACAGGTCCTTCGCCAAGAGCTGAACTACTGCCCGGCTCCGCGACCAACGGTGGCAGTCGAGCCGCGGAAACAGTCCGTCGTGATCGCCGCGGCGGCCACTTCAGGAGACTCGCAGCACGCTCGACGCGATGCCCGGGCTCCTTCCCAGTCGTCCCGAGCCGCGTGGACAGCCCTCGACAAGGCTCGGCCCCAACCGCCGCTGCACGCCTATCCCCGACTCCTCCGATGGGCCGTCCTGATGGTGACAATCCTCGCCCTGGGGTCGGGGAGCGCCGCCTCAATGGCCATCGGGCGAGACGTGACGCAGGCACCGGCGGCGCCGACACCTGACGGCGAGCAGACCGAGCAGACACCCGCGTCGTGCCTTCACCGTGCCGTCCAGCACCGCGACGGACGCCGGCCGAGCACGACCTGGCCCACCGAGTTCGTGTGCGACAACATCGGCGGCATCCCGCTCTACAGCGAGCCAGATGGCCGTCGCAAGATCGGCGAGATGCTTACCACCCAAAGCTGGTTCCTCTGCTGGGCAGCGGGCGCCGAACAGACAACTGGCGAGCGGATCTGGTACTACACCCAAGGCGACATATCCGAACCGGATGCGGAGAACCTCGAAGCCTGGGGGTATTTCCCGGCCAGCATGGTCAAGTCCGCTGACAAACCGCCGTCAGGGATGCCTCCGTGCGCGAAATGACCAAAAGATCATGCTCGGAGGCTGCCGCGGCCGCCCGTTTCGGCGTCCACGCTTAAGTTTGGAGTGACGACTGCTGATGTCTTTTGCTGCTTGCCTGGCGCGGAGAAATCGCGCACGCCTAGTTCGCCGCCGCCTTGAACGCGTCACCGAACTGGGCCGGGAAGCCAGAATTGTCCTCGGCGCTTCTGAGCTCGGTGCCCCAACCACGTCAGGGCTGGGCCGCAAGCCACCGGAGGCGACACCCGCGACGGCGAGTGGCGAGCGATCTGCCTCGTTAACGATTGCCGTCGTGCGACCGAGGCCTCGGGACGGTGAATGTGTCTGAGTCAACCCTTCGCCGCTATGCAAGTCGTAAGAAGGGCCGTCGCATCAGCCCGATCGACGCATCCAGTATCGCGATACAGATCGCGGCCGGCATAACGGCGAAGCATCGGGACGGACAGGTTGGTCTCGATCTGCGACCGCAGACCATCCGTGTCCTCGACTCCGGGCAATCCATCCGCGCCAGCATCACCGATCTCACGTCGACGGCGGGCAGTGGGGTTCCGGCCTCATCGCGGTACTCCGCACCCGAGCTGGTCAACGGAGGCTCGCCGTCAAGCGCGGCAGACATCTTCTCCCTCGGAGCAGTCCTGGTGGAAATGTTGCTGGGACACGTTCCGACGTCCGCGAAGTTGAGTCTCGAGCTATCCAAACTGGGTCTGCCGAGCTCGTTTATTTCTCTCATCAGCGAGTGCCTGAGCACCAACCCGGCACAACGTCCATCCGCGGACCAAGTCGCATCCCGCTTGTTCGACCTGGAACCAGAACTTGCCAGCAGTCCCCCGCAGAGGCCTCCTGTCGGGCTCTGGGCCACTGTGATGAATCGGTTGAACGTGTCGCCGCGAGCACGGAGCTGGGCACTTGGTGGCATCGGGCTGTTGGCCGCACTCCTGGCCGTGGCATTGGCCTGGTCGATGATCCACATCGGAGGTGCACCGCCCACGACCCAGCCGACACAACGGCCGTCCCAGCCGCCGTCGGCGGACCTGGTCCCTGCCGTGACCACCCTGCCGCCGGACTGCAACCCGCTAAAGATCACGGTCGCCGCCTCCACTGAGAAGGCGGCGCTGATGACGGAGCTGGCGAACAGGTACAACCATCTGCGTCGGGGTGCCGACGGCCGGTGCTACAGCATTACCGTCGTGTCGGCTGCCTCAGGCCGCGCGGAGTCGAATCTTGCAGCGGGATGGGACCGGACCCAACAAAGTCCACCGGACGTCTGGTCACCGGCAGCATCCACCTGGGTCAGTTTGCTGCGCGCCGATCGCGCCCGGAGCCAACTTGACGACATCACACCCCATGACACTCCCTCGATAGCCGCGACGCCGCTCGTCCTTGCCATGCCCGAGCTGATGGCACGGACGCTTGGCTGGCCAGATGCCGACATCGGCTGGGCAGACATCCTCCGCCTCGCGCGCGATCCCGCAGGATGGCGAACCATGGGACACCCCGAGTGGGGTCGCTTCAAGCTCGGCAAAACGAACCCCCGGATCTCCACCTCGGGCCTTGCCGCAACCGTCGGCACGCTCGCCGCCGCCGCCGGCAGTGCACCAGACCTCGACCCGGCAAAGCTGAACGACCCAGCCGTGCGCGACTACCTTCGCGATCTGAAACAGTCCGTCATCCACTACGGTGACACAACCCTCACCTTTCTCACGAACCTCAGCCAGGCCCAAGACCCCTACCAATACGTGTCGGCGGTCGCCGTCGAGGAGAAGAGCGTCCTGGACTACAACGCCGGCAATCCCGCGGGAACCTACGGTGGAGGTCCCTATCGAAGACCCGACGTGCCACTCGTGGCCATCTATCCCAAGGAAGGCACCCTCTACAGCGACAACCCCTACGTTGTCCTGAACGCAGCGTGGAGCACTGAGGCGAAGAAGCGTGGAGCCCGAGATTTCTTGGCCTACCTGCTGGCAGACGCACAGCAGAACGCATTCACCGACGCCGGCTTCCGCAAACCCAACCACGATCCCGGAACACCGATCGAGGAGAGCCACAGCGTTCGCGCCGGCGGTGCGACGGTAACGCTGAATCCCCCCGACGGCGACGTGCTGGGTAAGGTCCGCGAACTGTGGGGTGAGGTCAGACGACCCGCCAGGGTTCTCCTGCTCACAGATCTTTCGGACTCCATGGGCGACCCGGCCGGCCCGCTCGCGCCGACCAAGCTGCAGCTGGCGCAGAACGCAGCGAAATCTTCGCTCAGACAGCTTTTGGACACAGACTACGTCGCACTATGGACGTTCCCGAAGAACGGTCGCGGACCCTACCAGTTCGACAACCAAATCCTGCCCATCGGCGCTCTGAGAGACAGGCGCGGCGAGATTGACAAGACGATCGACACACTGGAGGTGCACGGGGACACGCCGCTGTACTCCGCCCTTCAAGAAGCGCACACGGCCATGGCCGCCCTCACCGATCCCCGCTACATCAACGCGATCGTGGTCCTCAGCGACGGTCACAACAACATCGGCAAGACATCGCCCTCGGGGGCGAAGGAGTCCGACGGGCTCCTCGCCGCCTTGAGACGGGGAGCCACCACCGGCGCGACCGACTCCCAACGTCTGCGGGTGTTCTCAATCGCCTACGGCGCCGACTCCAACAAGGACACGCTCAGGCAGATCTCCGCCGCATCTCAGGCGGCGACGTACGACGCCAGCAACCCACAGACCCTTGATGACGTCATGGCCGATGTGTTGTCCAACTTCTGAGAGGAAACCAAGCCGTCCGGGCGGCGGGCAACAATTCAGATACCAACTAGTGTGCTCCGCCTGAGATTCGCGCAAGATATTTTGCGAGGGAGTTGAGGATTTCGTCTGCGGTCTTGGTCCAGGCGAAGGGGCGCGGGTTCTCGTTCCAGGTGTCGATCCATTGGCGGATGTCGTTCTCGAGGGCAGCCACGCTGATGTGGACGCCACGGCGGATGAGCTTGTCGGTGATGAGGCCGAACCACCGTTCGACCTGGTTGACCCAAGACGATCCAGTTGGGGTGAAGTGGACGTGGAACCGTGGATGGCGTGCCAGCCAGTTGTTGATCATGTCGGTCTTGTGGGTGGCGTAGTTGTCACACACGAGGTGGATGTCGAGCTCGGCGGGGACGGCCTTGTCGATGGTGATCAAGAACTTGCGGAACTCGATCGCCCGGTGGCGGCGGTGCAGGTCGGAGATCACTTCACCGGTAGCAATGTCGAACGCGGCGAACAGGCTCGTCACGCCGTGTCGGACGTAGTCGTGGGTGCGTCGTTCCGGTGTGCCTGGCACCATCGGCAGGATCGGCTGGGAACGGTCCAGAGCCTGACATTGGGACTTCTCGTCGGTACACAAGACGACCGCCTTCTCCGGCGGGTGGTGATACAGGCCGACAACGTCGACGATCTTCTCGACGAACTGGGGGTCACTCGACAGCTTGAACCCGTCCTGGCGGTGGGGTTTGAGCTCGAACTTCCGCCAGATCCGCCCGATGGTCGACGGTGACAGGCCAGACCGTTGTGCCATCGAGGCTCTTGACCAATGGGTCGCGTCTTTCGGCGTCTCCTCCAAGGTGGCGGTGACGACCTCCTCCACCCGATCCAGCAGGATCGAGGGTGGCCGGCCCGGTCGGGGCTCGTCGACCAGCCCGTCCAGCCGCCGCTGGACGAACCTGCCCCGCCACTTCGCCACCGTCTGCTCGCGGATCCTCAACGTCGCGGCCACCTCGAGGTTGGACGCGCCGGCGGCGCAACCCAAGATGATCTTGGACCGCAAAGCCAGCGCCTGCGAGGACGAGGCCCGACGTGACCACCGCAGCAGCTCATCGCGCTCGGCGTCGGTCACCGACAGGCCCGTCTTCGGTCGGCCCGGACGGGGCCGATCGACCAGCCCGGCCAGCCGGGAACCCGCGAACCGGCGGCGAACGTTGTGGACGGTCATCACGCTCACCCCGAGCTGATCGGCCAACCGGGCGTACACCACTCCCGGCTCCGCGCAGGCCAGCACGATCCTCGCCCGGACCGCGTCGCGTCCCTCACCAGCCGCCGACTCAGCCAGCCGAGCACGCTCCGCGCCGGTCAAGGTGAACTCGCTCGCTTTCACCGCCGCAACCATAAGGCATAGTAACTATTTACGGCGCTGATCTCCGGCGCGACACACTAGCTTGGCAGCAAAGGAGTTACCTCCTGAGAACAGAAGTCTAGAGCTCGGCACTAATGTTGGATGACTGGAATAACACGACGCGCCTGGCCGTCGGGGCTCGCAACTAGCCGGCGTGAGTAGACGAGCGCCGCGCGGCGACGCTCGATCGGGAGGTGAAGGCTCACGACTCGGATGTGCGCAGAGGCTCAAGACTGTTGCTGTCTGTCCACACGGCACGCATGGCGCGGGATGCAGGGCGAAGGCCATGTGGCTCGACCCACGCCGGCATGAAAGACCCTTTTCTCGGTGCCAAACGGGATCATGCGTGGCGGCGTTACTGTGGACCCGTGGAGCATGAGCCGAAGACACGCGCTAGGTCTGAGCCTGCAGGAGGAGTCGGAACGCCTGCCAAGCGGGCGCCATCCGGTGTCATATGGCT
>DASTGF010000404.1:0-10851 GCA_035719255.1 Microlunatus sp. | reverse complement strand
GACCTCCAGGGCCACCGATGCAGTGAGCTCGGCGGCGGGCAGACCGAAGTCGGCGGGTATGTCGAAGATCCAGCGCAGGACGACGCCGAGCTCGCGCTCGGCGGCGATCCGGGCGTCCTCGATCGCCTCGCAGAACTCCTCGGCCGGGATGCCCCCCACCACCGACATGTACGGCGTGACCGTCAGCTCGGCGTAGCGGATGTTCTGGCCGGCCATCTCCTCGGCCACCCCGTACGTCAGCAGGCGGACGTCCTCCCCGCTGCGCACCAGGTCGACGACGGCAAGGTAGATCCGGATGAACTCGGCGAAGTCCGCGAACGTGAAGAAGTCCGCGAGGGCGTCCGGATCGGTCGGCACCCCGCGCTCGGGATGGCGAGCGGCCAGCCCGGCCACGATCCGCGGCGAGGCCGAACCCACCTGGTGAACGTGCAGTTCGGCCTTGGGCAGGCCGTCGATGAACGGCTGGAGGTCGGTCACCCGGCCCATCCTTCACAATCCGGTCGCGACCTCGGCGACCCGGTCCACCGGTCGCACCAGAGCCGCGGATCGCTCCGCGACGCCGTGGACTGCTCCTTCGTCGTCCACGCGCGTTCTCCGGGGGCCGTTCGTGGGTGGCGCAGACCGGCCTCGCCCTGGCGCGTGACGGTCAGCGCGGATCCGCCGGGCCGCCGCGCGGGCGGTGTTCCACACGCTGGTCCAGCAGGGTTACCCGGCCGGCGCGAAGGTCAGCAAGCTCGCGGTCGATCCGTACGCCCAGCTCGGCCAAGCCGCGACCTTGTCGGCCGGGATCTCCGGACATCGTGACACCCCCCGCGAGTGTGAGGGAAAGACAGCGACACACCGATGCGAACTGTCATTCGTGCACAGTCGCCGTGGGCGGGACCGCTGACTGGCCAGTAACCGCTGACTGGCCAGAAACCGCCGACTGGCCAGAAACCGTAACTGCGGCCGCGTCCGGATCGCCGGCCTCGGCGATCCCGGCCAGCTCGAGGGTCGTCGCGCCCTCTTCGATCGCCCGATGCACCGCCCGCGGTACCCGCAGCACGAGTGCGCCGGGGACCACTTCGGCGGTCATCGCGCGGCAGATGCCGATGGTGTCGCCGTCCAACTGATAGCTGTCCGGCGGATCGACGCTGATCCGGACCCGTGACCCGGTCAGGCGGTCCAGCTGGTCGTCCTCCCGATTCTGCCGGGTGACCACCTTGGTGATCAGCCGCGCCCAGTCGCGGGGACTGCGCGGCGAGGCGACCACGACGTCGAGCTTGCCGTCATCGGGGCGAGCATCCGGCATCAAGGCGATGTTCCCGGTGACCACCCCCACGTTGCCGATCACCAGAACGTGCGCGCGGCGGCGCAGTGGCGGCTGCCGGTCCACCCGGATCGTTGCGTGCAGCGACGGGTGGTTGGCGTGCCGGGCCGCCGACACGAAGTACGCCGCCGGCCCGACCGCGCGCTTCAGATCCGGGTTGGTGCCCTCCATGATCACGGCGTCGATGCCGATCCCCGCCATCACCGCGAAGTGCTCGTAAGGCCCGTCGTCCACGCTGATCCGGACCAGGTCGATCGGCTTGTCCACACCCTCGAACGCCACGTTCAAGGCGGCCGCCTCGTCACGGGGGATGCCGATGTTCTTGGCCAGGAGGTTCCCGGTGCCCGCCGGGATCAGTCCGAACGGGATCCCGCTGCCGGCGAGCCGGTCGCAGATCACCCGGACGGTGCCGTCCCCGCCGGCGCCGAGAACGAGGTCGACCTGCTCCGCGACCGCGCGATCTGTCATCGCGCGGCCGGGATCGTCGACGGTCGTCTCCAGCCACAGGGCACGCTCCCAACCCCGGCTGGACAGCTCGTACTCGACGTGACGGCGGAAAGTGACCCAGTCGGTGACCTTGGCCGGGTTGTAGATCACCGCGCAGCGCTTGCGCACCGGTTCCGGTGTGCTGAACAGCTCGGTGACCAGCTCGTGCGGCACGGGCACGGCGATCCCACCGATGAGCAGAGCCGTACACGCCGCCAGGCCGCCCAACAGAACGCCTCCGACGAGATCGCTGACGTAGTGCGCACCCAGCAGCCACTGATCCACACCGATCGCGACGACGATAAGGATCGAGCTGATCAGCCAGACGGTGCGGAGCCGGACCGTCTGGCGGGTCACCTTGAGCGTCGCGCCGATCCCGATGCAGCTAGCGACGGCGCCCACCATGTGGGCCGACGGGTACGCGTACCCGATGGCGGTGATCAGGTCCAGGGCGTGCGCCGGACGAGGGCGGCTAAACAGCACGGCGAGCAGAACGCTGCTCGCACCCGCCAGGGCCACGGTGAGCACCAACGAGACCGCAAGCTGGCGGAGGCGGCGGCGAAAGGCCCAGATCGCCACGATCAGCAGGGCCAGGTATTCCAGGCCGGACCAGGTGACCAGGGCGAAGGCGCCCGCGACCTGGGCGAGCGCCGACCCCTGCCGGACCGGCGGGGCGACCAGCCAGGCGTCCAGCGCTGCGATGGGGGCCCACCGCATCGTCAGCACGGTCCAGATCACGAAGGACACGAACAGCAGCAGGACGATCGCGACGGAGGATCGCGACGGAGGGTTTCGGACCATTCCTGCTCTCGGACACGCGGACGAACGGTGGTGCGCTCATCCTGTCATCGACGACCCGGGATCGCCGGTTCCTGGCGGCGTGACGGGCCTCACCCGGCGTTGGATCGGCGTTCATCGCCGCGACCCAAACTCGTCAGGTGCCCCACAACCGGGGCACTAGGCTGGCGGCCGTGATCGACGTCAAGGTGTTACGCAACGACCCCGACCGCGTGCGAGCCTCCCAGCGGGCCCGCGGCGAGTCGGTGTCGCTCGTGGACGACCTGCTCGCCGCCGACGAGGCCCGTCGTGATGCCATTGCCCGCTTCGAGGAGCTGCGCGCCACCCAGAAGGACCTCGGCCGGCAGATGGCCAAGGCCACCCCCGAGGAGCGCGACGGCCTGCGCCTGCGCACCAAGGAGCTCGCCGACCTGGTGAAGAAGGCCGACGCCGTGCGCGACGAGCTCGACGCGGCCTTCGAGACCCAGCTCAAGGAGGTCGGGAACCTCCTCGGCGACGGTGTTCCCAAGGGCGGGGAGGACGACTACGTCGTGCTCGAGACCCGAGGCACGCCCCGCGACTTCGCGGCGGAGGGCTTCGAGCCTCGCGACCACGTCGAGCTCGGGCAGCTGCTCGGAGCCATCGACATCGAACGGGGCGCCAAGGTCTCCGGCTCACGGTTCTACTACCTGACCGGGGTGGGTGCCCAGCTGGAGCTCGCCCTGGTCAACCTGGCCATGAACCTCGCCGCGGAGAACGGCTTCACCCCGGTCATCCCGCCGGCCCTGGTGAAGCCGCGGGCGATGGAAGGCACCGGTTTCCTCGGCCAGGCCGCGCAGGACGTCTACCACCTCGAGGCCGACGATCTCTACCTGGTCGGTACGTCCGAGGTGCCGTTGGCCGCGTACCACTCCGACGAGATCCTGGACGCCGCCGCGCTTCCGCTGCGCTACGTCGGCTACAGCCCGTGCTATCGGCGCGAAGCCGGGTCGCACGGCAAGGACACCCGCGGCATCTTCCGGGTGCACTGGTTCGACAAGGTGGAGATGTTCGTCTTCTGTGCCCCCGAGGACGCCCATGCCGAGCACCAGCGGTTGCTCGGCTGGGAGAAGCAGTTCATCGACGCGCTGGAGATCCCGTATCAGGTGCAGGAGCTGGCCAGCGGCGACCTGGGGCTGAGCGCCGCCCGCAAGTACGACTGCTGCGCCTGGCTGCCGACCCAGCAGCGCTTCCGCGAGATCACCTCGACCTCCAACTGCACCGAGTTCCAGGCGCGCCGGCTCAATATCCGGGCGAGGTTCGCCGACGGCACCGGCCCGGTGGCGACCCTGAACGGCACCCTGTGCGCGTTGACGCGGACCATCGTCATGCTGCTGGAAAACCATCAGCAGGCCGACGGCAGCGTCCGGGTTCCGGCGGCGCTGCAGCCGTATCTCGGTGGGCGTACCGTGCTCACCCCGACGTCGTGAGAAGTCCCCGCCTCGACCCGGACTGGCGACCGGGTCTGGTCGCGCTCGACATCGACGGCACCCTGGTCGACCACGACGGTGCGATGCCGCCCGCGGTGTTCGAGGCCGTACGCCTGGTGGTCGACGCCGGGGTGCCGGTCGTGCTCGCCACCGGTCGCGCCTGGCACGGCACGCTGCCGATCTTCGAACTGTTGGATCTGCCGCCCGGACCGGCGGTGTCGTCGAACGGCGCGGTGGTGGTTCGCTATCCGCCGCAGGAGATCGTCAAGGCGGTCACGTTCGATCCGCGACACGTGATCGAGCGGGTCGTGGACTACGCCCCGGAGACGCTGATCGCGGTGGAGGAGATCGGGCGGGGCTACCGCGTCTCGGCGGAGTTCCCGGGCGGCGACCTGACGGGGGAAATGATCATCGAGGATCCACGTGAACTCGGCTCGCGCCCGGTGACGCGTGTCATCCTCCGCGATCCGAACAGCTCCGACGCAGACTTCATCCGGCTGGCCGAGCACCTGGGTCTGCACGGGGTGACCTACTTCGTCGGCTGGAGCGCCTGGCTGGACATCGCACCGTACGGCGTGAACAAGGCCACCGGCGTGGCCGAGGCGGCCGACGCGCTCGGGGTGGCGGCGGATCGCGTGCTCGCCTTCGGCGACGGCCGCAACGACATCGAGTTGCTCACCTGGGCTGGCCGGGGGGTGGCCATCGGGGACGCGCCACCGGAGGTTCAGGCCGCGGCGGATCTGACGACCGACCGCTTCGGTGAGGGTGGTCCCGTCGCCGAGCTGCTTCGCTGGTTCGGCTGACCCCCGGCCTTCCCCGGAGACTGAGGACTTCCCCGGAAACGGTGAGGACTTCCCCGGAAACTGTGAGGAAACGACACCGACACGCCGGGCGGACCTGTCGTGTCCGCACACTCTTCGGGACGCGAGCCGGGTCGTTACCGGCGACGGGAGGGCCGGAGGGTCGCCGGACGGGGGAAGCGCCCACCCAGGGCCTTCAGGCTCCTGAGTGGGCGTCCAGGAGGAAGATACCGCCTTCCCTGAGGAGGAGCTGTCCGTCTCTCAGGCGGCGGCGCTGATCCCGGATCGGGTCTCGTCGAGCACGATCCGGGTGGCCTCGACCACGGCACGCAGACTCGGCGGAACGGGCGACGCGGGCGGGGCGGACATCGTACGCTGCCCCCGTTCCCGGCGCAGGTGGCGCTTCACCGTGGACAGCGAGCAGCCGAGGCGCTGGGCGATGCGTTCCAGGCTCTCGTCCGGGTTGGCCGCTCGCAGACGGACGACCTCGTCGTGGTCGACCGGGCGGTTGCCCCCGGGCACCCCCGCCAGGGTGTCGAGATTCTCGGGCTGGACGCTGATGCCGAGCACGACGCGAATCTTCTGCCGCTCGCGCGCAGTCGTCCCGCCGGCGTACCCGGCGACGTCGTGACGGACCACCGCGTCGTACAGGCAACCGGCGAGCAGCGGGCACCCGTGGCACGCCTCGGCGGCCTGCCGCTCGAGGGCCGAACCGTGACGGCGGACGGTGGCCGGGGCGCTCGAGGCCGGGGGCTCCTCCAGCAGCGGGTTCTGGAACACCTCGGGCCGGTCTATGCAGCGGGGGCGGCCGGAGCGGTGGGGGACACCGGGGGAGCGGGTTTCAGGGGTCGCGAAGGTCATTCGGCTTTCTCCATCTGGTCGTCTGGTGAATGGCCAGGGATGGGACGCCGAAGGTCCGGGTCAGGTTCCGTCCCCGATCGCGGAAATCTGCGATCGGTGGAATGGGGGTGCCGCCGTCGGGCTGGTCGACTCCGAAACATCGCCCTTGAGGAGGGCGCATCGGGAACTACAGATACATGCCGCCGCTTCGTTGCTCGCCGCCGGGCTGCGGCTGGTTGGGGGCCGGGAGGGCGCGTCGCATCTGCTCCAGCTGTGCCCGGGCGGCCATCTGCTGCGCGAACAGCGCGGTCTGGATGCCGTGGAACAGGCCCTCGAGCCAGCCCACCAGCTGGGCCTGGGCGATCCGCAGCTCGGCGTCGGTGGGGGTCGCATCCTCGCTGAACGGGAGCGCGATCCGCTCGAGCTCTCCGACCAGTTCGGGGGCGAGGCCCTCCTTCAGCTCGGCGATCGAGGCAGCGTGGATATCGCGCAGCCGCTGACGACTTGCATCGTCCAGCGGCGCGGCCTTCACCTCCTCCAGGAGCTGCCGGATCATGTTGCCGATCCGCATCACCTTGTCCGGGCGCTCGACGAGGTCGGTGATGGACCGGGCGTCATCCGGGTCGGTGCGCTCGATGCGCTCGCCGCCCGGCGGCCCTTCGACCGCCATCGCGTCGGGCGTGACGACGAAGACGCGGCCGTCCTCGGTCTGACCGGCGATGCCCTGGGGCTCGCCGCCGTCGGGCTGCGGAGAGGTCATGCGCCCGATCGTAGACGCGGGCGGCGACGGCAGGGTCGGTACCGCTCAGTCGGGCTGGCCGCGGCGCGTCGAGTCTCTGGGCGGCTGGCATGATTGCTGCTCGGGCATCGTGACGGCGACTCCGGCACCGGCTGCAGACGATGCCCGAGTTGTCGTCCGGATGCCCGAGCGTGACCCGGGCTTGAGTTCCCGACAACGGCCGTACGACGATCAGCCGTTGGCTCGCCACCCTTGACCTCCCTCGTGGCAGGTCGGTATAACTCGTGTGAGATACCGTTATCAGCTGTCATCGCTCCCGCCGATGTGAGGTCCCCCGCATGCGCTCACTCCGCCGTGTCCTGGTGCTCGCCCTCAGCCTGGTGCTCGCGACCGTGATCGGGGGTTCGGCGGCCGCCGGGCCACGGTCCGCTCCGACCACCGGTACGGAGCCCTATCGGCCGGCGTACCACTTCACACCGCAGAAGAACTGGATGAACGACCCGAACGGGCTGGTCTACGACCGCGGGACGTATCACCTGTTCTTCCAGCACAATCCCTACGGAAACGTCTGGGGCAACATGAGCTGGGGCCACGCGACCTCGAAGGACCTGGTCAACTGGACCGAGCAGCCGATCGCGATCCGGCAGACGCTGAACGACGACGGCGCCTCGGTCGAGGACATCTTCTCCGGATCCGTGGTCGTCGACAGCGCGAACACCAGCGGATTCGGGACGACGGAGAACCCGCCGATGGTGGCGATCTACACCTCCGCCTACACCGCCGCCCACCCCAGGTACGCGGGTCTGCAGGCCCAGTCCCTGGCCTACAGCCTCGATCGCGGACAGACCTGGACCAAGTACGCGGGCAACCCGGTGCTGAACCGCAACTCGCCGAACTTCCGGGACCCGAAGGTGTTCGCCTACGACGGTCCCGCCGGACGCTACTGGGTGATGGTCGCCGTCGAGGCGACCGAGCACAAGGTGCTGCTCTACAAGAGCACCGATCTGAAGAGCTGGACCTATCTCAGCGACTTCGGACCGGCCAACGCGGTTGGCGGCGCCTGGGAGTGCCCCGATCTGTTCCCGCTCCAGGTCGAGGGAACGCAGCAGACCAAGTGGGTGATGATCGTCAACCTCAACCCGGGAGGGGTGGCCGGCGGCAGCGGGGGCCAGTACTTCGTCGGCACCTTCGACGGCGCCCGGTTCACCTCCGAGACCACGGTGACCGACGACCCGCTGCCGGCCGGTGAGACCCTCGCCGACTTCGACGACGGGACGTATCAGGGCTGGTCGGTGGGCAACGAGCCCGGCAACTGGAAGAACGGCCCGTGGGGGAACGGGCCGGCGAACGGCACCCTTCCCGGTCAGCAGGCCGTGAGCGGCTTTGCCGGGTCGGGCCTGGTCAACGGCTTCAACGACGGGGACTGGCCGCTCGGCACCCTGGAGTCTCCGGCGTTCACCATCGCCAAGCCGTACCTCAACTTCCTGATCGGGGGCGGCAACCACCCGTACGTCGAGGGCTCCCAGCTGAGCAACGACCCGCCGGCCGGGCGACTGCTGTTCGACGGGTTCGAGTTCCCCGACGACACCGATCTCGCCGACGCCGGCTGGACCCTGACCGGCGACTTCGAGCCGGCCCGGAACCCCTCCACCGCGGGCGGGGAGAACTATCTGGGCGCCAAGCGGCTGAACACCTACGAGGGTGGACCGAAGCGCGACGACAACGTCGGCACGATGACGTCGCCGGAGTTCACCATCGACGCCGATCATCTGAGCTTTCTGATCGGCGGGGGTGGCCGCAGCGACGGATCGTTGGCGGCCGAGCTGCTCGTGGGGGACCGAGTCGTGCGGACCGCCACCGGTCACAACGACGGGGTCCTCAACTGGCAGGACTGGGACGTCAGCGACCTCCGGGGCCAGCAGGCTCGGTTGCGGATCGACGATCAAGCCACCGGGGGCTGGGGTCATCTGACGTTCGACCACCCGGTGCTGGGCCCGGAGCCCGCCCGCGTGCACAGCGTGGAGGAGTCGGTCTCGCTCGTCGTGGACGGCCGGGTCGTCCGGACGGCCACCGGGAACAACAGCGAGACCCTCGACTGGACGAGCTGGGACGTCCGCGAGTTCGCGGGCCGGCCGGCCAGCATCCGGATCGTCGACAACAACCGGGGCGGTTGGGGCCACGTGCTGGCCGATCAGTTCATGGTCGCCGACGCGCCGGCGACCTCCCGGCTGGAGCGCTACGACTGGCTGGACTGGGGTCGCGACGACTACGCGAGCGTGCGGTTCTCGGGCGTGCCCAGAGGCTCGATCGTCACGCTGGGCTGGATGAACAACTGGGACTACGCGACACAGATCCCGACCTCGACCTGGCGCAGCGCGATGACGCTGCCGCGCGAGCTGCAGTTGATCAAGACCTCCACCGGACCCCGGCTCGTTCAGCGCGCCGTCCGACAGGTCGACACGCTGCGGACGTATCCCGCGCTCAGCCTCGGACGCACGCCGGTCTCCGGCGTGCGCACCCTGCCGGTCGGCACCGACGTCGCCCAGATCGACGTGACCTTCCGGCGCGGCACAGCGGATCGGTTCGGGCTCAGCGTCCTCGGCGACGCCGATGCCCGCACCGGGATCGGCTACGAAACGCGCACCGGCCGGGTCTTCGTGGACCGAACGCGGTCGGGCGACGTCGGCTTCCATCCGGCGTTCGCCTCGGTCGACGACGCTCCCGTGGCGCTGGATGGCGACCGGCTGACCCTCCGGGTGTACGTCGACCGGTCCTCGGTCGAGGTGTTCGCTCAGGGCGGCGCCCGCACGATCACCGACCAGGTGTTCCCGCCCGAAGGGGCGAACCGGATCGGGGTCTGGGCCGAGGGTGGTCGGGCGGAGGTGGAACGGCTCACGGTCACTCCGCTGAAGCCGATGGCGTCGCGACGCTGAGCCGCCGGCGGGGGCCGGCCACCGTCGTCGCCGTCGCGGCCGGGACGCTGACGGCCGCACCTGGGGTCCTGACCGTCATGATCAGCGTCCGGCGTCCGGCGTCGGGCCCGGGCCGGCCGGGTTGATCATGCCGCCCGCTATCTCGGCCGAGGCCGCGACACGAGCCGTTGACCCGGAAGGCGGCCACCGCGGCCGCTGAACGGTTGAAGGTCGCCTCACCGGGCGTGGTGGTCGCCGAGACGGTGGCCACCGGCGAACCCCTGTACGGGTCGTGGGAGGACACCCACGTCGACATCTGGGGGCCGCGGACCGGCAAGACCACGGCGCGGGCGATCCCGGCGATCTCGACGCGCCCGGGCCGGTGCTGGTCACCTCCAACAAACGCGACGTGGTCGACGCCACCCGCGACGTGCGCGAGCAGCTGACCGGGGGCCGGACCTGGGTGTTCGACCCGCAGAGGGGGTGGCGCTGGAGGAACCGGTCTGGTGGTGGAATCCGCTGTCCTACGTCACCGACGAGGTGAAAGCTGCCCGGCTGGCGGAGCACTTCGCCGCCGGGAGCCGGCCACCGGAGGCCCGCACCGACGCCTACTTCGACCCCGCAGCCCAGGACCTGCTGGCCGGTCTGCTGCTGGCCGCCGCCCTCGACCATCGGCCGATCACCACCGTCTACAGCTGGCTGACCCGGCCCGCCGACGCACCGCCGTGGTGATCTTGAACGACCACGACTACCCGTTGACCGCCGACCAGGTCGGCGGTGTGATCGCCGCCCCGGAGAAGCAGCGCGGCGGCGTGTACGGGACCGGCCAGCGGATGGCGGCCTGCCTCACCAACCGGGCCGTCGCCCGCTGGGTCACCTCCCAAGGCGGCCCCTACGATCCGCGGCCGCAGTTCGACCCGCACGCATTCGTCACCAGCACCGACACTCTGTACTCGCTGTCGATGGAGGGCCGCGGCACCGCCGGACCGTTGGTGACCGCGGTGACGGTGGCGGTCACCGAGGCCGCTACCGAGGCCGCGACCCGATCAGCCGGTGGCCGGCTGCCGGTGCCGCTGCTCGGCGTACTGGACGAGGCCGCGAATGTGTGCCGGTGGCGCGACCTGCCGAACCTGTACAGCCACTTCGGATCGCGGGGGATCGTGTTGATGACGATCCTGCAGTCCTGGTCCCAGGGCTGTGAGGTGTGGGGGGCCGCTGGGATGCGGAAGCTGTGGTTGGCGGCCAACGTCAAGGTCTACGGCGGCGGGGTCGACGAGGAGGAAGAGTTCCTGCGGTACCTGTCCCACGTGTTCGGCACCTACGACCAGCTGACCGCGTCGGTCTCCTGCAGCCGCGGGCAGCGCAGCGTGTCCCAGCAGCTGCACCGCGACCAGATCCTCGACGTCGCCGACCTGGCCGCCCTGCCCAAGGGTCGAGCGATCGTGCTGGCGTCCGGGTCGCGACCGACGCTGGCCCGGACTCGGCCGTGGATGACCGGGCCCCACGCGGCGGCGGTCCG
>DASTGF010000403.1:0-3992 GCA_035719255.1 Microlunatus sp. | reverse complement strand
GCTGCGGACCAAGATCCCGGCCCTGACCGAGGCACTCAACGGCCGGTCCGTGAGCACCACGCGTTCTTGACCTGCATGTATCTGGAGGTGATCGACCAGCGCACCAAGGAGATCGAGCATCTCAACGAGCGCATCGACGCCGCCATGGAGCCGTACCGGTCCTTCTGCGCCCTGATCGAGACCATCCCTGGGATCGGCCCGCGGTGCCAGGAGGTGATCGCGGCCGAGACCGGTGGCGACATGTCCATCGTCCCGACTGCAGCGCATCTGGCCTCCTGGGCCGGCACCTGCCCGGGCAGCAACGAGTCCGCTGGCCGGATCAAGTCGACGGCGACCCGACCAGGGAACGCCTATCTCAAGGCCGCGCTCGGTGCGGTCGCGTTGTCGGTCTCCCATGCCCAGGGCACCTACTTGTCGGCCAGGTACAAGCGCATCGCCGCGCGACGCGGCCCCAAGAAGGCACTCGTCGCAGTCGAGCACACGATCCTGACCGCGATCTGGTCTATGGCCCACACCGGCGCTCTCTACGACGACCCCGGATCGGACTACTTCACCCGACGCGATCCCGAACGACTCACGAAACATGCCCTCGCACAACTCCAACGACTCGGGTTTGAGGTCGCACTCACTCCCGTAGCCGCAACAGCCTCAGACAAAGACGGTTGCTGCCACGAAAGGGAATCTTCGCGTCAGAAGTAGTACGAAACCTCGATCAGTTCGGACGGCGTTTCTCCAGGAACGCGGGTCGTCTCGCCAGCAGAGACCTGCTGCCCGATCAGACCGCCGTCTACCGCGTTGACCTCGACTTCAGCATCGCTGCGCTGTCGCGCTTTGCCGCAGACGATCTCCGCCCACGCAAGCCCGATGGTCTCGAGGCCCCGATGCGGCATGACCCGGTTGACGGTCGGTCTTTCGACGACCAGGCGTCGCCATAAGGGGACCCTCCAAGGTGGCCCACAGGAGGCGGTCCAACCAGATGTTTTCGCATCTGGGCAAGGGCTCGGGTTCAAGTCCACGTAGGCCCACCCATTTCCCCTGGTCAGCGGCGGTTTCCGGTCGCGGGGGCTGGTTGTCTCGCCCGCGAGGCAGCGAAAAGCAGCGGAACTCGTAGTGGGGCCGTTCGGGTGCCATCTCGTGCCCGTGGGTGTTGCTCTGACGCGCATCGTTGGACCTGCATGTCGATTGTCTGGGAGGACGATCACCGCATCATCATCCATCACCGCGATGACAGCTACCGCAGTTGCCGGGAACCGGCGTGGGCGGGTGACCTATGGCATGCCTCCCTCACACGTGGAGAAGGGCGACGGCTAATTCAATTGACCGGGGCGATCTGAACCCTGATCACCGTCACCGGGACGCGGAGCCGGCGCTGGACCTGGTGCGGGATGTCCAGCCCGAGCCGGCGCGGGACTGGTCTGCGTTCCCCGTGGTTATCTTCATCGGGGTGCGCTGTCGGCATCCTCGTGATTGCGACCGAGCGCGCTTTGATCCGATGGCCCCAGCGGGTTCCACAGCCCTTGTTGCCGCGCCGCCTGGTGCTGACCGCGCCGGGCCGTTGGTCGATGTCGGCGGCGCGGGGGTCGGATCCGCATCGAAAGCACTATCCACAGCATCTGAAAGCCGAGGCGAATTGCGGTGCGGGTGTCTCCAGTGACTGCCGAAGTGCCGATCCGTGGGTGGTAGTTCACCGGAACCTGTACGACAGTGTCCCGTGCTACCAAGGCAAGCATCAACATCTCAAGCCCGAATGCGGAGCCGTGAATGCGGGAGTCGCGCACCAAGCCAGGAACCAGATCCTTGGAGACAACGCGAAATGTGCAGCCGACATCACTGAGGTAGGAGGTGTTGAACAGTACCTCGATGGTCTTGGCCACTGCCCAGTTGCCCCACTGTAGAAACCAGCCCATGTTGGCGCCGTCCCAGATGAAGTTCGACACCGTGCGCGACCCGAGCACGAAGTCGCAATCCTCGGTGAAGGGCAGCAGCTTCGTCACGTCCCTCGGATTGAAGGTGCCGTCGGGCTCGCAGATGCAGATCAGGTCGGTGTCGACTTCGGCGAGCCCGCGACGGATCGCTGCGCCGTAGCCCTGCCGTGGCTCCAGAACCTCGCGGGCCGTGGTCATGGCGACCGCGTCTGAGGTCCCCTCCGTGGCGTTGTTGTTGACCACCAGGATGTCGTCGACGATGCCGAGTTGGTGGAAGGCTCTGATGGTCTCGGCGATGCTGTCCTTCTCGTTGTAGGTCGGCAGCACCACCGACAACGTCTTACCGTTCCACATGGCTGGACTCCGGCGTGGCGATCAGCAGCATCTGGCCGGCCAGTGGCTTGACGGGGGACCGCAGATACCAGGGCACCAAGAAGGTCAAGGCGGAGCCTTTGCTGTTCATCGTCAACGGAAGGAATCGCGGAAACACCTGGAGGATTCGCCAATCCTCTGAACGCAGGTAATCGGCCAGCGAGCGGTCGGTGTAGATCGCCACATGCGTGTAGTCGTCGAAGTAGCCGCCAGGGTTCAGCCGAAAATTCGGTTGCAGCAGAATCAGGATTCCGCCCTCGCGCAGTACCCGGGCCGACTCGGCCAGCAGTCGCGTGGTCGCCGGCCGCTCCAGGTGTTCGAGCAGATTGGAGGCGAACACCACATCGAAGGATCCGGAGTCGAAGCGCGACAGGTCGGTGCAGTCACCCACCTCGGCCTCGACGTGCTCGGCCGCGGCGCGCCGCACAGTGGTGTCGAGATCCATCGCCACCATGCGCCGCGCCGGAATGGTGTTCGCGAAGTCGCACCACCCGGCGCCGAGTTCCAACACGTCGGAGTCTGCGGGGATCCAGCGCTGCAGGTAGGCGCACAGGTGTTCCCAGATGGCGGCGCGATGGGGGTTCGGGGCGAGCCGGGTACGGAAGTACGCGGAAGCGTCACCGTCGGCGGGCGACGGTGAAGCCGGGGCTGACGCACGGTCTGCCACCAGGCCACTCCTCAACAATCTCGTCGGGTCGTGCTCGACTGTTGGTTCTACAGGCCGGGGCGCGTTGGTGCGGATAGCCTGATGCCGTCGCACATTACCCGAAGGACGAGTGGATGCCGGTGGACACCGACCCCAAATCGGACCTCCGAGCCGGGGTGTCGACTCGTAAGCTGCTGCTCGCGTGCCTTCCGGCGGTCGCGATCGGGGTGCTGATCAGGGTTTGGCTGATGCACACGTCGCTGGCCCCGTTGAACGCCGACGAGGGCGTCACCGGCCTGCAGGCCTACGAGGTCCTACGTGGAAAGTTCCGCCTTATCGTGGCCGGGAACGACTACGGCTCGACGACCGAAACTTACCTGATTGCGCCGTTACTGGCGCTTTGGAGCGGGGTGTGGCCGCTTCGGATCGTGCCGATTGCGCTGTCCGCGGTTGCCGGCTATGCGCTCTACCGGCTGGCGCGGCCGATCTTCTCCTCGGTACCGGCCGCGGCACTGGCGCTGATCGGGTGGACTACCTCCGGCGCGCTGACGATATTGTCCCTGCGCCCCTACATGGGCTACACGACCGGGTACATCGCGCTGATCGCCGCGGTGGCGTTGGCGTGCCACGCGATGCGTACGGAACATCGCCTGGCCCGGACTGCGGGCTTCGCCGGGTTCGCCGCAGGGTTCGCGATATGGAGCCATCCGATCTTCGGCACGGTCGCGCTGCTGGCGTTGATCGCACCGACGCTGTACCGCCGGCGGGCGCTGCGCCGATGGTGGCTGCCGCTCGCCGCCGGCGGAGTGCTCGGAGTCAGCCCGTGGCTCCTGTTCATGGCGCAGAACGGTTGGCCGGCATCGGCCACGCCGGTGGTGGAAGCCACCTACTCCGAGCGCGTGACCAGGTTCGTCGCCGAGCTGCTCCCGCGGGCCTTTGGTCTACGTCCCGAGTTGGGTGGGGACTGGGTCGGCCCCGACGCGGTTGCGGTCGGGGTCGCAGCCCTACTGATCATCGGTTCGATAGTCGGGATGGGGCTACTTGTGATC
>DASTGF010000402.1:0-24874 GCA_035719255.1 Microlunatus sp. | reverse complement strand
CGACGTCTCCTCGGTCGCGCTCGACCGGGCCCGCGAGCATGCCCGCGCGGCCGCGGTCGAGATCCGCCTGCTGCACAGCGGACTCGTCGAGGCGGCTCTGCCAGCAGGGGAATTCGACCTGGTCTCGGCCCAATACCCCGCGCTGTTGAAGACTGCCGACCATGCGCCCGAACGCGCACTCCTGGCGGCCGTGGCACCCGGAGGCACCCTGCTGGTGGTTCATCACGTGATCGACGCCGATCACGCCCACGCCGATCGAGCCCAGAACGATCCAGACCAGAGCGATCCAGCCCATAGCGATCACACTCGGACGGGTGGCTTCGACCCGACCGTCTATGTCACACCGGGCGACGTCGCCGCCCGGCTGGACGCCGACTGGCAGTTGGAGGTCCACGCAGAGCGGGAACGCCGGATCATTGGCGGAGCCGGGGCCCACCACACCCGGGACGTGGTCGTCCGGGTTCGTCGCCTGCGGTAGCGTCCCGGCCCCCCTGCCGGGTCATCCCCCGGACTCCGGCCGCCGGTCGTCATGGGCGGGTGCTTCCGCTGATGATCTCCGGCCGCGACCCGGCACCGGACGGGATGGGGCTCTTGCCCGGACTCGCGAACGAGGACGTCCTGGTCTTCATCTCGACCGGAGCACCGGTGGACAGCCTTCCGCGTCTCCCCGCAGCGAACCCAGGCAAGGTGCACCAACCCGTCGGCCGACGCACCGCGTCGCGTCTGCCTGACACGGGCGTCACCCCTTGCGACTGTGCGCGAAAGACACGTAGAGACGGTGTGTCGCTGTCGTTCGCGCACAGTCCGCGGGGAGGGAGGCGGGCATTCGTTGCGGGGTCGACGGTCCCCGACGAGACTGGGGGCGGACCGGAGGTGGTGGCGATGGTGGAGGCCGAAGGAGCGCGGACGTTTCGCGCGGGAGCGGCGGCGTACGACCGGTTCATGGGCCGGTACTCGACCGAGCTGGCGGCGCCGTTCGCGGACCTCGCCGGCGTCCGGCCAGGCATGCAGGTGCTCGACGTCGGGTGCGGTGCCGGTGCGTTCACCGCCGAGGCGATCGAACGAGTCGGCGTGGAGCGGGTCCGCGCGCTGGACCCGTCACCGGCGATGGTGGCGGCCTGTCGCGAGCGGTGGCCGGCGCTGGAGGTCCGCCAGGCCCAGGCCGAGGCCATTCCGTACGAGGATGCCCAGGCCGACTGCGCCGCCGCGGAGCTGGTCTTCCACTTCATCGCCGACCCGGCGACGGCGGCTCGCGAGATGGTCCGCGTGGTCCGACCCGGCGGGGTGGTCGCCGCATGCGTCTGGGACTTCGCCGAGGGCATGGAGATGCTGCGCGCCTTCTGGGACGCGGCACTGTCCCTCGACCCGGACGCCCCGGACGAGGCGCGCACGCTGCGCTTCGGGCGGCAGGGCGAGCTGAGCGACCTCTTCGCCGAGGCCGGACTGGATCAGATCATGGAAACGGTGCTGACGGTCGGCTCCTCCTATACCGGTGTCGACGAGCTCTGGGCCGGCTTCCTCGGCGGGATCGGGCCGGCCGGCGCCTACTGTGTGGCGCTGCCGCCGGACCGCCGGGCTGCGCTCCGGACCGCGCTGATCCAGCGCCTGGGCCGGCCGTCCGGCGGATTCCGCATGCAGGCCGTCGCACGCGCGGCCCGAGGCGTGCGCCGCTGAGCCCGGCCGATCACCGCAGCACCGTCGCGCGCGGGCACCCCGGCTGACTCGGCGCGAGGGGGAACTCGTGGGGGAACGGGATTCCCGGGACCTCGAGCGCGGACCTGCCACGGACTCGTTCACGGACGGGGGCACGCGACAGTGCCGGGGAAGGGGGATTCAGAGCGACGCCGAGCGGCCGGCGAGCCCTCCCGCCACCGTACGACGGGCCAGGGTGGCGACCGAATCGGGTGCCGGAATGCCCGCTCGGAGATCTGGCGCCGGGATCGGATCGCCGTAGCCGGTGCGGACCGGGACGATCCCGGCCCACGACGGTCCCTCGAGATCCTCCGCGGCGTCGTCGGGCCAGCCGACCGAGACCTTCAGCGACCATTCTTCGATCGGGAGCGCCAGGACGACCGTGGCCGCGAGTTCCTTGGCCGTCGAGGCCCGCACCTCGGCTACACGTCCGGGAATCAGCCGATCGACCAGGACGTCGAGAGCCGCCACCTTCTCCTGACCGGCGAGCACTCGGCAGGTTCCGAAGAGCACGGCCGACCGATACTGCACCGAGGACTCGAACGCCGACCGCGCCACGACCACCGCGTCGACCGCCGTCACCGTCAGGCACACGTCCGCGCCCACCGCGATGGCCCGCATCCACGGCGACCCGGTCGAGCCGTGGAAGAGAACCCGATCGTTCCAGCGGGCGACCGCGGTCGGGACCACCAACGGTGCGCCGTCTCGCACGATCGCGACATGACCCAGCCACACCTCGTCCAGCAGCCGATCCAGAGCGGCGCGATCGGTCGACTCCTTGCCGGCGAGCCGGGTCAGGCTGGTGCGCTGCACGGAGTCAGCGTACAAAGCGGTCGACCTCGCGGTCGTTGATCGTTGCGGCGCCGGGTCGACGACCGAGGCATCGTCTGCTGCCGGTGCCTCGGACAACGTCCCGGTGCCTGAGCACAGCGGGGCGCGGGGGCGTGCGCATCACGGAATCAGACCGATGTCGCGATCTTGCTGTATCGACCGGCCGAGTGGGGCACTCTGACAGGTAGGGGACGGCTCGCTGGTACAACGAGCCGCACGAACGGAGGTCGCCAGGCTCCGAGAGCAAGATTGGCCGTGATCCAACGCGGGGGTTCCAGCCCGATGGGCCGTGGAGCCCCCGCTCGCGGTTCCGATCCGGCGTCCCGACATGGCCGTACGCGGCCCCCCGGGCGTAGCGTGAACCTGGCGAAAGGAGGCACCGTGGCCAATCTGGTCGTGCACTTCGAGATCCATGCATCGGAGCCGCAACGGCTCATCGATTTCTACTCCGCACTCTTGGGCTGGAGGTTCTCGCAGTTCGGTGACATGCCGTACTGGTCGATCGACACCGGCGAAGGTTCCATCGGTCTCGACCACCCAGGCAACGGCATCAACGGCGGACTGACCGAGCGACGCGGGCCGGCACCGTCACCCGGTGCGCCGGTCAACGGGGCGAATGTCGTTGTCGGTGTCGAGGGCAGCGTCGACGAGCTGTTCCACCGGGGCCTGGAACTGGGCGGCAGCGAAGCCGTCGCTCCCAATGACATGCCGGGCGTGGGACGGCTGGCCTATCTGCTCGACCCCGACGGCAACGTGTTCGGGATGATCTCGCCGGTGATGTCGGACGGCACGAGCACCATCGGCTGAAGCCAAGCCGGGACGCCCTTCAGGGGCCCGGCTCCAGGGACCCGACTCCAGGGTCCCGGCTCCAGGGACCCGGCTCCAGGGGCCCGGCTACAGGGGCCCGCGGGTGTACAGCAGTCGGTTCGGCGAGCCGTGCAGATCGCCCCGCAGCGCGCCGGAGGTGGAGTTGTCGATCAACCAGGCGCGTACGTCTGTCGGTGACGCCGACGGGTGCACCGACAGATAGAGCGCGGCCGCGCCGCTGACGTACGGCGCCGCCCACGAGGTCGCGGTGACGTCGGAGGTCACCACCCGGTCGGGGTCGAGCTCCGCATCGACCACCGAGTCCACCCCCTCGGCCGGGGCGAACAGATCGACGCACCGCCCGTGGTTGAGGCCCGCATCCCGATCGTTCTTCGTCGCTGCGGCGACGGTCACGACACCGGGCAGGCCGGCCGGCGGACGCCGGCATGCGTCGCCGCCGTCGTTTCCGGCGGACGCGACCACGGTCAGTCCGCCGGCGACGAGCCGTTCGACGGCCGCTTCCAGGGCCGGGGCGGGTCGATCACTGTTCAGCGACAGGTTCACCACCGCGGGCCGCTTGGCGTGCTGGGAAACCCAGCCCAGGGCCGTGACGATGCGGGCCAGCGCCTTGTCCCGGCTGGATTCGTCGGCGCCTTCACAGCCGGTGCTGGCTCCGACCGACACGACGGACGCCTGCTTCGCGACACCGGTGTGCCGGCCGGCGACGATGCCCGCCACGAACAGGCCGTGGTTGATGCCGCTCTCCAGCATGCAGCTCGTGCCCCGCCTCAGCCCCACCGACGCCCGGCCACCGAACTCGGCGTTGGTCACATCGAAGAGGCCGTCGACGACGTACACGGTCACACCCCCGCCCTGACCGATCGAGGAGTAGCGGCCGTCGAGCGGTTGCCGGCGCTGGTCGATGCGATCGAGGGCCCAGCCGGGTCGGCGCTGGGTGACGCGGTCGGGCCGGGGGCTGGTCGGGGGCGAGCTCGGTCGGGCCGACGGCGTCGCGGTGCTGCCGGGGGTGGCGGTACCGGACATCGCCGGCGACGCTGAGATCGTGGTGGTGCCGCCGGCCGGTGAGCTCGGCGGCGGAGTCTGCTGATCCGTGGCTCCACAGCCGAGCGTGGCCGCGCTCAGCAGGACACTCACAGCGACGGCGACGAGGCCGCGCCCCACCGGCGCTCGCCGCGAGATTCGCATGATCAGCACCGTAGGGCTCGGAAGCTTTCCTCGCTCGACTTTTTTCGGCGCCTCAGGCGGCCGTCCGGACCGGCCGCGGTCAGACCTCCGCGCCCACCCACAACCAGGCCGTCGCGTCGTGCGGAAGCATCCCACCAGGCGTCGGGGCGCTGGCCACCAGGACCTCTCCCTCGCCCAGCGCGTACGGCTGGCCGGACAGATTGACCACACAGTCCAGCCGGCCGTCGCGCCGGAACCGCAGAACGCCGTCGGGGCTGTCCAGCCAGCCGAACTCCTCCGCGGTCAGCAGCTCCCGACGCAGCCGGAGCGCCGCGCGGACGAGCTCGAGCAGGGAGTCGGGATCGGCCCGCTCGGCGGCGACCGTATACCGGCCCCAGTCCGCGGGCTGCGGCAGCCATGTGGAGGTGCCGTCCGGCGCGAAGCCGTACGGCGGCCGGTCCCCCTCCCACGGCATCGGCACCCGGCAGCCGTCCCGCCCGCGGTTCTCACCGTTGCTGCGGAGGAAGATCGGGTCCTGCAGCAGCTCATCGGGCAAGTCGTCGACGTTGGGCAGTCCCAGTTCGTCGCCCTGGTAGATGTATGCCGACCCGGGCAGCGCCAGCATGAGCAGCAGCGCCGCTCTGCTGCGACGGGTGCCCAGCGCCAGGTCGACCGGCTCGCCCTGACCGTCGAGGAAGTGGGCCGAGGAGGTGGTCTTGCGGCCGTAGCGGCTGGCCAGCCGCACCTCGTCGTGACTGCCGAGCACCCAGGTCGCCGGCCGGTCCAGGCCGGTCAAGGAGCTCAGCGTGTCGCCGATCACCCGGCGCAGCGCGGTCGCGTCCCAAGACGACTTGAGGTAGGGGAAGTTGAACGCGCTGTTCATCTCGTCTCGCCGCAGATACTGGTTCAGGCGCTCGGTGCTGCCGACCACCGCCTCGGCGACGAAGATCTTGTCCGGACCGTACTCGTCGGCGATCCGGCGCCAGCGGCGGAACACGTCATGCACCTCGTCGACGTCCCAGTGCGGATTGTCGACCCAGTCGATGCTGACGAAGCGCGGCTCCTCGCCGTAGTCGGCGTCCGGCAGGCTCTCCTTCTTCCCGATCGCCGGGGCCGCGTCGACTCGCAGCCCGTCCACGCCGCGGTCGAACCAGAACCGCAGGATCGCGTCGAAATCGGCCAGCACCTGCTCGTTGCGCCAGTTCAGATCGGGCTGTTCGACAGCGAACATGTGCAGATACCACTGCCCCGGTCGCCCGTCGGCCTCGATGACGCGCTCCCAGCCGGAGCCGCCGAAGGCGGAGATCCAGTTGTTCGGCGGCTCGTCGCCGTTCGGCCCGCAGCCGTCCCGGAAGTAGTAGCGGTCCCGCTCCGGCGATCCCGGCCCGGCGGCGAGAGCGGCGGTGAACCAGGGGTGCTGGTTGGAGGTGTGGTTGGGGACGATGTCGATGATCACCCGCAGACCGAGCGCGTGGGCCTGCGCGACGAGCGCGTCGGCGTCGAGGATCGAGCCGAACATGGGGTGGATGTCGGTGAAGTCGCTGACGTCGTATCCGCCGTCGGCCATCGGCGACGGATACCAGGGTGAGATCCAGATCCCATCGACACCGAGGTCCACCAGATACGGCAACCGCTGGCGGATGCCGGCGAGATCGCCGTTCCCGTCGCCGTTGCTGTCGGCGAAGCTGCGCGGATAGATCTGGTAGACCACCGCCCGCCGCCACCAGTCCGTGGGGCTGTTCTCGATCACGGTGGATCCGGCTTCGACTGGTTCTGCGCTCACTCTCCACACCTTCGCTGGAACCGCACCTCGATTGGGCCCGACACTAGTGGCGGACGCGTGCTCTGCGACAGTCCTCGGCGCGTGGGCCGCCGGCCTCGGCCCGGCGAGGTCGTCGAGGGTCCGCCCCGCTCAGCCCGCGAGGTACGGGTCCGCCCAGGCGCTGATCATCCGGGCCGCCCGCGATGCCTGGTTGCGTCCGAGCAGAAGATGATCGGCCCCCTCCAGCGAGACGAAGCTGCGCGGATGGCGGGCGGCGCGGAAGATCTCGCTGGCATTGGCGATACCCACGGTGTTGTCGGTCGGTGAGTGCATCACCATCAGCGCGCGGCGCAGGGTCTTGATCCGTTCGCGCAGGTCGGCAGCCCGTACGTCCTCGATGAAGTGCCGGCGCAAGGTCAGCGCCTTGCCGCCGATCACGAACGGCGCCTCGCCCTCGGCGATGATCCGCTGCATCAGCGCGTCGTAGTGGTGCTCCACGTGGCTGGGTTCGAACGGC
The DNA here is from genome assembly GCA_035719255.1 of Microlunatus sp. Classification (GTDB taxonomy): domain Bacteria; phylum Actinomycetota; class Actinomycetes; order Propionibacteriales; family Propionibacteriaceae; genus Microlunatus. Next base: position 18,080 of record DASTGF010000402.1, on the reverse strand, counting down.
GCCCCGATGCTCACCACGGCGCGGATCGACGGCGTCAGATGGGCCGCCGCGATCACGGCCGATCCACCGAACGAATGGCCCACCAGAAGGCGAGTGTCGCGACCGGACTCATTCATGTATGCGACCGCCTGGGCGGTGTCGGCGACCTTGTGGGAGAACGAACCGTCACCCCAGTCCCCGTCCGAGTCCCCCAGCCCCAGGTTGTCGAACCGCAGCATTCCGATGCCCTCGCTGGCCAGCTGCTTGCAGATGCGGCTGGCCGCCGGGCTGTCCTTGCCCAGGGTGAAGCCGTGCGAGAAGACGCCCCAACCCCGGATCGGCTCGGTGGGCAGGTCGATCAGTCCGGCCAGCCGCGGGCCACTGGTGCTGGCGAACCACACCTTCTCGGCCACCTCGTTCTCCCTCCTTCTCCGGGATCTGCGAGCGACCGTACCGTCTGCGCGAGCCCTGGAGCGAGCACGCCCGACAGCGAGGGGGGCCCGACAGTGAAGGGGACGGGCAGCGAGCGAGCCGGACAGCCAGCGGGCCGGACAGCCAGCGGGCCGACCGGTCTGACACCATGCGGCGGTGACGCTGATCGCCGCCGCTGACGGATCCGCCCTCGGCAACCCGGGCCCGGCCGGTTGGGGCTGGTACATCGACGAGGACCACTGGGCCAGCGGCGGCTGGCCGCACGGGACGAACAACATGGGCGAGCTGACGGCGGTGCTCGACCTGCTCCGGCAGACCGCAACGTCCGGGGACGATCTGCTGATCTACTGCGACTCGATGTATGTGATCAATTCGATCACCAAGTGGATGCCCGGCTGGAAGCGGAAGAACTGGCGCAAGGGCGACGGTAAGCCGGTCCAGAACGTCGACATCATGAAGGCGCTCGATGCGGCCCTGCAGGGGCGACGGGTGCGCTTCGAGTGGGTGAAGGGGCACGCCGGGCACGACCTCAACGAGCAGGCCGACCGGCTGGCCAACGCGGCCGCGGTCGCCTACAGCCAACAGCGCGAACCCGATCACGGACCGGGGTTCTGCGCGGGGTCGGGTGCCGTCGCCGAGGCGGGTGCTGAGCAGCACGGCGAGACGACGGCGGCGACGGAGGTCGAGCCGGGTGAGCCCGAGGATCTGTTCTCCGCGTACGAGGTGGCCGTTCCCACACCGCCCGTCCTGTCCGACGAGGAGCAGGTGGTGGCGCTGGAGCGATCGCTGCTGTCGGCCGACGTCCGCGCGGACCGGGGCGAGGTTGCGGCCCTGCTGCATCCGCAGTGGTGCGAGATCGGGCGGTCGGGACGGCTGTGGACTCGGGAGGAGCTGCTCGAGGAGATCGAACCGCTCGCGGAACCGGTCAGCCTGGACGTGGTGGCCCTGGAGTGGGTCGACCGGGACGCGTTGTTGCTGATCTGGCGCGCACTCGGCGACCGGGGATCGACGTTGCGCAGCTCGTTGTGGGTGCGCGAGCGCGGCCGGTGGCGCCAGCGCTTCCACCAGGGCACCGCGGAGACCTGACGCCGAACTCGCGGACGCCGGAGCGCGGCCCGAGCGCTGACCAGCGCTCCTGCGCAACCAGCCGAGGCCCTCGATAGACGCGTTCCACCCCGACGCCGGAGCGCTCATCAGCGCCTGGCGGCCGGCCCGGCTCGCAGAAGTGTCGGAGCCCAGCGCGATGCTGGGTCGATGACGGTATCTCCTTGTCGCGCTCCGCGCTCCCCGGTCCTGCCCTGGGCCACCTTCCGCCGGTTCGTCCCATCGACCGAAAGGCCCCGCTCATGACCGAGACCTATCCCCGGATCCTTCAGGTCGTGCTCGACACCACTGACGTCCGGACCCTGGCGGAGTTCTACCGCCGGCTGTTCGGCCTGGAGTATCGACCGGGCGACGAACCGCCGGCCGACAAGGATTGGCTGGTGCTCCGCGATCCGCGCGGCCGTGGTCCCCAGATCGCCTTCCAGCAGACCAAAGGCGTCCGGCCCTCGAGCTGGCCCGACGACGACGTCCCGCAGATGCTCCACCTGGACAGCTCGGTGGAGAGCACCGACGAGCTCGAACGACAGCGGGAGCGAGCGGTCGCGCTCGGGGCCACGATCCGGCTGGACCGCACCGACGACCCCGATGAGCCGCTGTATGTCTTCGCCGACCCTGCCGGGCACCCGTTCTGCATCTTCGTCGGCTGACGTGAGCGATGCGGGGGCCGAGCGCGGTCTCGTCCAGCCCGAGCGGTCGGGGACGCCGGACCTACCTCGGCCCGTCGCGAAGCTCGTCGAGCGTCTGGCCGGGACGACCGGCGTGGCGGCCGTTGTGCTCGGCGGCTCCCGGGCCACGGGTCGCGCGACGCGGCAATCAGACTGGGACCTCGGGCTCTACTATCGCGGCGTGCCGGACCTGGAGCCGTTGCACGAGCTGGGTGACGTTCATCCGCCCGGGTCCTGGGGCCGGCTGATGAACGGTGGTGCCTGGCTCTCACTCGAGGAACTCCGGATCGACGTCTTGCTGCGTGATCTCGACACCGTCGAGCACTGGACGAGCGAGGCGCAGCACGGCCGTTACGCCGTGGACGGGTTGCTCGGATACCTCGCGGGACTGCCGACCTACACGCTCACTGCGGAGGTCGCGAGCTCGATCGTGTTGACCGGACGGTTGCCGGTGCACACGGCTTACCCAGCCGACCTGGCGCGGGTCGGACCCGAACGCTGGCGGTTCCACCGCGACTTCAGCCTGTCGCACGCTGCACGTGCCGCCGAACTCGGCAACGAGCCCGTAGCCCTCGGTCAGCTGGCACGAGCCATGGTCGAGGAAGCGCATGCCCGGCACTGTGCCGCCCGCCGCTGGGTGCTCAACGAGAAGCGGATCTTCGACGGCACGGACCTTGCGCCGAGCCTGCCCCGGGTGCCCGCCGGCGGGCTGACCGCTCTGGTCGAGGCGACCCGGGACCTGCTCCGGAGCTGACCGGCCCGGAGCCCCGCAGCCTTGCCGGGGACGGCACGGTTCGAGGCCGGGCTGCGCGCGGGGTCAGCGCGGGCGAACCAGGATCGGGGTCGACCCGGAGGGCAGCAAGGTAGTGGCCGCGTGCACGTCGTCCGGCAGCGCGTGCGGGTACGCTTCGATCGTACGAGCGCCGGACGGATCCCCGCCAGGGCGAGAGCTACGTGCAGCCTGGCCACGTGCGGGCTCGCCGATGGAACTGGTGCATCGCTGGGGCGGCGTTGTGCTGGTCCCGACGGTCCGCCGGCCTCAGTCCCCGAGGCGGCTGCGCAGCAGCAACTGCTCGGCCCGGTTGGGGGCGAGCGCCAAGGCCCGCTCGTTGGCCTGGCGAGCGGCGTCGAGCTCACCGAGCCGGGTGAGCAGCACGGCCCTTGTCGCGTGCAGCAGGTGGTAGTTCGCCAGCCGCTCGGTCAGTCCTTCCAGATCGGTGAGTGCCGCGGCGGGTCCGGCCACCTCGGCCAACGCGATCGCGCGATTCAACCGAAGAACCGGTGACGGGTCGAAGGTGGCGAGCATCTCATGCAGCAACAAGACCTCCAGCCAGTCGGTGTCGGCGGCCGTCGCTGCCGACGCGTGGCATCCCGCAATCGCCGCCTGCAGCTGGAACCGGCCGGGCCGACGCAGCTCAGCCGCTCGCGTGAGATAACCATCGGCCCGCGCCACGGCGACCCGATCCCAGCGGGTCCGATCCTGCTCGGCCAGCGTCAGGAGCCGACCGTCCGGAGCGAACCGCGCCGCGGTCCGCGAGGACTGGAAGGTCAGCAAGGCCAACAGCCCCCATGCCTCCGGTTCGTCGGCCAACGCCCGGACCACGAGCTCGGCCAGCCAGATCGCGTCCTCGGCGAGGGCCTCCGCGCCAGGATCGAGATAACCCGCGTCATAGGCCACCGCGATCACGGTCAGGACGTCGTCGAGGCGGCCGGGCAGTTGGTCGGCCTCCGGCACGGTGAACGGGATCCCGGCCACGGTGATCTTCCGTTTGGCCCGCACCAGCCGTTGGGCCATCGTCGCCTCGGGCACCAAGAAGGCGCGGGCGATCTGTGCGGTCGGTAGGCCGACGACGGCGCGCAGGGTCAGCGCGAGCCGGGCCTCGACCGCCAGCGCCGGATGGCAGCAGGCGAACAGCATCGGCAGCCGCTCGTCGGGTCCGACCCGGTCCTCGAGCCAGCCGGACTCGGCTCCAGCCGATTCGGTCCAGACGGACGCGGTCGAGGCAGAACCGAACGACGGCTGCTGCTCGAGCCGTCCGAGGAGGCGCCGTCCGCGCGCCCGGACGCGGAGCAGATCGATCGCCTTGCGCCAGGCCGCGGTGGCCAGCCAGCCCCCCGGGCTCGGCGGCACCCCGTCGACCCGCCAGCTCCGCAGTGCGGCCGCCACCGCCTCCTGCACCGCCTCTTCGGCGACGTCGAAGTCACCGATCCGGCGGTGCAGGGAGGCGACGATCAGTCCGGACTCGGCCCGCACGACACGTGCCAGGGCCTCGTCGGTGACGTCGTGACGGTCGGCCGAGGTCACATGGTGCCGCCGTGGTCCACGACCGGCCGGATCTCGACCGCTACCCCCGGCACCGCGAGCATCGGCCACTCCCGGGCCATGGCGATGGCGGCGTCGAGATCGGGCACGTCGACCACGCTGAAGCCGCCGATGCTCTCCTTGGCCTCGGAGAACGGCGCGTCGACGATCACCGGCGCACCGCCCGACGTGCCCGACTTCACCGAGGTTGCGGTGCTCGGTGGCTGGAGTTCGGCTCCGGAATCGGCGAAGGCGGAGGCGTACTTCTCGAACCAGCCGAACACCGCCTGATACATCTCCTGCTGCGACGACTCCGGCACCTCGGCGATCAGGTCCGGGGTGCTGGTGTACATCAGGACGTACTTCATGCGACAACTCCTTCGAGCTGAGAGGATTCCGACACTTCTCCTACGACGCTCGTGATGCCAGGTCGACAGGTCCACCACAGATCTTCTCGCGGATTTCGGCGCGCCCTGGACCTGTTGAAGCGCACGCCCCCGTTGGGGCCCTTCGACCAGCTCACGGCACAGGCGGGGGCCGGATCAGGGACCGCGACAGGCTCGCGTCAACGGAGGAGTGAGCACGCGGAGTTAGGCTGCTGGACGTGCGCTGGCTGCGGTTTCCCCGACTGCTCGGCCTCATCGTCTGCGTCTACCTGCTGGCACTCGCGGCCCTTTTCGGATATCTCTCGGTCCAGAACTACGGGTTCGTCCACCGGGCCGCGCAGACCACCGGCACCGTCATCTCCCTCGACCCGAGACCGCCCGCGGGCTCCACCCGGACGCCCCGTGCCGAGACCCGGGCACCCACCGTGCGGTACGTCGTCGAGGGCCGTGCCTATACCTACACCGCCGCGCACGGGACCTACCGCCAGCGGCACCGGGTCGGCGACACGATGGAGGTGCTCTACGACCCGACGAACCCCGGCCGGGCACGGTTGCGGGGGGAGGGGCGCCTGATGATCCCGCTGATCGCATCGGGTTTCGCCACCGCGGCGTTGCTGTTGGGGTTCGTTCTGTTCCGCACCCGCGACGTCGGCGCGGACCGCCCGTCGCCCTGACCGAACCCCGAGTCAAGGGAACGCCGTCCGCCCCCGGAGCGTGGCAGACTATCCCGTGCCCATCTGGGCGTCGAGACGATTTCGAAGGCGGTGGTGACCTGTGGCGACGGTGCAGAGCAGCAACGCCGACACCGATTTCGAGCCCATCTACCACCACTACACACCGCACCGCGCCGGCCTGCCGCCCATCAGAGCGTACGCGCGCGAGCTGTGGCATCGCAGGCCGTTCGCCACCGAGATGAGCCGGGCCACGATGCGCGGGGCGAACACCTCGACGTTCTTCGGGCAGGCCTGGCTGGTCCTCAACCCGCTGCTGCTGGCCGGCGTCTACTACCTACTCGTCACGATCATCCGCGGTAAGCACGATCCGACGCTCTTCCTGCACCTGACGGCGACCCTGTTCGCCTTCAGCATCATCCAGAGCTCGATCACCCAGGGCGCGACCTCGGTCACCGGCTCCGGGAAGCTGCTCATCAACACCGCCTTCCCCCGGCTGCTCATCCCGCTCTCGGCCGTGCGCACGGCGTTCTTCCGCTTCCTGCCGACCATCCCGGTCTACCTGGTGCTGCACCTGGCCCTGGCCAAGCTCTCCACCTGGCACCCGATGATGCTCGGCGCGCTGTACTTCCTGGCCATGATGGTGATCTTCAGCATGGGTCTGGCGGCCTTCTTCGCCGCCCTGCAGGTGTACTTCCGCGACACCTCGCAGTTCCTGCCGTACTTCGTCCGGCTGTGGATGTACCTGGCTCCGGTGCTCTGGCTGCCGGAGATGCTGGACCACTTCAACCGCACCGTGCAGCTGATCATCATGGCCAACCCGTTGTATCCATTGCTGGCCGGTTACGCGATGCTGCTGCAGGAGCACCGGGTGCCCCCGCTGTGGATGTGGGTCGTCTCCGCGGCCTGGGCGTTCGGGGCCGTCGCCGTGGGGTTCTGGTACTTCGTCTCGAGGGAGCGTGAGTTCGCTGTCCGCATCACCTAAGTCGGCGGGCGGGCCCAGTCCGCTCGCGGTCAAGGTGGAGAACCTCGACATCACCTACCGCACCACCTTCGAGCGCAAGCCGACGCTCAAGCAGGCGCTGATGCGGTTCGGCCGGGGGCAGCGCGGTGTGGTCGAGGTCGAGGCGATCAAGAACGTCAGCTTCGAGGTGGCCAACGGCACCGCGATGGGCATCATCGGGTCCAACGGGGCCGGCAAGTCGACCCTGATGCGGGCGATGGCGGGCATCCTGCCCCCCACCCGCGGCTCGATCGAGGTGTGGGGCAAGGCGAGCACGCTGTTGGCGCTCGGCGTCGGGTTCAACAACAACCTGTCCGGCCGGGAGAACATCGTCCTCGGCGGGCTGGCCACCGGCCTGTCCCGCGCCGAGGTCGAGGAGCGGGCCGACGAGGTCGCGGAGTGGACCGAGCTGGGCGAGTTCATCGACATGCCCATGCGTACGTACAGCTCGGGCATGTCGGCCCGCGTCGGGTTCTCGGTCGCGGTGCACATGAAACCCGACATCTTGATGATCGACGAGGCGCTGTCCACCGGTGACGCGAAGTTCCGGGAGAAGGCGAACGCCAAGATGTCGGAGTTGCGTGACAGCGCGCGGGCCATGTTCTTGGTCAGTCACGGCCTGAACAGCATCAAGGAGATGTGCAACGAGGCCATCTGGCTCAACAAGGGCACGTTGATGATGCGCGGCGAGCCCGAGGAAGTCATCGACGAGTACATGAAGTTCGTCAAGGTCAAGAAGACCGCCACCGCGACCGAGGAGATCTGAGGCCGCAGCCGGCCGTCGTTCCCCGCGCGGGCGTGGGTCCGGTGTCGGTCAGTCCGTACGTCCGCGCCGCTCCAGCGTCCAGCGCAGGAAGTCGGCCATCGGTCCGGACTCCCCGTCGCGCCCGCCCTTGCCGATCTCCAGCGGCGGCGGGGTCGGCTGCAACCGGACGCCGCGTAGCCGCTCCTTGAGCCCACCCGGCACGGTCAGGACGTAGTACGAGCCGTCCTCGCCGACCGCCACCGACCGGTTCTTGCGGATGTACCAGCCGGACTTGTCGGTCTTCACCGTCGCACCGTCGAACAGGGTTGCCCGCAGCGGTTCGGGCTTCAGTCCGGCGTCGCGCGCGTCGCGAAGGAAGGCGTCGATGAGTTCTCGGGCCTTGGCCGACTCCGCCCGCTGCTGGTTCGCCGCGAGCTCGGCGCGTCGCGCCGCCTCCTCCGCCCGACTCATGTGATGAAGCGTATACTTTGCCAGTTTGAATTCGGTGTGGGACGAGGCAATACACTGGAAAGGTCGTCCAGCCGGAGGAATCTCACCCGTTGTCCATCGCTCAAGGTCCTGATCGGACTGCGCCCGCAGGCGAGTCCGGCGTCCCGCCGAAGAAGCGGCGCCGCACCCTCCGGACGATCCTGATCGCCGTCGCGGTGCTGGTGGTCGGTGCACTGGGGGCCGGCGCGATCTACGCCGCGTCAGTGAACCGCAGCATCACCCAGAACATCAACCGCGCCGACACCCTGCCCGGCACCGGAACCTCCTCGACCGCTCCGAGCACCCAGCCGGAAAGTGGCACCCTGGACTACGTCTTGTTGGGCTCCGACAGCCGCAGCGCGGACCCGGGCGAGGGTCGCAGCGACTCGATCATGGTCGTACATCTGGACAAGAACCGGGACAAGGCCTACATCATCTCCTTCCCGCGGGACATGTACGTCGACATTCCGGGCTACGGCAAGAACAAGATCAATGCCGCCTACTCGTTCGGCGGCCCGAAGCTCACCGTGGAAACCCTGCAGAACCTGCTCGGGATCACGATGGACCACGTCGTGATCATCGACTTCCAGGGCTTCATCGACCTGACCAAGGACTTGGGTGGGGTCACGGTCACCAACAAGACCGCCTTCAGCTCGCACGGTTACGACTACCCGAAGGGGAAGATCACCATCGCCGGGAAGGAGGCCCTGTGGTTCGTCCGTGAGCGGCACTCGCTGCCCGGCGGAGATCTCGACCGGGCCGCGAATCAGCGCAACGTCATCAAGGCGATCGTGCAGAAGGCGCTCAGTGCGGACGTGGTGGCCGATCCGGTCACGTTCACCAAGTTCGTCGGCAACGTGGCCAAGAACATCACGGTCGACCAGACCCTGACCGACGCCGACATCCGCAACACCGCACTGTCGCTGCGCCTGAAGTCCGACGACATCGTGCTGCTGCAGGCCCCCCTGAGCGGATTCATGGCGGTCAACGGAGAAGATGTCGACGTGGTCGACGAGGCGAAGCTGGCGGAACTGTCGAAGGCGTTGAAGAACGACACGCTGGCGGCGTACGTGAAGAAGTACCCCAAGGGGTGAGATGAGCACCCGCCGCAGGGACTCCGACCAGGCGTCGCTCCCGATCGGCGAGACCGCGACGTCCGAGACGATGGCGGTGGCAGAGGGCGGGGCGACCCACGGCACCTCGCCCGAGGGCCCGGCGGCACGGCACCGCCCGACCGGTTTCGTCTCGTCGCTACGCCATCTGGGTCGGCACCGCTGGTTCCGGCGACTGATGGCGATCCGGATCGCCACCCAGACCGGTGACGGGATCCTGCAGATCGCGCTGGCCTCGTACGTCTTGTTCTCCCCCGAACGTCAGCCGGACGCCGCCTCCATCGCGGCCGTGCTGGCGGTCACGCTGCTGCCGTTCTCGGTCATCGGACCGTTCGTCGGGATCGTGCTGGACCGCTGGTCGAGACGCCAGGTCATCGTCGTGATCGACACCACCCGTGCGCTGCTGGTGCTGGCGCTCGGTGCGCTGGTGGCCAGCGGCCTGCGCACCGGCGGCGCGGAGACGCTCTTCTACGGTGGTGTGCTGCTGGCGATGAGTCTGAATCGGTTCTTGCTTGCCGGCCTGTCGGCGGCCCTGCCGCACACCATCGAACCGGCGGAGTACATGGTGGCCAATTCGGTGGTGCCCACCATCGGCCCGGTCGGAGCGCTGGTCGGTGCCGGCATCGCGACCACCGTCCGGCTCGGACTCGGCGCCACCCTGCCCGACTACGTCGCCAACGGCGCGGTGTTCGCGCTGGCCTCGGTCGGATACGCGGTCAGCGCCTCACTCGCGCTGCGCATTCCGCGACGCACGCTCGGACCCGACGACGAGCAGCCGCCCCGCGCGAGCGACATCGTCGCCGGGCTGGTGGCCGCACTGCGTCACCTCCACCGACGCCGTCCCGCGGGGCTGGGTCTGATCACCATCGGTCTCCACCGGATCGTCTACAGCGTGGTCACGGTGGCCACCATCCTCGTCTTCCGGAACTACTTCCACCCGATCACCGAGGTGGAACCGGCGATCGCCGACCTCGGTCTGCTGGTCGTGTTCAGCGGTGCCGGATTCGTGCTGGCCGCGGCGATCACCCCGCCGATCACGGCACGGATCGGCGTCCGCGCCTGGATGATCGCCTGCCTGTTCGCCTCCGCGGTGTTCCAACTGGTGCCCGGCGCGATCTACGTCCCGGCCTGGCTGATGGTGGCCGGCTTCCTGCTCGGGCTGACCGCGCAGGGCATCAAGATCTGCGTCGACACCCTCGTCCAGGCCCATGTCGACGACGAGTTCAAGGGCCGGGTCTTCGTCATCTACGACATGATCTTCAACGTCGTGCTGGTCGCGGCCGCCGCGCTCGCGGCGCTGATCGTCCCGGTCGACGGAACATCCGTCGCGATGCTCGCGGTGCTCGCCGGCTGCTATCTGCTGATCGGGGTGTGGTTCACGCTGTCCACCCGCGGCCTGGCGCTCGACGCGGGGACCGAGTCGCTGCGCACCTCGGCCTGACTCCGCGCAGCTGAACGGCCCCGCTCAGCTGAACGCTCCACGCAACTGAACCGACCCCGCGCACCGGGGCCGGGACGATCGGCCTCAGCAAGGGTCGGGCCCGGTGCACCTCCCTAGACTGTCCGCATGCGGGCCGACACCGGTCCCGGCGGACCGGGCACGAGGACGCGTGGCGTCACCGGACTCCGGCGCCCGGCGCTGGGCGTCGCCGCGGCCGCCGGCGCCGTCGGGATCGCCGTCTCGATCCTCGCGCTGGGCCTCACCGGGAACCTGACCGAGGATCTCGGCGACTTCGATCCGGGCGCCCTGGTCCGCTACGGCCTGCCCGCCGCCAAGACGTTGCGTGACCTGACCGCGGCGGCCACCGTCGGCTTCTTGATCACCGCCAGCTGGCTGGTCAGCGCGCGCCCCGATCCGGACCCGGACAGCCTCGGCGGCGTACGCGTACCGCTCGCACGGGCCGCGGCCGGCGCGGCGGTCGCCTGGACCATCACCTCGCTGGTGGTCCTCGTGCTCACCGCTTCGGAGGTGTCGGGGCTCCCGCCGGGCTCATCCGGGTTCGTGTCCGTCGTCATCTCGTTCGTCAGCCAGGTCGACCTGGGCCGCGAGCTGGGCGCGAGCCTGCTGGCTGTGCTCATCACGGCGAACCTGACCATCCTCGCCACGCGGATCACCACGCTCACCTGGGCCGCGGTGTTCTCGATCGTCTCCCTGCTGCCGCTCGCACTGACCGGTCACGCCTCCGGGTCCCGCGACCACATGAACGCCGTGGACAGCCTGGCGTTCCACCTCGTCGGCGCCTGCCTGTGGATCGGCGGGCTGGCCGCGGTGCTGCTGATCGCCCGGCGCCTCGACGACCAGCTGCCGACCATCGCACGGCGCTATTCCAGTCTCGCCGGCTGGTGCTATCTGGCGGTGGCCCTGTCGGGTGTGGTCAACGCCGCTCTTCGGCTGGGTTCGTTCGCGGGACTGCTGACCCCGTACGGCGCACTCGTGCTCGGCAAGACTCTCGCCCTGGGTGCGTTGGGGCTGGCCGGACTCGCCCATCGCCGCTACACCCTGCGGCGGATCGACCGGATCCGGCACGGGTTCGCCCGGCTCGCCGCCGTCGAGCTCGTGGTGATGGGAGCCACCGTCGGCCTCGCGGTCGCTCTGTCACAATCGGCGCCACCCGTCCCCGACGAGGTGCTCGACCCGGTGACGGCGCTCCTCGGCTACACCGCTCCGCCGCCGCTGACCCCCTGGACGTACTTCACGGCGTTCTATCCCGATCTGCTCTGGCTCACCGTCGCCGTCGCCGCCGCCGCCATCTATCTGGTCGGCGTCGTGCGGCTGTGGCGGCGCGGCGATCGGTGGTCGGTCGCGCGAACGGTGGCCTGGGTGGCCGGCTGCCTCTTGCTGGTCATGGTCACCAGCGGTGGCATCGGGGTGTACGGGCGGCTGCACTTCAGCACCCACATGCTCCAGCACATGATGCTGATGATCGCGGTGCCCTTCTTGTGGGTGCTGGGCGCGCCGATCACTCTTGCCCTGCGTGCGCTGCGCGCCCGGACCGACGGCAGCATGGGCCCGCGCGAGACGCTGCTGCGCATGGTGCACTCGCGCGCCATGAAGGTCTTGGGCCACCCGCTGTTCAGCGAGGCATTCTTCATCGTCAGCCTGGTCGTCTTCTACTACTCGTTCCTGTTTCCGCTGGCGATGTTCACCCACGGCGGGCACGTCGTGATGACCGCCCACTTCCTGCTGGTCGGCTATCTGTTCATCTGGTCCCTGATCGGCACCGATCCGGGGCCGGAACGGCCGCCGTACCCCTTCCGGCTGGTGCTGCTGCTGATGGCGATGGGCTTCCACGCGATCTTCGGCATCACCTTGATGTCGTCGGCGTCGCTGCTGGCTCCGGACTGGTGGCACGCCCTGGGCTATACCGACGACGCGGCCCTGCTCGCCGACCAGCAGCGCGGCGGCGGCATCGCCTGGGGAGCCGGCGATCTGCCGGCGTTCATCCTGGCGATCGCCCTGCTCGTGGTCTGGTTCGGAAGCGACCGGCGGGAGAGCCGGCGACTGGACCGCCAGGCCGACCGGGACGGTGATGCCGAGTTGCGGCGCTACAACGAGCGACTCGCGGCCCTGCACCGGCGTGACACCAGTGGTTCCGATGAGTGATCGGAAGCCCGGCATCCGCCGGACGCCGACTGCGGGAACTCCGCTGCGCGGACGGTCCCGGCTGTTGCGGGTGTCCGCCTTCGGCGGCGCCTCGATGCTTCTCGCCACGGCCGCGCACATGGCAGCGGGCGGGGCCCCTCCCGGCGCCGGGGTACTGAGCATCAGCGCCTTCGTGGTCGGCCTGCTGGCGCTCACGCTGACCGCTCGCCGCTGCAGCTTCTGGCTGCTGGGCGGCGTGCTCGCGGTGGAGCAGGTCGTGCTTCACGAGGTGTTCGCCACCACCTCGATGGCCACGCCCTCGATGAGCATCGGCGCCTGTCCGCCGACCAGCGGGTTCAACCACGGCGCGGCCATGGCCGCCTGCGTGGCCACCCCGCACGAGGCGGTGGCCGGGTCCGGATCCGGCATGCTGGTCGCCCACCTGCTCGCGACGGTTGCCACCGCCTGGTTGCTGGCCCGCGGCGAACGCTGGCTGTGGCGGCTGGCCGACTCCATCGTCCAGGCGGCGTCGGCCGCTCCCGCCTTCAGCGTTCGTCGCCCGCGACCGACCCGGCCGCTGCCGCCCGCCCGGCTGGCCGCTGCCGCTCGCCCGGCCGACGTCGACGCCCGTGGCCCTCCCGACATGCGGTCTGCCGTGGCTGCGCGCTGAGTCTGCCGAAGGCCTGAACAGACCCCTGTGCCCTGAGCCCGCCGAAGGGCCAACGCTCCGCCTCCACCGGCGGCGGCTCCTGGCCGCCCTCGAGCGGTCTCACCATCATTCGAACCGGAAAGTTCCTCCCGTGATCCCCGCATCCCGTCACCCCTCTACAACCCGTCATCCGTCGGCATCCCGTCATCCGTCGGCGTTCCGCCGGCGCCGCGGAGCGGACCGCGTTGCCACCGCGGCCCTCGCCGCCGGTGGCCTCCTGCTGGCCGGCGCCCTTCCCGCCTCCGCCCACGTCCACGTCGAAGCCGACGAGCCGACCGCCGGATCGTTCACCGTGCTCACCTTCCGCGTACCGAACGAGTCCGCCTCCGCAGGCACGGTCAAGGTCGAGGCGAGCCTGCCCACCGAGACTCCCTTCCTGTCCGTGAGCACCCGGCCCGTGCCCGGCTGGTCCGCCACCACGACCCACCAGAAGCTCGCCAAGCCGGTCGACGTCGAGGGCACCACCATCACCGAGGCGATCACCACGGTCACCTGGACCGCCGCCAAGGGCACCCAGATCGGCCCGGCACAGTTCCAGGACTTCGCCATCTCCGTGGGGCCGCTGCCCGACCCGACCACGATCCTGCTGCCCACGAGCCAGACGTACTCCGACGGAACCGTGGTGAGGTGGGATCAGGAGACGCCGCCCTCCGGTGAGGAGCCGGAGCATCCTGCGCCGGAGTTCACCATCGCCGCCGCCACCGGCGAGGGCCATGACGCCGGCGGGTCAGAGCCTTCCGCCGTCTCGCGCGAACCGGCGGCGCAGGAGACCGCGGAGACCACAGCGACTGCCTCGACCGACACCACGGCCCGCGTCCTGGCCGGCATCGCATTGATGCTCGGCGCAGCGGCCCTGGTGGTAGCGCTGGTCGGCCGCCGACGTGGTGCCGCGTGAGCCGGGCCTCACGGATCGGGGCCCGGTTCGTTGGCGTCCTGCTGGCCGCCCTCGTCGGCTCGCTGGTGGCGACCGGCCCGGCCGAGGCCCACAACGTGCTCCGGTCCACCTCACCCGCGGACGGATCGACCGTCGACGTGGCGCCCGCCGAGATCGTCCTCACCTTCGAGGAGCCGGCCATCACGATGGGAACCGTGATCGTGGTCACCGGGCCCGACGGCCCGGCGACCAGCGGTGCGGCCCGTCTGATCGACGACACCGTCCACCAGCAGTTGGCAGGGGGCGCTCCGGCCGGGCGCTACACGGTCCAGTGGCGGGTCACCTCGGCCGACGGGCACCCCATCACGGGCACCTTCGCCTTCACCGCGACGACGGCCGGTGGCGGTTCCGGACCCGCTCCGGGCCCTCCAGGCTCAGTGGGCGCCCCCACCCCGCAGACAACGGCCCCGGCGACGCCCGGTGACGCTGCGCCCGGGGTGCCGGGCTGGCTCTGGGCCCTCGTCGTAGCGCTGCTCGTCGTGGCCGGAGCCAGCACGGCTGTCCTGGCCCGCCGCCACGCCACCCGCAACCGACCCCGCTGAGGCCCGCACCCCGACGCCCCGAGGTGTTCGGACCCAGGGGGCCCGAGTTCGTCGTGCAGCTGACAACTCGGGCGGGAAATGGCAGAGGTTCGGCGTACGGTGTCGCGCGTGAGCAAGCGCGGCTGGATCCTCTTCGTCACGCTCGGCGTGTTCTGGGGCATCCCCTATCTCTTCATCCGGATCGCGGTGACCGAGCTGGACCCGGTGGTGGTGGCCTTCGGGCGAACCGCCCTCGGCGCGCTGCTGTTGCTCCCGTTCGCGGTGCGGGCACGAGCCCTGCGCCCGGTGCTGGCTCAGTGGCGGTGGCTGCTCCTGTACACCGGCGTCGAGATCGTCGGCCCCTGGGTGCTGATCGGTCACGCCGAGACCCGGTTGACCAGTTCGACCACCGGGCTGCTGATCGCCATGGTGCCGATCGTGGCCGCGATCATCCTCACCGCGACCGGTCAGGACCGGCTCGGGCCTCGCCGCGTCCTCGGCCTGGTCCTCGGACTGCTCGGCGTGGTCGTGCTGGTGGGGCTGGATCTGCGTTTCGACGACATGGTCGCGGTGCTGCAGCTCCTCGGTGTCGTCGTCGGGTATGCGGTCGGCCCGATCATCGTCGCCCGGCGGCTTTCCCATCTCCCCTCGATCGGGGTGATCAGCTGGTCCCTGCTGATCGCTGCGGTCGTCTACGTCCCGTTCGCGGTGGCACTGCGGCCCGCTTCGGTGAGTACGGCGGCGATCGGCTCGGTCATCGTGCTGGCGGTGGTCTGTACGGCCGGGGCCTTCATGGTGATGTTCGCTTTGATCGCGGAGGCGGGACCGGCGCGGATGACCCTGATTACCTACGTCAACCCGGCGGTTGCCATCCTGCTCGGCGCGCTGGTGTTGTCCGAGCCCATCACCCTCGGCCTGGTGATCGGCTTCCCGCTGATCATCGCCGGTTCGATCCTCGGCACCTGGCGCAACCCTGCACGGGTGGCTCCGGTCGACGCCTCCGAGGCGATCACGCGCGAGCCGACCACCAGCTGAGCAACAGCTTCTCGGCGTCCTCCACCGGCGACGGCCCATGTTCGATCCGGTGCTCCAGCAGCATCCGGTAGGCCTGGCCGACCTCCGGACCGGGTGCGATACCCAGCACGGCCATGATCTGCTCGCCGTCCAGATCGGGACGGATCGCGGCCAGCTCCTCCTGCTCGGCCAGCACGCCGATCCGCTGTTCCAGCTGGTCGTACGCGGTGCGCAACCGGGCCGCCTTCGCCTGGTTCCGGGTCGTGCAGTCGGCCCGGGTGAGGATGTGCAGGCGAACCAGCTGGTCTCCGGCGTCGCGGACGTACCGACGGACGGCGGAGTCGGTCCACTGACCGTCGCCGTACCCGTGGAAGCGCAGATGCAGCTCGACCAGTCTCGCGACGTCCTTGACCACCTCGCCCGGGAAGCGGAGCGCGGTCAGCCGCTTGCGGGCCAGCTTGGACCCGACCATGTCGTGATGGTGGAACGTCACCTTGCCGCCGCTCTCGAACCGGCGTGTGGCCGGCTTGCCGATGTCGTGCAGCAGAGCGGCCAGCCTGAGGGTGAGATCGGGCTCGGGCAGACGCTGGTGCTCCAGCTGGATGGCCTGGTCGAGCACGGTCAGCGAGTGCTCGAACACGTCTTTGTGCCGGTGGTGCTCGTCGCGCTCCAGCCGGAGTGCGGGCAGCTCGGGCAGCACCCGATCGGCGAGCCCGGTGGCAACCAGCAACGCCAACCCGGGACGTGGACGATCGGCCAGCACCATTTTGGACAGCTCGTCTCTGACCCGCTCGGCGGACACGATCTCGATCCGCTCGGCCATCCCGCGCATCGCCGCGATCACCCCGGGCACCGGCTGGAAGCCGAGCGTGGCCGCGAACCGCGCCGCCCGCATCATCCGCAGCGGGTCGTCGCTGAAGGAGATCTGCGGGGTCGTCGGGGTCCGCAGCACTCCTGCAGCGAGGTCGGCCAGCCCACCGTACGGATCCTCGAACCGCTTGCTCGGCAACGCCACAGCCATCGCATTGACAGTGAAGTCGCGGCGCACCAGGTCCCCGTCGAGAGTCTCTCCGAACTCGACGATCGGCTTGCGACTGTCCGGCTCGTACGCGTCGGCGCGGTAGGTCGTTACCTCGATCACCCAGCTGACGTCGCCATCGGTCACCTTGCAGCCGATCGTTCCGAATGCCTTGCCGATCGTCCACACGGTCGGGGAGAAGCGGCGCAGCAGCCGTTCCACCTCGTCGGGGCGCGCCGAGGTGGTGAAATCGAGGTCGTGACCGAGCTGGCCGAGCAGGGCGTCGCGGACGCTGCCGCCGACCAGGAAGATCTCGTGCCCGGCCTGCTCGAACAGCGCGCCGAGCCGGTCGGCGACGGGCGCGACCCGCAGCAACTCAGCCACCGCACTGGACTGCGCGTTGCTCAACCGGGCTCTGGACACGGTGCACCACTGTAGCCCGGGACCGCGATGGGCAGGAGCGATCCGCGGACGCCGTCGACCAGACCGGGCCCATGCCCGACGGACCGACTTCCTGGCCCGCCGCTGGCCGGGTCGCGATCTTCCGGGACGCGTTCGGCATTCCGCACCTGTGGGCCGAGACCGTCCCCGACCTGGCGTACGTCCAGGGCCGGGAGGTGGCGTCGGCACCGCCACTCGAGCCCTGGGGCGAGCGGCATGTGTACGCGCCGCTATGCCCCCTCGACCACCGCCCGGGCGGGCCAAGCGTGGAGGCCGTGGCCCTCGACGGGGATGCCGGCTGCGTGCTGGACCCGCAGGACCCCCGGGGTCACCGACGCCTGCAGCTTCGGGCCGGTCGCTCGATACGTCTGGGACCTGGCCGATCGCGAGCGGAGTCGCTGAATCGTTCGCCTCGGCGCCTCCTGGCGCTCCGGGAGTCCGCACCGTGCCGATCAGCTACCGCTCTGGGCGCGCGGTGAGACGATTCCGGTCATCACCGCCTGGGAGCGCCTCCGGCTCGACCAGCGCGTGCCGTCCCGATCCACCCATCAGTCCAGGTCCAGCGAGAAGTCCCGATCCGGCGAAGAGAGAGCACGTAGGCACCATGAGCGATCGTCGTCCGGCCGAGGAGTCCGCGGACCTCTCCCCACCCGTGCCGCCGAGCGGATCCGAAGGCGCCACCGACGTCGCGGCCGAGGCGGCTTCCGGCCCGGCGCAGGCCTCACCGAGCGCTGCGGAAGCAGCGCCGACCACCACCCGCGGTATCCCCCGCGCTCTCGGCCTCGCGCTGGGCCTCGCCGCCGCCGGCGTAGCGGTCCTGGTGATGCGTCAGCTGGCCTGGCTGATGGCCCCGGTCGTGCTGGCTCTGGTCCTGGTCATCTTGTTCTCACCCGTCCACACCTGGATGCGCCGCCGCCGGGTGCCCGAGGTGATCTCGCTGGTGGCGTTCGTGCTGGTCGTGTTCGGCGTCCT
>DASTGF010000401.1:0-2010 GCA_035719255.1 Microlunatus sp. | reverse complement strand
CCGGTCATAGGCCCAGCCCAACGCATCCCACAGATGCTTCGACTGCGTCGCCGTGATCGGCAACGCCTGACCCTCCGGACGGCCGTCACCGAAGTCGAACGCATCCTGGTTCGCCCGCAGCCGCTGCTGCGCAGCCGCCCGCAGCACCTCCACCTCAGCCGGAGAATGTGCCGATCCGATGTGCTCGATCTCGCGTGAGCCGCGCCGGTTCGAGTGCACGATCTGCACAGCCGTCGCGCCACTCGCGGTCTTCACCGTCCGGACATACGCCACCCAGACAGGTTCAAGCACCCCGGATTAGTGCGCAAGTCGAGAACCGAAACCCCTAGCCAACACCACATTGACCCGCCAAACCAGCGAATCTGGCGCAACTCAGGTCTCACTTTCCACCCGGCCGACTTTGCTTACGCGACCGGACCCGAAGCGGCCAACCCGCTCACGCAACCAGACTCCCGAAGCGGCCGGACTTGCTCATGCGACCCAAGTTCGGAAAATGGCCGCCTCGTTCACGCGGACACGATTTCAACTCGACCGGACCGCTTATCCGGCCGGGCGCCCGCGCGGCCGGTTTGCTCAGGCCGGCCGGATCGAGATCGTCACAGCATTGGTGTAACCGACCTCAGCGAACCAGGTCCCGATACTGGCGGCCGTGTCCGTCCCCGCCGCCATTCCCGGCAACGGCTCGTCGATCTTGGACACCCACGAGGTGTCACCCTTGGAACTGAGGTACGTATCGACGACCGACGCCGGAACCGGATCCTGATACGCCCGGGTCCCATTTCCGCTCACGCGCACCGGCTGCTCCGCGACACTCCAGTTGTGACCGACCTGGTAGACGATCCCCCCGTCGACCGGAACGTCCACGGCGCCGTAACCGGCCGAATCGTAGTGATTGGACACCGGACGCACATCGGCCAGCTCCGGAGCGGCACCGGTGAACGACAGAACGGCCACCAGGCCGTCGAACGAGGACGCCAACTCACCGCTGACCTGACAGTCACTGACCGGCGAAGTCGCATACGCGGTGAAGACCGCGGCTACCCCAGGCGCATAATTCGCTTGGTCCGACGCCTGGCTCCAGGTCAGTCCGCACCCGGTGACCGAACTGATGGTCTGCACCGTCACATTGACCCGATCATTTGGGTCGTAGGGACCGTCGGCCGAGAACATGGCCACCAACAACTCGTTGCCGGCATGCGTGCTGAAGGTGTCACTAACCAGCGTGTCGCTGTCCTCCGTCTGCGAACTAAGCAGCGAGACGTCGACTTCGATCGGCGTGCGCACGGCGGCAACCGCGGACCCAGCCGGAAGCAGACTCGTCACGACGCCGGTGCACAACCCGATAGCGAGCAGCACAACGCGAAACCCGAAGCGTGTATTGATAGCGATCCCCATGATCCAGACCTCCCCGCGGCCGCCTGCCGAGCACCAGCCACCCGACGGCCACTGCCGACTATCGCCCAGGCCCTCTGCCCGGTCAACCCCGCCCACCCCATCCGCGCGCTCAATAGCAGCGCCGAGGCGGTGAGCGGTCTGATCGAGCTTCACCGCCGCATCGTCCGCGGCTTCCGCAACTGCGACAACTAATGCTGGTGAATGCTGCTGACCAGCGCCGCACTTGGGAGGCCCACCTCAGGTAGAAGCGCCGCCGAAGGTACCGATAAGCGCCATCTGCCGCAGTACCCCGCAGAGCCGATAACCCTGAAAACAATCCATGGCGGCGACCCGGTCCATCGACCGCGACCTCAACCTGGCCAACTGCTCAGCAATGCTCCACGCTCCTGTCCAAACCATCAGGTGGGTCTCAATCGGGGTCTCGACTGCCAATGTTCGCGACCGTCCGTACAGGTGCCCGGATTGCCCTGGATCGGTTACGTCCCTGATAGTGGTGTAACGCAGTGGTCGTGATCTTGGTGGTCGGCGTGTTGCCGAGGCCAGGTAGCGGTCATCGCGTGATCCTTCGAGTGAACCTCTCACAGCACTCTCGAAAGGACATCCACACGATGACCG
>DASTGF010000400.1:0-27540 GCA_035719255.1 Microlunatus sp. | reverse complement strand
GACTTCGTCGGTGAGGTCCGGGCGGGTCTTCGAGCGGCGGACGCCGTGCTGTTCGTCGTCTCCGCCGCCGGCGAGATCGATGACGCGACCCGCCTGCTGTGGCGCGAGTGCGAGGTCAATGGCAAGCCCCGGGCGGTCGCGGTGACCAAGCTCGAGCAGGCTCGCGCCGACTTCGACGAGACCGTCGAGCGGTGCCGGCGCGTGTTCGGGGACGCCCAGCCGGTGGGACTTCCGCTGATCGATGACGGCTCGATGACCGGACTGCTCGACCTGCTGCGTCAGGCCGTGTACGTCGGCGGGGATCCCGCGCCCCGCCCGCCCGACGCCGCCGAGGGGGAGCTGATCGAGGCGCGCCGCGCGGAGCTGATGGAATCGATCATCGAGGAGTCCGAGGACGAGGAGCTGCTGGAGCGGCACCTCAACGGCGAGGAGATCGAGCTCGCGACCGTCGTCGACGACCTGCGCGCGGCCGTGGCCACCGCGCGGTTCTTCCCGATCATCCCGACGCACGCCAGTTCCGGTGTGGGTCTGGAGGAGCTCTACATCTTGTTCGAGCAGGGTTTCCCGGCGCCCACCGCGGCAGCGCTGCCGCAGGTGCTCACCGCCGACGGGGGCGACTTCGGCCCCCTGGCCTGCGACCCGTCCGGCCCATTGGTCGCCGAGGTGGTCCGGACGACCAGCGAGCCCTACGTCGGCCGGCTTTCGCTGGTCCGGGTCTTCTCGGGAACGCTGACCCCCGACACCGTCCTGCACGTCTGCGGTCACCTCCAGCAGTTCGCGTTCCACCACACCGATGCGCACGCCGACCACGACGTCGACGACGAGCGGGTCGGCCCGCTGTCGGTTCCGCTGGGGGACGAGGCTCGTCCGACCACGCATGCGGTGGCCGGCGACCTGGTGCTGGTGTCCAAGCTCACCGCCGCGGAGACCTCCGACACGCTGTCGACTGCGGAACGGCCGGCGCTGATCGAGCCCTGGCTCTTGCCCGAGCCTCTGCTGCCGGTCGCCATCCATGCGGCCTCCCGCGCGGAGGAGGAGCGCCTGGGCTCGGCCCTGCAGCGGCTGGTCGCCGAGGACGTCACCATGCGACTGGAGCACAACCCCGAGACCCACCAGATCGTGCTCTGGGCGATGGGCCCGGCCCACGTCGACAAGCTGCTGACCGCGCTTCGGGAGCTGTGGCATGTCCAGGTGGAGGTCGAACCGCTGCGGACCTCGCTGCGCGAGACCTTCGTCCGGCCGGTGGAGGCACTCGGCCGCCTGGTGAAGCAGTCCGGCGGCCATGGCCAGTACGCGATCTGCAAGCTGGAGGTCGAGCCACTCGACCGCGGGTCCGGGGTGGAGTTCGCGGAGCGGGTGGTGGGCGGTGCTGTGCCCCGGCAGTACATCCCGTCGGTGGAGAAAGGGGTCCGCGCCCAGCTGGAGAAGGGCGTGCTCGCCGGCTACCCGGTGGTCGACGTACGGATCACCCTCGTCGATGGCAAGGCTCACTCGGTGGATTCCTCCGACATGGCGTTCCAGACCGCTGCGATGCTCGCGCTGCGCGACGCCGCGAACGACTCGACGGTCTCGCTCCTGGAGCCGATCGATGAGGTCGAGATCACCGTGGCCGAGGACTCGCTCGGCTCGGTGCTCGCCGACCTGCGGGGCCGTCGCGGCTTCGTCCACGGCACCGAGGCGTCGGGTCTCAGCGGCTACGTCCGGGTGTACGCCGAGATCCCCGCGCACGAGCTGGCCCGCTATCCCATCGATCTCCGCTCGGTCTCCCACGGCACGGGCACCTTCACCCGAACCTTCAAGCGGTACGACTACATGCCCCCCGCCCTCGCCCGGACCGTGCAGCAGAACTGAGGCCCGGGCCGGACCCGGGCCCTTCGACAGGCCCAGGGCACAGTGTGGGGATGCGGCCCTTCGGCAGGCTCAGGGCCCGCAAGGCTGGCAAGCGTCTGATGCCGGCGCCCCGCGTGCGAAGGAACGATGAGTGAAGGGCAACGCTTTCCGCCCTTCACGAAGAGCGACGACGTAGCCGGTGAACGCGCCGGCGTCGCGAGCCGGCTTCCAGAGAGAGTGCCGAGGAGGGGAGTCGAACCCCTATGTCCTTGCGGACAGACGGGTTTGAGCCGTCCGCGTATACCATTCCGCCACCCCGGCATCCCCGATCCGGCGGTTGTCGCCGTCGGCTCGGTGAGCGGCGACATTCTGCCACACCCCGTCGGACCAGCGGTCCACCTGGGCTCTGGCGCCGTGGTTTCGTAACACGGGCTGGATAAGGTGAGCCCGTGACGAACGGAAAGAACAAGACCGGTCCCGAGGTTGGTCCGACCCGAGTCCTGGTGGCCGAGGACGAGGTGCTGATCCGCCTCGATCTGGTCGAGATGCTCACCGAAGAGGGCTACGAGGTCGTCGGCGAGGCCGGCGACGGTGAGGCCGCCGTGGCGCTCGCGACCGAACTCAAGCCGGATCTGGTCGTGATGGACGTCAAGATGCCCAAGCTCGACGGCATCAGCGCCGCTGAGCAGATCGCCGCCGAGCGGGTGGCGCCGGTCGTGATGTTGACCGCCTTCAGCCAACGTGAGCTCGTCGACCGGGCCCGTCAGGCCGGGGCCATGGCGTACGTCGTGAAGCCGTTCGGCAAGGCCGATCTGATCCCGGCGATCGAGATCGCCCGTGCCCGCTACGCCGAGATCGTCGCGGTCGAGGCGGAGGTCGAGGACCTGACCGAGCGGCTCGAGTCCCGCAAGGCCGTCGACCGGGCGAAGGGCCTGCTGCAGACCGGGCTGGGTCTGAGTGAGCCGGAGGCGTTCCGCTGGATCCAGAAGACCGCGATGGACCTGCGCAAGTCGATGCGCGAGGTGGCCGAGGGCGTCATTGAGCACGGGGCAGGTGCGAGCCGGAAGAAGTAGGGCCCGATCATCCCGGTGCGCTTGCAATCGCGTAACAAACGGGCAACACGCTGAGGAACGCTGGCGTTTCCTGAGAATTGCGGACGTAGGGTGCGCTTCAGACTCGGGGAGTCCAGGGCTCGGCGAACCGCTTTGGCAGGGATCCGACCTGACGTCCGACCCACACGGGGTCGGATCAGCCACTACAGGAGGAGAACACGTGCGCAAGCAACGGCTCGTCGCGGCCGGGATCACGGTGTTGGCGGCAACGCTGGCTCTGTCCGCCTGCGGATCGAGGAGTGAGTCAGGCGGAGGCGCCAGCAGCAGCGAGAAGGTCGCGAAGATCGGTGTGATCGCACCGCTGTCGGGCGACTTGTCCGCCCTCGGTCTCGGCATCCGCAACTCGGTCGACCTCGCGATCCGGCAGGCGAATGAGAAAAACCTGATCCCGGGCTGGAAGCTCGAGATGGACGCGCAGGACGACCAGGCGACGCCCGACGTCGGCAAGAACGCCGCGACCAAGCTCGCCGGCGAGGACCAGGTGGTCGGTGTGGTCGGCACCTTGAACTCGTCGGTCTCGCAGTCGGTTCAGCCGGTGCTCAGCGCGGCGACGATCGCTCAGATCTCTCCGGCCAACACCAACCCGACCCTGACCAAGGGTGCCGATCTGAACAACCCGAAGCGGTCGTACCCCGGCTACTTCCGGACCTGCACCACCGATGCCGTGCAGGGCCCGGTGGCCGCTCAGTACGCGTACGAGGCGGGTTTCACCAAGGTCGCCACCATCCATGACAAGAAGGCGTACGGTCAGGGCCTGGTCGCGGCCTTCACTGATGCTTTCAAGGCGGCCGGCGGTCAGATCGTGGACGCCGAGACGATCAACCCCGACGACAAGGACTTCTCCGCCGTCATCAGCAAGGTCAAGGGCTCCAACCCGCAGCTGGTCTACTACGGCGGCGAGTACCCGCAGGCCGGCCCGCTCAGCCAGCAGGCCAAGGCGGCGGGGCTGAGCGTTCCGCTGATGGGCGGCGACGGCATCTTCGACCCCGCCTACATCCAGTTGGCCGGCAAGACCTCCAACGGCGACCTGGCCACCTCGGTCGGCGCTCCCACCGAGACGCTGGCTTCGGCGAAGCAGTTCGTCACCGACTACGCCGCCGCCGGGTTCAAGGAGCCTTACGGCGCGTACGGCGCGTACTCCTACGACGCGGCCAACGCGATCATCAACGGCCTGAAGACCTCGCTGGCCAGCGCCGCCGATGCCAAGTCGGCGCGTCAGCCCACGATCGACGCGATCCAGAAGGTGAACTTCGAGGGCGCGACCGGTCCGGTCTCGTTCGACGAGTTCGGCGACACGACCAATAAGGTCATCACCGTCTACAAGGTGACGGACGGCAAGTGGGCCACCGAGGCCACCAAGGCCGCCAAGTGAGCCAGGCGGAGAGCCGGATCTGAGGGAGACTGGCCGAGGGCGACGGGCGATGCATGGCATGGCTCGTCGCCCTCGTCGTCTTCGACGATATTTCGATCCTCGGCTTGGCGTGCACTGCTGCCGCACTGCCGTGACCCGTGGCAGGATCGGCCCAACCGGTGTCGGGAGGCTTCTTTGACTGAGGTTCTGCAGCAGCTCGTGAACGGGCTGTCGCTGGGTGCCCTCTATGCACTCATCGCCGTCGGCTACACCGTGGTCTACGGGATCATTCAACTGATCAACTTCGCCCACGGCGAGATCTTCATGATCGGTGCGTTCGGTGCCTTGACGGTCTGGCTGCTGGTTCCGGGCGGTGTTACCTCGATCTGGATGCTGCCGCTGATGCTGCTCGGCGGTGTGATCGCATCGGTGGGCACGGCCCTGCTGATGGAGCGCTACGCCTATCGGCCGCTGCGCAACGCACCGCGGCTGGCCCCGCTCATCACCGCCATCGGCGTCTCGATCTTCCTTCAGGAGTTCGTCCGGCTCTTCTACGGCGACATCCCTGGATTCCCCGACAGCAAGCGAGCCATTCCGTTCCCGCAGATCGATTACGTGACCGGTCCGGCCTTCACCATCGGCGGCATCACCATCCAGCGAGCGGCGCTGTTCACGGTCGGCGCGCTGCTGGTCTGCTCTGTACTGCTCTACATCTTCATCAACCGGACCCGGCTGGGTCGCGCCATGCAGGCCACCTCGCAAGACCCCGACACCGCGCGCCTGATGGGCATCAACGTCGACCGGATCATCATGGTCGCCTTCGCGGTCGGCGCCGCCCTGGCCGCTGTGGCGGGACTCTGCTACGGCCTGCGCTACACCAACGTCGACTTCAAGATCGGCTTCCTGGCCGGTCTGAAGGCCTTCACCGCGGCGGTGCTCGGCGGCATCGGCAATGTGGCCGGCGCCGTGGTCGGCGGCCTCACGCTCGGGGTCATCGAGGCGATGGCGACCTTCATCCCCGGCCAGTTCGGTGGGTCGGCCTGGAAGGACGTCTGGGCGTTCGTCATCTTGATCTTGGTTCTGGTGTTCAGGCCTCAGGGCCTGCTCGGTGCGCGGGTGGTGGATCGCGCATGACGGTGTTGAGTGGTCGCGCTCCGCGCTCCGCGGTCACCGGCGCCGCAAGATCTCACGCGCTCGTCACGATTCCGGCAGACGCGTCCTTCGCTCGCCGAGAGTCTGCGCGTCCACCGGAATCGCTCCTCACTCCCGAGAGGCGTAGCCAATGACCGGGCTGCCGAAACTGATCACGCCGGAGGTCCAGCAGCGCTACGGCGGGATCGGCCGGATCATCGCCCTCGTCGGCGCCGGAATCAGCATCCTCGCACCCTTCCTGCCGTGGGCCTGGGGCCGCGACGCGCTCGACAACATGACGTTGCTGGGATACCCGTCCCCATTGCAGCTGATCGGATTGATCCAGGGCGTCCTCATCGCCGGACTGCTGATCGCCGGCCGACTCATCAAACCCGAGCGGCTCCCGTGGCGGATCGGCTGGGTTCGCGGGGCCAAGGCCGGCGCGACGGGCCTGTTGCTCTACATCGTGCTGATCCTCATCAGCATCGCCGTGGAGCTGGGCGGTCTGGTCAACGTGGTGTACGGCGGCTGGGTCGCCCTCATCGGTGCCGTGCTCGCGTTCGTCGGCACACGGCTGATGGTCTCCGAACGGCGCCCCACCCTGTCCGCCGCCGTCGCCAAGCCCTGGATCGAGATCCTGGCCATCGCCGCGTTGATGGCCCTTGCTCTCTTCGGCGCCGCGTTCGCCCTCAACCATGACGACGGTGGCTCCTTCGTGTCCATCCTCGCCGCGGCCGGCGGCTTCATCGCGGTTCTGTCGCGGACCGGGGTGATGGGCTGGCTGACCGGAGTCTCGGAGCGCCACCGCAAGGTGCTCATCCTGTCCGCGTTCGTGGTCGCCTTCTTGTTCCCGTTCACCCAGAACGGCTCCGACGCGAACATGTCGATCGCGACCCAGGTGATGATCTTCGCCGCGACCGCGATGGGCCTGAACATCGTGGTCGGCCTCGCCGGGCTGCTCGACCTCGGCTACATCGCGTTCCTCGGCTCCGGTGCGTTCGTCGCGGCCATCTTGTCCCGATCGGCGTTCTCCACCGTCGACATCCATCCGCCGTTCATCGTGGTCGTGCTGATCAGCGGCTGCGTCGCCGCGTCCCTCGGCCTGCTGATCGGCTCACCGACGTTGCGCGTCTCGGGTGACTACCTGGCTATCGTGACCCTCGCCTTCGGCGAGATCTTCCGGATCACGATGATCAACCTCGACGGGCAGGCGGGGCCGAATCTGACCAACGGGTCGAACGGGATCCCGGCCATTCCTGATCTCGTCGTGCTCGGTTTCAACTTCGGCAAACCCCACGTCGTCCTCGGCATCACCCTGGGCCGCTTCTCGAACTACTTCTTCCTGCTGCTCTTCGTCCTGGCACTGATCATCCTCGTGTTCGTCCGGTTGAACGCCAGCCGGATCGGCCGCGGATGGGTGGCCATCCGGGAGGACGAGCGAGCCGCCGAGGCGATGGGCGTGAACGTCTTCGGGCTCAAGCTGTTCGCCTTCGCCGGCGGCGCCTTCCTCGCCGGCGTGGCCGGGTCGGTGAAGGCGCACGTCGACGTGTCGGTGACCCCGGACCAGTACGTGTTCTTGGAGTCGGCCTTCTTGTTGGCGGCCATCGTGCTCGGCGGCATGGGCACCGTGCTCGGGGTTCTGGTAGGCGCGACCCTGCTCAAGCTGGCGCCGGAGAAGCTGCGCTTCGTCGCCGAGTACCGCTTGCTGATCTTCGGGCTGTTGCTCATCGTGATGATGCGCTTCCGGCCTGAGGGCCTGATCGCCAACGAGCGTCGTCAGCTGGAGTTCCACGAGGAGGACGAGGAGCTCGTGGAGCGGGTCCAGGAGGAACTGGAGGAGACCGGTGGCATGAAGGAGGCGACCCGATGACCGCGTCGGAGACGGCGGCCGGTGCAGCGGGGGACTCCATCCTGGTCGCCGAGAACGTCACCATGCGCTTCGGCGGTCTGACCGCCGTCGACTCGGTCAACTTCCGCGTCGCCCGCGGCGAGATCATGGGATTGATCGGGCCCAACGGGGCCGGCAAGACGACCTTCTTCAACTGCCTCACGGGGATGTACCTGCCGACGACCGGCCAGGTCGTCTTCGACGGCGCTGTGCTGCCGCCGAAGCCGGGCAAGGTCGTCCGGGCCGGCATGGCGCGGACCTTCCAGAACATCCGGCTGTTCGGCAACATGACCGCCCTCGAGAACGTGATGGTCGGCCGGTACTGCCGGACCACGGCCGGGCCGTTCACCTCCATCATCCGAGGACCCAAGTTCCGGCGGGAGGAGGCGGCAACCCGAGACCGCGCCCAGGAACTGCTCGAGTTCGTCGGGCTGGGCGAGTCGACCGAGATCCTGGCCCGCAATCTGCCGTACGGCGACCAGAGACGGCTGGAGATCGCGCGCGCCCTTGCCACCGACCCCAAGTTGATCCTGCTGGACGAGCCGACCGCGGGCATGAACCCGCAGGAGACCCGCCAGGCCGAGGAGCTCATCTTCAAGATCCGCGACCTGGGTCTGGCCGTCGTGGTGATCGAGCACGACATGCGCTTCATCTTCAATCTCTGCGACCGGGTGCTGTGTCTCGTCCAGGGCCGAGCCCTGATCGAGGGCACGCCGGCCGAGGTGCAGTCCGATCCGCGGGTGATCGAGGCCTACATCGGCACCGGGCCGGCCGAGGAGTCGGAATCCCCAGACGCCGGACTGGGTACCGACGGGTCCGCGGCCGGTGACGCGGGGGAGGGTGATCGCTGATGCTCGAGGTGAAGAACCTCAAGGTCGCCTACGGGCGGGTGCGGGCCGTGAAGGGGATCAGCTTCGTCGTCGAGCAGGGCCAGGTCGTCACGCTGGTGGGCACGAACGGGGCCGGCAAGACGACCACCCTGAAGACCATCTCCGGGCTCCTGCGGCCCGAATCGGGCGAGATCTGGTTCCAGGGCGAGCGGATCGACAAGATCCCGGCTCACGACGTGGTCACCCGTGGCCTGGCGCACTCGCCGGAGGGCCGGCGGATCTTTCCGCGGCTGACAGTGGAGGAGAACCTCATGCTCGGCGCGTTCGCGCGCAGGGATCGGGCTGGCATCCACAAGGATCTCGAACGCGCGTTCGACCTCTTCCCGATCCTGCGTGAACGCCGCGGACAACCGGCCGGTACGTTCTCCGGCGGCGAGCAGCAGATGCTCGCGATCGGCCGGGCGATGTTGAGCCGACCCAAGCTGCTGATGCTCGACGAGCCGTCGATGGGCCTTTCTCCGCTGATGATGCAGCGGATCATGAGCACGATCAGGGAGCTCCAGTCCGAAGGCGTGACCATCCTGCTGGTGGAGCAGAACGCCCAGGCTGCGCTGTCGCTGGCCGACCACGGCTACGTGCTGGAGGTCGGCAAGATCGTGCTCGACGGCACCGGTCAGGCGCTGCTCACCGACGAGAACGTCCGCAAGGCTTACC
Source organism: Microlunatus sp. (assembly GCA_035719255.1). Lineage (GTDB taxonomy): Bacteria > Actinomycetota > Actinomycetes > Propionibacteriales > Propionibacteriaceae > Microlunatus. Next base: position 18,684 of record DASTGF010000400.1, on the reverse strand, counting down.
TCGGCGAGGAGTGAGCACCCGCCGGGTCCGGGTCGGTGAGCTCGCTCTGCCGGGTGCCGGTCGGCTCCGAGCGCCCGCCGGCACCGGGACCTAGAGTGACCTCGTGCGGACTCGAGCACCGGTTCGGGTGAACGCCGTTGCGGCCCTCACGGCGTTCGCGGTCCTGACCGGGTGCTCCGGCGCTCCGGCTCCCGTGCCCGCCCCGGCTCCCGTGCCCGCCCCGTCGCCACCGGCCCCGATGGTCCTGAGCGGCTGGGAGCGGGTCGCCCTGCCCGATGGGATGCGGGCATCCTCGGTCGCCCTGGTGGACCGGACGATCGTGGTCGGGGGGCACGCCGGCACCGGCGCCGATCGGGTGCCGGCCATGGCACGGGGCGAGGCGGCCGACCCCCGGTTTCGCGCCACGGACGTGCGGCCCCGGTCTCCGTACGGCGCGAAGGCCGATCTGGTCTCGGTGGTGGGAACGGGCTCGTCGGTGGTCGCTCTCGGAGCAGCCCACGGCGGCGCACACGCCAACTTCCGGTGGACGATCTGGTCGGGCAGCCCTGAGAGGATCGTGGATCGACCCCAGAACTTCGACGCCTTCGGCGGCGAGGAGGCCGGCGGTCTGCAGGACGTCGCCTGGGACAGCACCGGTCCGATGATCGTCGGCAGCTGGCAGGGAGCGCACGGTCTCGACGGCCGCATCTGGCGGGTGGCGGATGATCGGTGGACGCGACAGCCGCCCGTTCCGGCCCTGACCAATACCGCAACCCGGCAGGTAGCCCCCCGAGCCGCAGAGACGAGGCACGACGCGATCGTGATCAGCGGCTCGGTGATCGAGTTGTCCGGAGGCGTCCGCCAGTCGGCGGCGATCTGGCGTGGCGCGGGGGCCCAGTGGGCCCTGACCGTGCTGCCGGATCCGGGCCGCCGGAGCGAGGCCTGGTCTACCGACTGCGCCGCAGCCTGTGCCACGCTCGGATCGCGCGACGGATCGGCAGCGGTGTGGGAGGGTCCCACGCGCGCCTCGCTGCCAGAGCTCGGGGTGGACGATCATGACAACGGCGTGATCATCATCGACGGCGGCCGCACGATCGCCGCGCTGAGCTCGGCCGGCCGAGGCAGGCTGCTGGTCGGTCAGGCCGGCCACTGGAGTTCCTACACCGCACCGGACGGAGTGGTGAGGTCAGCGCTCCTGGTCGGTTCGAGGCTGTACCTGGTCAGCGACGACGACGGCGGCGCGCTGTGGGCCCGCGACCTCGCCGACGTACTGCCGCGCTGAAGCGAGTGCCGCGGGGTTTCTCCGCCTGCGCCCGGGCCGAACCGCGCACGACACGGGCGATCACTGCTGGTCGAACGCAGCCAGGACCTTGGCGAACTGTGTCCGGGCCATCTTCTCGGTGACGGAGAAGTCCTTCGCCAGTGGATCTTTCGTGTCGGTCAGGAACGCGTACTGCACGCTGGTCAGGGTGCGGCCCTGCTGGGCGATCACGTAGTGCCGGGCATAGGCCAGCTTGGTGTGCTTCGCGTCGTAGTACACCCGCTCTGCGTAGCGCCAGGTCGTCTCCGCGCCGTCGATCGTGGCTGTACCGGACGGCGTGAGCTGCACATGCATCTTGGCGTTGTCAATGTAGCGTGCGCAGGCTTGGAGGACCTTGGGCAAGGTCGCCCGGTAGGTGTCGACGTCGGCGCGGCTGGCGTAGGTCCACACCCCGAACACCGCGATCGCGGCCCCCGTCTGGCGGCCGCGGGTGAAGTCGGCTCTGGCACTGGCCAGCGGCTTGACGGTCGCGTCGGTGGTGGGCTGTCCGGGACAGGCCTCGGCGTCGGTCCCCACGCTGTTGACCTTCTTCGCGGCGACCCACGGCTTGCCCAGCTCGGCGGCGGTGATCAAGGCCTTCTCGGCCGCGGCCTGATCGTCGGCCCGGGTCGGGGTCGGCTCGGCCGTCGCGCTCTGGATCGTGCTGGACGGCGCCGGTGGCGGCGCGCTCGTCGGCTGACCGCCACATCCCGTCGCGGTGACCAGGACGAGCGCAATCGTGGCCCATCTGATCCGGTGTTTCGGCCGAGCAGCCCATGATGCGATCGCCATCGAATCCCCCCGAACTCGAACGACAGTGATGTTCTCCGCAGTGTGACACCGAATCCGGCCCTCCCGCGGCCTGTACGTCCGATTGGGTCAGACCAGCGGGAGACGGCTGCGTCGTCTCCCCAGGGGTGTCGGTGGTCGCGGCTAGAGTCTCACCCGTGCCGACCGCCACGCCGAAGCCGACCGAATCGGCCGCCCCGAGCCGCCCGAAGCTGCTGCTGATCGACGGTCACTCGATCGCTTATCGGGCGTTCTTTGCCCTGCCGGTGGAGAACTTCTCCACCCAGACCGGGCAGCACACCAACGGTGTGTTCGGCTTCACGTCGATGCTCATCAACGTGCTGCGTGACGAGAAACCGACCCACGTCGGCGTGGCCTTCGACGTGTCCCGGCAGACGTTCCGGAGCGAGGTCTACACCGAATACAAGGCCAATCGCTCGAAGACCCCCGACGAGTTCCGCGGCCAGCTCGACCTCGTCAAGGAGGTGCTCGACGCGCTGAACATCGTCCACGTGGAGAAGGCCGGGTTCGAGGCCGACGACGTGATCGGCACGTTGGCCAAGCAGGCCGAGCGCGCGGGCTGGGAGGTGCTTATCTGCACCGGCGACCGGGACGCCTTCCAGCTGGTCAGCGAGAACGTAACGGTGCTCTATCCGCGCAAGGGCGTCTCCGATCTGGCCCGGATGACGCCGGCGGCCGTGGAGGAGAAGTACTTCGCGACGCCGGCGCGGTATCCGGAACTCGCCGCGCTGGTCGGCGAGACCAGCGACAACCTGCCCGGTGTGCCAGGGGTCGGACCCAAGACGGCCGCGAAGTGGCTGGCGACCTACGACGGGCTGGAGAACCTCGTCGCGCACGCGGGTGAGCTCAAGGGCAAGGCGGCCGAGGCCTTCCAGCACCGCACCGAGGACGTCCTGCGGAATCGCCGGATCAACGCGTTGGTCACCGACCTGGACCTGCCGGTCCACGTGGACGACCTGGAGCGCCGGGCCTGGAACCGGGAAGCGACCCACACCCTGTTCGACGGCCTGGAGTTCCGGGTGCTGCGGGACCGGCTGTTGGAGGCCCTGCCGACCGAGGTGCTCGAGCCGGAGGGCGGCTTCGAGCTCTCCGGCGCCATCCTCGAGCCCGGCCAGCTCGCCGGCTGGCTGGCCGAGCACACCCTGCAGGAGGTGGAGACCGACCTCGGCAGCAGCTCCAACCGGGCGGGCGTGGACGTGGTCGGTCACTGGGGTTCGGGCAGCGGCGACCTGCGCGCGTTTGCCATCGCCGCCGCCGACGGTGCCGCGGCGTATGTGGACGTCACCGAGCTGTCGCCGGAGGACGACGAGGCGCTCTCGGCCTGGTTGGCCGACCCGTCGCACTCCAAGGCGATGCACGACGCGAAGGGCCCGCTGCTTGCGCTGTGGGAGCGTGGTTGGGATCTCGCCGGTCTCACCTCCGACACCCAGCTGGCGGCGTACCTCAACAAGCCGGACCAGCGGACGTACGATCTGGCCGACCTCACCCTGCGGCATCTGAAGCGCGAGCTCAAGGTGGAGTCGGCCGCCGCGGACGCCCTCGACACCGCCGACGGCCAGCTCGCCCTCGACTTCGGCGACGACGACTCCGGCACGACGGTGGCCGCAGAGGCGGCGATGGTGCGGGCTCGGGCGGTCATCGATCTGGCCGACGCCCTCGACGCGGAGGTGGCGTCCCACGGCGGCACCGAGCTGCTCTATGGCGTGGAGCTGCCGCTGCAGCGGACCCTCGCCCGGATGGAGCGGACCGGCGTTGCGGTCGATCTGGATCACCTGCACGCTCTGGAGTCCCAGTTCGGCGCCACGGTCGCCGCCGCCGCCGAAGAGGCATACCGGGTGCTGGGCAAGCAGATCAACCTCGGCTCGCCGAAGCAGCTGCAGGTGGTCCTGTTCGACGAGCTGGGCATGCCCAAGACCCGGCGGACCCGCACCGGTTACACCACCGACGCGGAGGCGCTGCAGCAGCTGTACGTGAAGACCGAACACCCGTTCCTGGCGCAGCTGCTGATCCATCGTGATGCGATCCGGCTCAAGCAGACGGTCGAGGGCTTGCTCAAGGCGGTGGCCGACGACGGCCGGATCCACACCACCTACGTGCAGACCATCGCCGCCACCGGGCGGCTGTCGAGCACCGACCCCAACCTGCAGAACATCCCGATCAGGACCGAGGAGGGCCGGCGGATCCGTCAAGCGTTCGTGGTCGGAGAGGGCTACGAGGCGCTGATGAGCGCGGACTACAGCCAGATCGAGATGCGGATCATGGCCCACGCCAGCGAGGACGCGAGTCTGATCGAGGCGTTCAAGTCCGGCATGGACTTCCACACCGTCACCGCATCCCGGGTCTTCGGCGTGGCGCCCGAAGCGGTGTCGCCGAGCGAGCGGGCGAAGATCAAGGCGATGAACTACGGCCTGGCTTACGGCCTCAGTGCGTACGGTCTGAGCCAGCAGCTGGCCATCGACACGTCGGAGGCCAAGGCGCTGATGGACGAGTACTTCGAGCGCTTCGGCGGTGTTCGCGACTATCTGCGCGGGCTCGTGGCCGATGCTCGCAGGACCGAGTACACCGAGACGATCCTCGGTCGTCGCCGCTATCTGCCCGATCTGATGAGCGACAATCGGCAGCGGCGCGAGATGGCGGAGCGGATGGCCCTCAACGCGCCCATCCAGGGGTCCGCAGCCGACATCATCAAGGTGGCGATGCTGGACGTCGAGCGTGCTTTGGACAGCGCCGGGCTCGGCAGCCGGATGTTGCTGCAGGTCCACGACGAGCTCGTCTTGGAGATCGCACCGGGGGAGCGCGAGCAGGTCGAGGCGCTGGTCCGCGACAAGATGGGCCACGCCGTCGAGCTGGCGGTTCCGCTGGACGTGTCGGTGGGCGTCGGTCGGTCCTGGCACGACGCGGCCCACTGAGTCTTTTGCCAGCGGACCCTTGCCAGCTGGGTCTGGGCGAGCGGGGTCTGGGCGAGCGGGGTCTGGGCGAGCTGGGTCTGGGCGAGCGGGGTCTGGGCGAGCTGGACCTTGGAGAGCTGGGGCTTGGCGAGCCGGCCGCGAGCATCCTGCACATCATGCGGGCCCGCGAACTCACCCGGTGCTCGATCCGCCGCCGTCTTCGCCTGCTCTGATCGGCCGTTCTCCGGGGCACTGGTCGCCGTCCGCGTCACGCCGCAGCACGTCGTCCGGCGCGGCAAACACTTCATGAACGGATTCCAGGACTTTCCTCAGACTGACAACCATGTCATAGTGACTTCTGACGGAGTTACAACCGCCTGGTAAGGGGAAATTTAGACTTGAGCTCTCAACAGAGCAAAGACATGACAACGGTAGTCAGATCCTGCTCGAGGGACGATTTCGAGGGGGCGACATGCGCGCCGCTCCGCTGACCCTGACGTCGGCCGACCGTGACCGGCTGACCGCCTGGCTTCGGGAGCCGGCCATCCCCAGCGCGATCCGGCAGCGTGCCCGGATCGTCCTGCTCGCCGGCGAGGGTCGGTTGAACGTGGAGATCGCCGCACTGCTCGGGGTGTCCATCACGACGGCGGCTCGCTGGCGGGACCGTTACACGCTCGGGGGCGTCGATGCGCTCGTCGACCAGCCGCGGTCCGGGCGGCCGCGGATGATCGACCGCCGGCAGATCGTGCAGACCACCCTGCGCCCACCCACCGGTGCCCGGCGGTGGTCCTGCAGCCGCCTCGGAGAGTACCTCGGCGTGGGTGAGGCCACGGTGGCCCGGGTCTGGCGTGAGTACGGTCTTGCGCCTCGGCCGGGCGGGTCCTTCGCCTTCGCCGTCCAGCCCGCGCTCGTGGCACGGCGGGTGGCTCTGGTCGGTCTCCTCCTGGGCCATCAGGTCAGGGCGGTGGCCCTGGTCACCGAGTCCGACGAGGAGTCGTCGGAGGAGTCCACCACGGTCGATCAGGCGGTGCCGGCCGCGGGCTCGCAGCCCCCGAGCGACGGCTGGTCCTACCCCTCCCGCTCGCGCACCGCCTCCTCCGCAGGCTCAGCACGTTACGGGTCCCCTCCGCGCAGCACGATCGCACCTCAAGGGTCCCCCCCACCGCCGGGTCGTCGGCCCGGACATCATGGCGCCGGTGCGTCGCTCGGTGGGACACACCCCGAGTCGTCCGGCCAGGACGGGCTCGCGCTGAGTCGATTCGTCCGCGGCCTGGGCGCATCCATCGGTCCCGCCGGTCGCGCCCACCTGGTGGTGGACAGCGCGGTGGTCGGCAGGCGTCTGCGGGCGCTGGGCGCGGCGCCGGCGCGGGTGCGGGTGCACTTCGCGCTCGACACCGACAGCTGGGTGAACCTGGTGGAGGTGTGGTCGTGGATGATGGCCGAGCACGGGCTTGCCGGCGAGTTGGCCGCCACCGCCGCTCGCGTGCGGCAGCTCTGCGCCGACGGTGCGACGCTGGCCTTCACCACCGGTCCGGACCGAGCGGGTACCGGACAACAACTCGACCGGGCGCTCGCGGTCTGAGGAGCCTGCTCTCTGCGGTGGCGGGTGAGGGTCCGATTCCCACCCGAGAATTGACCCGGATTCTCCGGCACGGGTAGTCTGGACTGTCGCTGTGGCCTGCGCGACTCCGGACGGAGTGGGTCACGCTCGTCGGGTCGGGTTGTCGGAAGCAGTTTCGGTCTGGACGGATCGGGCTGCAGCACACCGTCACACAACTCCACCCCTATCGGAGCTCCACTACATGACCTCCTCTCTCGAGGCACCACCTCAGGTCGCTGTCGACGACCTCGGTTCACCCGAAGCCTTCATGGAGGCGATCGACGCAACGATCAAGTACTTCAACGACGGCGACATCGTCGCCGGAACGGTCGTGAAAATCGACCGGGACGAAGTACTGCTCGACATCGGTTACAAGACCGAAGGTGTCATCCCCTCCAAGGAACTCTCCATCAAGCACGACGTCGACCCCTTCGAGGTGGTCAGCGTCGGTGACGAGATCGAAGCTCTCGTCCAGCAGAAGGAGGACAAGGAAGGGCGTCTGATCCTGTCCAAGAAGCGTGCTCAGTACGAGCGCGCCTGGGGCACGATCGAGAAGATCAAGGAAGAGGACGGCGTCGTCACCGGCTCGGTGATCGAGGTCGTCAAGGGCGGCCTCATCATCGACATCGGCCTGCGCGGCTTCCTGCCCGCGTCGCTGGTGGAGATGCGCCGGGTCCGCGACCTCCAGCCCTACGTCGGCCAGGAGCTCGAGGCCAAGATCATCGAGCTGGACAAGAACCGCAACAACGTGGTCCTGTCCCGCCGCGCCTGGCTCGAGCAGACCCAGTCCGAGGTCCGCCAGAACTTCCTCACCCAACTCCAGAAGGGCCAGATCCGCAAGGGTGTGGTCAGTTCCATCGTCAACTTCGGTGCCTTCGTGGACCTGGGTGGCGTGGACGGCCTCGTGCACGTCTCCGAGCTGTCCTGGAAGCACATCGACCACCCGTCCGAAGTGGTCGAGGTCGGTCAGGAGGTCACCGTCGAGGTGCTCGACGTCGACTTGGACCGCGAGCGCGTCTCGCTGTCGCTCAAGGCGACCCAGGAAGATCCGTGGCAGGCCTTCGCGCGGACCCACCAGATCGGTCAGATCGTGCCCGGCAAGGTCACCAAGCTGGTGCCGTTCGGGGCGTTCGTCCGCGTCGAGGAGGGCATCGAGGGCCTGGTGCACGTCTCCGAGCTGGCCGAGCGCCACGTGGAGATCCCCGAGCAGGTCGTCCAGGTCAACGACGATGTCATGGTCAAGATCATCGACATCGACCTCGAGCGTCGGCGGATCTCGCTGTCGCTGAAGCAGGCCAACGAGGGTGTCGACATCGCGGCCGACGACTTCGACCCGACCCTGTACGGCATGGCGGCGTCCTACGACGAGCAGGGCAACTACCTCTACCCGGAGGGCTTCGACTCCGAGACCGGGGAGTGGCTCGAGGGCTACGAGGAGCAGCGGCACGCCTGGGAGCAGCAGTACGCGGAGGCACACGCCCGGTGGGAGGCTCACAAGAAGCAGGTGGAGGAGGCCGAGCAGGCCGCCGGGGCGGCAGCCGTACCGGCCAACTACTCGAGCTCCAGCACCTCCAGCTCCCCGTCCGCTGCGGCGCCGACGCAGAGCTCGCCTCCGGCCGGATCGTTGGCGTCCGACGAGGCGTTGCAGGCTCTCCGGGAGAAGCTCACCGGATCAGTCTGATCATCGCGCCGGACCCGTCTGACCCGAAGGCCCCGTACGCGCGTACGGGGCCTTCGGCCTTTCCACAGCCGGGCGCTCGCCTAGGCTGGGCCCGTGGTTCGAGTCGGGTTGACCGGGGGGATCGCATCGGGCAAGAGCACGGCGGCCGACGGCCTGGCCGCCCGCGGGGCGGTGATCATCGACGCCGATCGGTTGGCGCGGGACGTGGTCGAGCCCGGCACGCCGGGGCTGACGGCGATCGTCGACCGTTTCGGCCCGGGAGTGCTCGTCGAGGGTCGGTTGGACCGCGCCGCACTGGGGGCCATCGTGTTCGCCGATCCTGAGGCTCGTCGGTCGCTGGAGGCGATCGTGCATCCCGCGGTGCGGGCCAAGGCCGCCGAGCTGGAGGCCGCGGCCGGACCGGATGCGGTCGTGGTGCACGTGATCCCACTGCTGGTCGAGACCGGTCAGGCCGGCAGCTTCGATCTCGTGGTGGTCGTCGACGTGGATCCCGACACCCAGCTGGCCCGGCTCCGGGCCCGCAACGGCTTCACCGTCGAGGAGGCCCGGGCCCGGGTCGCCGCCCAGAGCTCCCGGGCGGATCGGCTGGCCGCGGCCGACGTGGTGATCGACAACTCCGGCTCTCCGGCCGACCTCGAGCCCCAGCTCGACGGACTGTGGCGGCGCTTGCGCACCAAGTCGCCATCAACTGGGTAGTCATCCCGTCGGATGGCTCGCTGCAATGCCATACTGCGAGCCTGACGAGGAGGGTGCACCGTGCAGTGTCCACGCTGTCGATCACAAGTTCCCGATGTCGCACACTTCTGCCAGGTGTGTGGCCAGGACCTGCGATCCGATGATCGATCCCGGCGCCGTTCGTTCGCCGCCAAGCCCGACGAGCCGGTGGCCTCCTTCGCCCTGATCTCGTCGATCATGCCGCGCGGTACGGCCGGACAGCAGCCGCAGACGTACCGGATCGCGTTCGGCATCGGTCTGGTGGTGGCCGTTGTCGCGGCGATCTTCGGCGCCTTGCCGATCGCCGTCTTGGTGGCGGCGTTCACGATCCCGATCGTCTACATCGTCTATCTCTACGACGTGAACCTCTGGGAGGACGAGCCCATCCCGGTGACTGCGCTCGCCTTCGGGCTGACGGGTCTGCTGGCGACCCTGTTCACCCTGCTGTGGACCGCGATCGTTCCGTTGACCGTGTCGTTGTCCGACGTCGACGGCTTCGTGATCGGCGCACCCACGGTCGGCACGTTTTTGATCATCGCCGTGGCGGTACCGGTGATCGGCGAAGTGATCCGGCAGATCGGACCGCTGGTGCTGGCCAGCCGGCCCCGTTTCGACGACCTGATGGACGGCCTCACGTTCGGTGTGATCAGCGGTGTCGCGTACGCCTGCTTCGACACCCTGGTTCGCCACTGGGCCCTGCTCACCGGCGGCATCGTCCAGGTGGACCCCGGCCACTGGGTCGGTCTGATCTTCCTCGAGGGCTTCATCAAGCCCTTGATCATGGGCACCGCGACGGGCATCGCGTGTGCCGAGTTCTCCGGTCTGGGTCGAGGCTATGACGGCTTCACCCCGCGCTACTTCGGTGGTCTGGTCGCGGCCATCGTGGCCAACATCGCCTACCAGTCGGGCGGCTACCTGTTCTCCTTCGTCGGTTCACCGACCCTGGGCACGACGCTGCAGATCCTGTGGGCGCTGATCATCCTCGGTGCACTGCTGCTGAGAGTGCGGGTCGTGCTGCACACCGGATTGATGGAGGCGGCGCTGGAACAGGCCGCCCGGGCCGGCACCGCCGGACCGTCCGGGGAGATCGACTTCTGCGCGCACTGCGAGATGCCGTTGCTCGATCATGCCTCGTTCTGCAACGCCTGTGGGACGGCCGTCCGGGCCCAGGCCAAGGCCCCACGTTCGGTGGTTCCGGTGGCGGTCGGCGCTCCGGACGGGGCCGCCGCCGGGGCCCATCCCGGTGGCGGTGACCCGGGTCCCGCGCCGGCCTCGTCACCGAGCTACGGCTCGGCCGATGCCGAGCTGGCGGGGCCGATCGAGACCGGGCCCGTCGTCGCGACCACACCCACCGGGAGCCAGACCACCCTCGGCGCCCGGCCCGGAGCCGCCCCCTACGTCCCCACCGGGCAGGTCCCGGGCGCCCCTGACCAGACCGCCGCAGACGATGAGGTCTACGACCAGTTCGCGGAGGGCACAGGCAACCCGCCGCCGCCCGCCGGACCCCGTGATCAAGAGCAGGAGGGCCGGTCGTGAGCCAGAATCCGGGCCCATGGGGTCCGAACGGCCCCCAGAACCAGCCGCAGGGCGATCCGGCCCGCGGCGGACAGCAAGGTGGCTACCCGCCGCAGGGTGCCCAGCCGGCCTACTCACCCCAGAGTCCGCAACAGGGCTATCCGCAGCAGGGCTATCCGCAGCAGCCTGCACAGCAGGGCTACCCGCAGAACTATCCGGGCCAGGGTCACCCGGGACCGGCCTACGCGGGACAGGGCGGCCAGCAGGGCCAGGGCTACGCGGGTCCGGGTTACTCGGGTTATCCGCAGCAGGGGTTCGCCCAGCAGAGCGGCTACGCCGGACAGTCCGGGGGATACCAGGCGCAGCCCGGGTACGGGCAGCAGCCGCCGCCCGGTTCGTATCCGACAGGCGGCCGTCCGCCGACCAGGAAGAGCCCGGGACTCATCATCGGCATCGTGGTCGCCGCGGTGGTCCTGCTCGTCGCCGTCGGTGGCATCTTCATCGCACTGAGCGGGGGCTCGAACGATGAGCCGGTGTCGACCATCACCCCGACCGCACCGCCGAGCGAGCCCACCACGCAGCCGAGCGAGCCGTCCACCGCGCCGAGCCAACCGGGCCAGCCATCGACCTCGCCGAAGCCCAGCGGTGACGTCATCGACCTCGGTAACGGCATCGTTCTGAGGCCGGCCTCCGGCTGGCAGGTGCAAGACCAGGCGGCCGGCGTGGCCTCACTGACCAACGGGCAGGCCGTGTTCTACGGCCGCCAGCTGAGCGTGGACAAGAGCACGAACGCGAGCCAGTTCTGCGATGCGTTTAACCGTGCCGCCCTGAAGTCCGCCGGCAACGCCAAGTTCGGGGAGCCGCAGGCGCGCGATGTGGGGTCAGCGAAGCTCAGTGCAGCCACCTGCGGCGCGACGTACACCGAGACCAGCGGCGACAAGTCGTTGCAGGTCTTCGTCTCCAGCCTGGTGTCGGTGCGCAAGAGCGACGGTCTGACGGTCGTGGGGACCTTGTTGTTCGTCAAGAGCACCGACGACCAGACCAAGACCGATGCCGGGCAGATGGTGTCGAGCATGCTGACGAGTCAGGTCTCCTGACGCGACGCGGGCCGCAGGCCCGCTCGCGCGGGGCCGGTCCGGTCCTTCCGGGGCGGACCCGATCTGCTCGGTTCAGAACTGTCGGCGCGGCGACGTAGGCTCGCCGCCATGCGTCCGATCGAAGACCTCCAGCGCACCGTCGCCCCGTTTCGGATGGTGGCGGACTTCTCGCCGTCCGGCGACCAGCCGGCGGCGATCGACGAGCTCGAGCGGCGGGTGCAGGCCGGTGAGCAGGACGTCGTCCTGCTCGGTGCCACGGGGACGGGCAAGACGGCCACCGTGGCCTGGCTGGCCGAGCGGCTGCAGCGCCCGACCCTGGTGATGCAGCCGAACAAGACGCTGGCGGCCCAGTTCGCCAACGAGCTGCGGCAGTTCTTCCCCGACAATGCCGTGGAGTACTTCGTCTCCTACTACGACTACTACCAACCCGAGGCGTACGTTCCGCAGACCGACACCTACATCGAGAAGGACTCCTCGCTCAACGAGGAGGTCGAGCGGCTTCGCCACTCGGCCACGAACTCGTTGTTGACCAGGCGCGATGTGATCGTGGTGGCGACCGTGTCGGCGATCTACGGTCTGGGCACCCCGCAGGAGTACCTGGACCGGATGGTCCGCCTCAGGGTCGGTCAGGAAATCGATCGGGATGTGTTGCTGCGTCGGCTCGTCGGCATCCAATACGCACGCAACGACCTCGCCGGCACCCGCGGCACGTTCCGGGTCCGTGGGGACACTCTCGAGGTCTTCCCGATGTATGAGGAGCTTGCCGTCCGGATCGAGTTCTTCGGCGACGAGATCGAGAACCTCTCCACCCTGCACCCACTGACCGGCGAAGTGGTGACCGACCACGACCAGGAGGTCTACCTGTTCCCGGCCAGCCACTACGTAGCCGGTCCGGAGCGGATGGAGCGGGCGATCCAGGGCATCGAGGTCGAGCTCGGTGAGCGGCTCGGCCAACTCGAGGCGGAACACCGGATGCTCGAGGCGCAGCGGCTGCGGATGCGGACGACGTACGACATCGAGATGATGCGTCAGATCGGCACGTGCTCGGGCATCGAGAACTACTCGCGGCATATCGACGGTCGCGGTCCGGGCACACCGCCGAACTGTCTGCTCGACTATTTCCCCGAGGACTTCTTGCTGGTCGTGGACGAGTCCCATGTGACGATCCCGCAGATCGGCGGGATGTATGAGGGGGACATGTCTCGCAAGCGCACGCTGGTGGATCACGGGTTCCGGTTGCCCAGCGCGATGGACAACCGTCCGCTGCGGTTCGAGGAGTTCACCGAGCGGATCGGGCAGACGGTCTATCTGTCCGCGACCCCGGGAAACTATGAGCTGGCCCGGTCCAACGGTTATGTCGAGCAGCTGATCAGGCCCACCGGTCTGGTGGATCCCGAGGTGATCGTCAAGCCCACCCAGGGTCAGATCGACGACCTGATGAGCGAGATCAAGCAGCGCGCCGCGGCCCACGAGCGGGTGCTGGTCACCACCCTCACCAAGAAGATGGCCGAGGACCTCACCGACTACCTGTTGGAGAACGGGATCAAGACGCGGTATCTGCACTCCGAGGTCGACACGCTCCAGCGGATCGCGTTGCTGCGGGGGCTGCGGATGGGGGAGTTCGACGTCTTGGTCGGCATCAACCTGCTCCGGGAGGGTCTGGACCTGCCCGAGGTGTCGTTGGTGGCGATCCTCGACGCGGACAAGGAGGGCTTCCTCCGCAGCGAGAAGAGCCTCATCCAGACCATCGGCCGCGCAGCCCGTAACGTGTCGGGTCAGGTCCACATGTATGCCGACTCCATCACCGACTCGATGGCCGCCGCGATCGACGAGACCAACCGGCGACGCGAGAAGCAGGTGGCCTACAACACCGCGCACGGGATCGACCCGCAGCCGCTGCGCAAGAAGATCGCCGACATTACCGACCTGCTCGCCCGCGAGGACGCCGACACCGATGACCTGCTGGCGACCCGCCACCGCAGGGGCCGCTCGCCGGTGCCGAGCCTGGGCGGCAAGGACATCGGTGCTCACGCTCGCGAACTGGCCGGCCTGCCAGCCGGCGACCTCGCCGACCTCGTCCAGCAGCTGACCGATCAGATGCACGCCGCCGCCGCCGACCTCCAGTTCGAGGTCGCCGCCCGCCTCCGTGACGAGATCTCCGAGCTCAAGAAGGAACTCCGCCAGATGGTCGAAGCCACCCGCTGACCCGCCGTGCCCCGATGCCGGCGGTTGTTCTCTGAGGCTGCCGGAGGGCCCCAATGTGCCCCGAGCCCGTCGAGGCCGGTTGTGCACCGAGCTTGCCGAAGGGCTTGTCTGCTTAGGTTGTACCCTGAGCTTGCCGATGGCCCGGTGAGCTTCGGTTGTGCAGTGAGCGTGTCGAAGGGCCGGGTGAGCCTCGGTTGTGCATTGAGATTGCCGATGGGCCCGGTGAGACGACTCGAGGAGACTCAGCCGCGTCGGGACCGTCCCCCCGTCCGCTTGCCCCGCAGACTGTGCTCGTACGACGCCGACACGCCGCGTGGGCCCGTCGTTTGCGCACAGTCGCCGGGGAGGAGCCGGACCGGCCGGGCCGCACCACTGGACTGACCGGGGCGCCACCGCAGGCGCAGGCTCAGCCGAGACGCTGGTGCAGATAGCACCACCGCCACGTCTCGCCCGGCTCGAAGCTCCGCATCACCAGGTGGCCGGTTTCACGGAAGTGGCGCGTCGCGTGGTGGCCGACCGAGGAGTCGCAGCATCCGACGTTGCCGCAGATCAGGCACATCCGTAGGTGCACGGTGCGCGTACCTTCGCGGATGCAGTCCTCGCACGCCTGCGACAGGGGTTGCGTATCGGTCGGCGCCGACACCAGGTCATCGCACGGACCCTCGTCGACGAGCGGGACCTCGACCGGGCCGGCTTCGCTGAGTTGCTCGGCCCGCTCGGTGGCGATGGTCAGCATCGACTCCTCGATGTCCAGCGAGCCGAGGACCTCCTCGATCACGTCGTGGTCCACGGTTGCCGTCGATCGCACCCTGAGGACCTCGGCACGCTCGGTGTTGATCGTCGCCAGCCGGAGCCGGCGGTATTCATCGGCGGGGGTCTCGGCGTCGGACCCCAACCGTTCCCAGAGCGCCTCGGGTCGGGCGGCGATGCGATCTCGGACGCGCTGGATCACGTCGGGATCGTCGCTGTCGTCGGTGATCTCGTCGAGGTGCTCCAGCGCGGCGTTGCTGGCTGTCTGCAGCACGGTCGCGGCCTGGAGGGCATCGGATCGAGGATCGGGGCCTCGCAGGGACAGCGCGCGCACCAGATAGGGCAGCGTCAGACCCTGGATCAGCAGTGTCCCCGCCACGACCACCATGGCCCCGAACACCAGCACGTCGCGCTGCTGCAGCTCACGGGGGATCAGCAGCGCGGTGGCCAGCGTGACCACACCGCGCAGACCGGCCCAGCCGAGCACCACGGTGTGCGACCACGGCAACTGCTCCGCCCGCGTCTGAGTCCGGCGGGGCAGGAGGGAGAACCGACCGGCGAGCACCCACAGCATCCGGATGACCATCACCCCGAGCAGGATCGCGACGCAGAACAGCGCGATCTGCGATCCCGTCAGCTCACTGGTGCCCATGTTGATGATGATCTGGCGGGCCTGCAGACCGATCAGCAGGAAGACGGTGTTCTCCAGCAGGAACTGGATGGTGCTCCAGTTGACCCGCTCGCTCAGTCGCGACAAGCCACTCTGGATCACCGGCGACTTGTGACCCAGGATCAGCCCGGCGACCACGACGGCGATCACACCCGACCCGTGGAAGTCGTTGACGACGATCTTCTCGGCGGGCAGATACGCCGCCCACGGCACCATGAACGAGATCGCCGTGTCGAACACCGGTTGGGTGGTGTGCTTGCGGACCACCGTCGCCAGCCAGGCGACCGCGACGCCGGCGGCGACTCCGCCGAACAGTGCCACCGCGAACCCCGACGCCACGTCCACCGCCGTGACCGCACCGGCGAGCGAAACCAGCCCGACCCGGACACAGGTGATGGCCGTCGCGTCGTTCAGCAACGATTCGCCCTCCAAGATGGTGACCAGCCGCCGGGGCAGACCCACCCGGCGCGCGATCGTCGTCGCGGCGACGGCGTCCGGCGGGGCCACGATCGCGCCGAAGGCGAACGCCAGCGCGAACGGCACCGGCAGCAGGAGCCAGGTCAGCACGCCGATCCCGAGCGCGGTGACCACGATAAGCAGGATCGAGAGGTAGCCGATCGCTCGCCAGTTCGTCCGGAAGTCGATGACCGACGTCCGGATGGCGGCGGCGTACAGCAGAGGGGGCAGGAAGCCGACCAGCACCACATCGGTGGTGAGGGTCGGTTCGTGGATGAACGGTATGAATGAGGCGCCGATCCCGAACAGCATCAGCAGCAGGGGAGCGGAGAACCTGATCTTTTCCGCGATCGCGGTCACCGCCACCACGGCAGCCGTGATGGCCAGCAGGCTCAAGGCGATGTGCACCGGGCCATGCTGTCAGAGGGGACCAATGCCGGCACCGCCGTCGTCTCAGCCGACGTACGCGCACCCGGTACGGCCGGCCGGTAGGGTCGGCGAATGGGGTTCGAGGACGACCCGGCGGGGTGGACGCTGCTCACCTCGCCGAGTATCGGGGAGTTGCTGACCGCGGCTGTGGCCCACGGCGGAGGAGTGCTGCGGTCCTGGCAGCTGGACGGAGTGGATGCCGAACCGGGACTCCAGACCACAGCGACGTACCGAACCCAGGTGGACTGGCCGTTCGGGCCGCGCACGGAACTCCTCGGGGTCAGTGCACGGGTCGGCGGAGCGGCCGGCACGGATGCGGACGCCGTCATCTTCGCCGCCGGTGACCGCCAGGTCGCCGCATGGCTCTATCCGCGTGACCCGGACCTCCCCGGCCTGGTCCGCGCCGCGTTCCCCGAGGGGGTGGCGCAGCTGCTGACCGAGCAGTTGGTGCTAGGTCGCCCGGTCGCGCCGAGTCAGGTCGCGCTCGAGCTGGTCGGATACCGCCCGCGACGGCGTGCCGTGCTGAGGGCAGACGTCTCCGGACCCGACGGACCGCAGACGGTCTTCCTCAAGGTGCTCAAGGACGATGCGGTCGCGCCCACCGTGCGGCGGCACGAACTGCTCCGATCGGCCGGGCTCCCAGTGCCCGACGTCGCGGCGGTGACCGAGGACCAGGTGCTGGTGCTGCCCGCGCTGCCCGGACGAACCCTGGCGCACACCTTGTTCGACGATACCGAGGCGATTTGTTCCGCCGAGTCACTGGTCGAGCTGCTGGACGCGTTGCCCGCCGAGGCGGCCGAGCTGCCACGGCACACGCCGTGGGCGAGTGCCATCGGTCAGTATGCGCGGACCGTGGGGGGCGCGCTGCCGGAAATCCAGGACCGCCTGTCAGCCATTCAGGATCAGGTGCTGGGGGGCTTGGAAGCGATCCCGCCGGGCATCGAGGCCACCCACGGTGACTTCCATGAGAGCCAGGTCTTCGTGCAGGGCGGCCGGGTGGTCGGCCTGCTCGACGTCGACCGGGTCGGACCGGGTCACCGGGCCGACGACCTCGCCTGCCTGGTCGCCCACCTCGCCACGATCCAGGGCATGTCGGTCGAGCAGGCAGGCGCGCTCGACCGCCTGGCCGCGGACTGGATGACGGTCTTCGACCGCCGGGTCGATCCGGTCGAGTTGCGGCTGCGGTCGGCAGCGATCGTGGTGTCGCTGGCGACCGGTCCATACCGCACCCAGCAGATCGGTTGGCAGGCGGCCACCGAAGCAATCGTCGCGCGCGCGGAGCAGCTTCTGCTCAGCGCTCGGTGACACCGGGGGACGATCCTCAAGCGCGCGGCAGCGGATGGGCCCGCCAGGAAGGGACGGCGTCCAGCACCGCAGCGGCGTACGCGCGTTGCCCGCGCGCCGTGGGGTGGAAGGTGGCCGGTGAGAGTTGGGGGGGCTGGGACGGATCGGTCGGGGTCAGAACGACCCCGTTCACCCACGGACTCTTCCGATCGCAGACGTTGTGATCGCGGAAGACGCGGGCGACGTCGACGTAGCGGACGTCCAGACCGCGGGCCCTCGCTCGTCTCGCGCTCCCGGCGATCGTCGCGTTCAGCTCGCCGGCCTTGGTGCGGATCCAGCGGGCGTCGGCGCCGCTGATGTACAGCGGCGCGACGTCGCTGACCCGGCAGCCCGCCGCGTCCGTCAGCTCGCGGCCGAGCAGCCGCGGATAGCCGGTCAGATAGATGGTCGCCCGCGGGGCCGCCGCCTGGATCCGCTCGAGCAGATCCGGCAAGGGCACCACTCCCGGCACGGTCGGCGCCCCTCGGCCCCCGCCCAGCGCCGCGATCCGGGTCCGAACCGCGACGTCGTCCCGGTCGCGACAATCCGGGCTGCCCTTGAGCGCTTGCTGCAGCGTGGGGTCGGGCGAATACACGCAGTCGGTGATGACGGCCCCGAAGCCGGCGTCGTTGCCACCGATGGTAACCGTCACCGTCCGCGTACCGGCGCCGAGCGCGCTCACCTGGGGCGGCTGGGAGGTGTTCGGCGTCGTGGCGAGCAGGTCGGCTGTGACCGCGCCCGAGCAGGCCACCGACGTCAGGGAGGAGAACGGACGCCGACCCGACTCGGCCAGGAGCACGGGATAGCTCTGGCCCTGCGACCGGTGACAGCCGTTGTCGGATTCGGTTCCGGCGACGTACGGCGGCAGGCCCTCGCCCGACGCGTACGAGTCGCCCAGGGCAACGTAGGAGGCCGCACCGGAGGTCGGTCCTGGGTGGGCCGCGGCTGGGGCGAGACCGACGAAGGAGAGCAGCGTGACGGCGAGCGGAACGACCGCCAACCGGCGCAGAACGGTACGCGCCCGGGGGCTGCTCACGATGGTGTCCCTTCCGGGACTCGGCGCCGAACCCCTCCGCGGCATGGTCTCCCGTGCCGGTGTCGCGCGCAAGACCCACCCGCCCCGATTGGGCGCCATCTCCCCGGCAACTGTGCACAGACGACAACGCTCGACGGCGTGTCGCTGTCGTCTGCGCACACTCGCCGGGGCGGGGGGAGCCGGTCCGGTCTGGCTTGTGCAAGCATGCCCAACGCGGCGTGATGCCCCGAT
>DASTGF010000399.1:0-3345 GCA_035719255.1 Microlunatus sp. | reverse complement strand
GCGGCCGAAGACCTTGTTGCTGGTGACGATCAGGCTGGCTCGTTCGTAGCGGGATGAGACGAGTTGGAAGAAGAGGTTCGCTGCTTCGGGTTCGAACGGGATGTAGCCGACCTCGTCGACCTATGCGGATATCCGCATAGGATCGGTTATGCCGATGTTGCGGTTATGCCGACACGGACGTTGCTTCCGTTGTGTGATTGACATTCCGGACCGGCGGGGTCGGAATAGTCGAGGTGCCGGCCCTTGGCCATGGTGACTGTGGCTTCCATCTTCGCCCGGATGCTCGATGTCCAGCCGCGGCGGCCTCAGCCAGCCACACATGCGCACCGTCGCCAATCGCCAGGAACGCCGCCCTCCGCCTCGTTCCGGGCCGGACCCAGACCGGGGGCATGATCGTGCAGTTCATGAAGGCGGACCCCTTGCCGAACTGTCTACCGAACCTACGACTGTTCGGCAGGGGCCACTCTCCGACTGTCAACGTTGCGGTTACCGGAAGCTCCACTGCTGCCACCACTTGCCCGAATCGCCGCAGGTCCATTGGACGACGTCGCCGGACCCGGTCTTGTCCAGGCACTTGCCGCTGTGTCGGGCCACCAGCTGGTAGTAGCCGCCCACGTACGCCTTTCGCCACTGCTGGTTGTAGCTCGTCGCCAGGCTCGGGTCGGCGCAGGTCGCCTGGACGACGTCGGCCCCGTCGTAGTAGCCGCGATAGGCCACGTCGAGGCACATGTCGGTGTGCAAGACGCGTACCTGATAAAACCCGTCCCCGACGTATTGCAGGCGCCACAGTTGGTTGTCGGCTCCTACGCAGCGCCAGACGCCGACGTTGGCGCCGTGGGCTGTGGATGCGCCCCAGACATCGAGACATTCACCGGTCTGATGGTTCACGACCTGGTAATAGCCGGGCCCCACGCTGGCCTGGGCTTGCGAGCCGAGGCCCAGCAATAGGACGAGCGCGGCCAAGGCGGTGAGGACTGCGCGCAGGCCGGCGTTGGTGCGGCGACCGTGCAGGGCTGCCACAGGTGGAACTGAGGTGATCGGCGTCGGGTCCGCTGCGGCCGCGACGAGCAGGCCACCGTCGATGAGACGGTCTACCGTGGTGCCGGATTCGTGGCGGTCGGGCAGCCGCGAGAACTCCTCAAGCAGGGCCCTGGCTTCTGGTGTGTCATCCACGCGGGTCTCCCACCACAGCTCACCGCCAGACGTCATCAGCCGGATGGAGAAGAACGGGCAGCAAGCCTGCTCACGGGCGGCGAGGTCTCGGAGCTGATCTTCGTCCACGTCTGCGGAGCGGAACCGGAACCGGACCATCCGCTCGGTCTGGTCGCGTCCGCACAGGGCCGTGTCGAACAGGTGCCGGTACTCGGCGGCGCGTTGCTCGGGTGTGTCGGATGCGCTGCGCATGTCACACATCACGCGGTCACTCTGGCTCATGGCGCTGCTCCTTTACGGTGGGTTCCCGGGTGGGCTGACCCGACTGTAAACTCTGGAGTATGCTCCAGAGTCAAGAGAAAAGGTTGAAGATCGGCGATATTGCTGCCCGAGCCGGTGTGAGCGTCGACACGGTGCGCTACTACGAGCAGCGCGGCATTCTCCCCGCACCCGTGCGGCTGCCGTCGGGATACCGCACCTATGCCCCATCGAGTGCCAGCCGGATCATGCTGGCCCGCCGGCTCCGCACGGCCGGGATGAGCATCGATGAAATCGTTGATGCGCTCGCGGCTCTGGACGAGGGCGGAACCTGCGGCTCAGAGATCTGGCGGCTGGAAGCCGTCCGCGACCGGATCGACAATCAGATCGCACAGCTCACCGAGCTCCGCGGCGTCTTGACGCCCCTGATCGAGGACTGCGCCGACGGCTGCTGCGAATTGCCCAGTCAGTACAGTCAGCATCCTTGATCGTCGGTGCCCGCATCGTCGAGGTGTAGGTCGGCCGAGGTGTAGGTCGGCTGACGTCGAAGCCATCAAATCCGTGCGACGAGCAGTGCAGGACCTCCTGATCGACCACGATCCATGATCACAAGATCTGCACCCAACTGGCGGGCGAGGTGCACTGCTTGATCGCCAGTGGCCGCCTCCCCCACACCTCGACACCGGCCTCCACCGAGAGCAGCATCCTCACACCGGCGCGTATCAATCCATGATCCATCTGCAACCAGCACCCGCGTTGCCTGGGCTACCTCCGCACGTGCCGCACCGACTCGAGCGCTGACTTGTTTTGTCTCATCCAGTTGACACGGCGAGGCATTGTCGCCCACGGTGGCAATGGTTCGGGGGTGTGTCCCGACTCCAGGGCACCAGAGCCCACCATGGGGCGTCCTCGTACAGTTCGAACCTGGCCGCCGTGCGCTCGTCGAAGTCAGATTCAGGCCGTGCCGCTATCGGCGGTCGACGACCTCCGGCGCAACTCGGGGAATGGTGTCGCTGCCGTAGTGCCGTGCCTGGCATCGCCTCTGGGCACTCCTGTGGAGCGGCGTCCCCCAGCTGGGACGGACTGGCCGGATCGGCGCGCCGGTGATTGCATTCCGATGTGGACCGCGCGCCAGAGCCAGCTGATGTCGACGCCTCGACGCCAAGCCGCGACGAGTCACTTCTTGATCGGCAATATGCACTGCAGGACGAGGCCCGCCAGGTACTCAACGAACTCGAACTTCCCGGCCGGCTTGCCCGCTACGACCCAGTCCTGACCACCGGGAGCTTCGTTTCTGGATTGATGGTCTGGCGAGACCTCGACGTCATGGCCCTCGGCGGACCGAAGTTGTCGCCCACCGACGTCTTGGCCGCCATCGCCGGGCTGGTTGCCCTCCCGGGCATGGTGGGATTCGGATATGCCGACGAACGTGGCCCGCGCAGTCCGACCGGAGAGACCCGCGACGAGAGGTACCACATCCCGATGACCTACCTCCGACCCACCGGCACCTGGCGCCTTGATCTCACCTTCTGGCTGCACGACCCTCACGAGAACGTGACAGCTTGGCACGAGCAGTTGCGAGACTCGCTGACGTCCCAGCAACGCATCGACATACTCCACATCAAAGATGCGTGGCACCGCAGACCCGAGTATCCAGATGCGGTCAGCGGCTTCGAGATCTACACCGCAGTCCTAGACCACGGCGTCCGCACCCCTGAACAGTTCAAGAACTGGCTCGCCATCGACAGCTAGCACAGGCCGGCTCGGACGCCGGCCAGCGTGACGGCCCGCACCGCGGCCCGGACGTTCACCCTGCACGCTGCTGCGCTGGCCGCGACGGCGCTGCCGAAACTGGGCCTATGACGCTGAGGTGACGGTCGGGTCGGGTAACCGCCGTAACAGTCGCTGCCCTGGTAAGAGGTGGGCCGGGCAATC
>DASTGF010000398.1:0-5743 GCA_035719255.1 Microlunatus sp. | reverse complement strand
GACCGTGGTGGCGCCGGTCACCGAATACCAGAACGGCGAGACCTCGCTCCAGAGGTCGGCGTTGGCGGTGACCGACGCGACCCCGGCCTCCTGATAGGGCGCCGGCCGGATCCACCCCGCGACGATCCGCCGCGGAGCACTGTCGGCGGATGCCGCGGCGGCCGGCAGCAGCATCGCCGTGATCATGAGCAGCATCGACACCGCGACGCCGAGCACGCGACGAACAGGATGCTGTCCGCGGTGATCGATCAGGTATGAGCTTCGCTTCATGACGATTCCACTCCTCGCGGAGCGGCGACGACATCATCGGGTCGGAGCTCGACCTCTCCAGCGAGCGGCGGCCCACCGCTCCTGGTTCCACTGTCCGGCCGGCGACGGGCGCGGCCCCAGTGCCCTTGGGCCCGCGCCGACGGTCGAGAGTCCTCTTCGCGGCCCCGCAGGGGCGTCCGTCGCCCCGGCGACCGTGCAGTGCTCAGCCGCGTATCACACGCCCGGCCTGCGAGGCGGTCGCTATCCCGTCGTGCTCGCCGACAAGGCCTGAGCGATCTCCGAGGCCCAGGCGTCGATCTCCTCCCAGTCCCGGAAGTCTCCGGCGGGCAGGGCGTCACGCGACGCGGGCAGCAGCCGGAAGGCTCGCTCACCGATGCCGACCGGAGGTGCCTCGGGGTCCCAAGCGCCGAAGAAGACCTTGGCGTCTCGCGCATGCACCAGCTCGACCAGCTCGTCGAACTCACGCGGCCGGGCCGCGTCGACGACGTCTCGACCCTCCTGGTCGATCAGGTCGGTACCGAGCGGTCCGCTGCTGAAGATCCAGGTCGGCCGCGTCGACAGCTCGCTTCGATGCCGCTTGACGAACCGGGTGGCGTCTTTCAGCCAGTGGTACATGTACGCGGCACCGCCGATGACAAAGGCCTCGTACGTCTCGACCTCCACCGTCTCCGCCAGTGATCGGACGTCCGCGGGGAGGCCTGCGCTCCGCAGGGTCGCGGCGATGCGCTCGGCGATGCCGGCCGTCGCACCGTGCCGGGTCGCATAGGCCACGAGGACCTTCATGTCTGACTCCTTGTCTGTTCCAGAAGGCGCGGACGAACCAGCGACGGGAAGCGACGGATGTCGTGCGGTGTCGACCTGCATCGACGACCTGCTGCCGGCTCGTGTCGGCTCTACTCATGGTCGACCGAGTTCTGGGCGCCCGCCAGAGTCAGAGGTCCCGGCCGTTCACCGCGCGGGAATCAGTGCAGCGTGAAGCGACCCCGCACGATCCGCAGCGGGAGCCCGTCCAGCGCCTCCTGGCCCAGTTCCTCCGGCAGTGGAGTGTCCGGATCGATCGTCACCTCCAGCACCAGGCCTGCCTGCGTCTGCTTGACCCCGACCGCGCTGACGCCGTCCAGCGCGAGCAGCCTGCGCTCGTGACGTCGTTGCACGGCGACAGCTTCGTCGTACGAGATGGCCATGCCGCCATGCTCGCACCCGCCCGCCCCCCGGGACAGGGCGCAAAGCCCCTGCCCCCTGGATCCACAGCTGATCGGCACGTATCCAGCGGCCCCCGGACAGTCTCTGCGAGATGGACGGGCACGGGCCCGGCCGTTGCCTCGAACACGAAGGAGCGTGGGGCATGCCAACCATCGACGAGCTGATCGAGCTCAAGCAAAGCGTGGAGGCCGAGTATCTCGGCCGGCCGGGTGTGACCGGCATCGACGTCGGCTACAAGGAAGTCGGAGGCGTCCGCACCGACGAGGTCGCGATCCGCGTCCACGTACGGCAGAAGCGAACCGACGTCCCCGCGGCGCAGCTGGTGCCGGCCCGGATCGACGGCGCGGTCACCGACGTCGTGGAGCGCAGCTACGAGCTCCAGGTCGCCCGGGCGCAAGCCGATGTGACGATCCAGGCCGACACCAATCACTACGCCACCCTGCAGGGCGGCATCAGCATGGGCCCGAGCCGCGCGATCGGCGGCTACATCTTCGCCGGCACGCTGGGCGCCATCGTGGTCGACAAGGCCACCGGTCAGAAGGCCGCCGTCACCAACTTCCACGTCGCCTGCGTCGACTCCTCGTGGCACGTGGGCGACCGGATGGTGCAGCCCAGCCGGATCGACACCGGCGTGGTGCCGACCGACGAGTTCGGGGCGATCGCCCGCGCCACCTTGTCGGGGCACGTCGACGGCGCGGTGATCTCCATCGACGCAGGGAAGGCCACGTCGGCGAGCATCGTCGACATCGGCCCGGTCAAGGGCACCAAGGCGGCCACCCTCGGCATGGCGGTACGCAAGCGCGGCCGGACAACCGGCCTGACCTACGGCTCGGTGGACGGTCTGTCGCTGTCGGTGTCGGTGGACTACGGCGACGGCATCGGCGTCCGGGTCCTCACCGATCAGGTCAGCGTTGCCGCGGACACCACCCGGAACGCCATGTTCTCCGATCACGGCGATTCCGGCTCGGTGATCGTCGACGACAGCGGGTACGTCGTCGCGCTGCTGTTCGCCGGTGCCGGCGCGAACACGGTCGGGAACCCGATCGCGAGCGTGTTGTCGGAGCTGAACATCGACATGGCGATCGGCAAGTCTCTGCTGAAGGACATCAAGGACGGCCGCAAGGACATCATCAAGGACAAGGAGATCCGCAAGGAGTTGATCAAGGACAAGGAGATCCTGCTCGACTCCAAGCGGTTGAAGGACATCCGCGACATCTTGAAGGTGCCCGACAACTTCCCGGTCGATCCGGGCGGCCCGGTGGAGTCCCCCGCCGGCGGTGGGCTCGGTGATCGGCTCGCGGCCCTCGAACAGCGACTGGGTTCGTTGGAGTCGTTCATCGCACCGGAGCTGCGTCCCGACCTGACCACGAGCGCCCTCAGCGGTGAGGGTGACCTAACGCCGGAGGAGCTCTCCGCCCTGCGGGCTGAGGCCGAACGGCAGGCGGCCGACGCCGCCGCGGCCAAGGCCGAGCTCGACAACCTCGGCTGACGTCATTCGTCCGCGCAGCATCCGGGAGGAGTACAGGTGAAGGTCGTCTTGTGTGACACTCACGACGCCGGGGGGCTCTGGCTCGCCTCACGACTGGATGGAGCGGACGAGAAGTGCGTCCTCGTCACGTCCGAGCTGTTGTCGTTCGCCCGCCGGCGTTCGCAGCGGCTCGGACTGGGCGGGGTGCAGGCCCGGGTGGACCTCCACGACGACGCCGCGATCCAGGCGCCGAGCCTGGTTGTCAATCGTCTCCTCAGCCCTCCGATCGCGGCCTGGCAACAGGCCGAGGCGTCGGAGCGTCATTACGCGACCGCCGAGCTGACGGCATTCACCCTCAGCTGGCTGGCCGGGCTCGAGGCGCCGGTGCGGAATCGGGCCGACCCGTCCTGCCTGGCCGGCCCGGCTCCGCACTGGCTGCTGACCGGCATCGTGGCGGCCCGGGCGGGACTGGACTGCCCCGACCTGACCGAGATCGATCATCGTTCGCCGTACCCGCTGCTGGAGCAGGCGCTTCGGGCCGCCGGCTCCGGCGGCCGCCCCGTGCACGCCGTCGTGCTCGACGGGCTGATCATCGACCCCGAGGGGGTGGCGGTACGGGCCGGACGCGCCCTCCCGGCAGAGTTGACCACAGCGGTCCGGACGTTCGCCGAAGATGCGGGCGCGGCGGAGGCGCTGATCGGCATCGATCTCGTCGTCGACGATGCGCACTGGTGGTTCGGCGGACTGACCCCGCTGCCCGACGTCCGCCTCGCCGGGGACGCCCTCGTTCGCAGCCTCGGCACGCTCGCCGCATGCGGCGGTGGCTCTGCGTCCGCGACCGGGAGGGCTGCGGCATGAGCGTGCTGGTGTGGGGGGTCCCCTCCGAGAGCCCGGTCCAGCTGCTGCTGAACGCTCTGGCCCGTCGAGGCGCCGATCCGCTCGTGATCCATCCTCGACGATTCGCTGATCAACGGGTGGACCTGAGCCTGCGAGACGGTCAGCTCGGTGGGTTCGCGGCCGTCGAGGGCCGCACCATCGACCTGACCAGCCTCTCCGGGGTGTACGTCCGGCCTCTCGAGCCCGAGTTGTTGCCTGAGCTGGCCGGCACGGCGCCCGGGGATCCGGCCCGGATCCGGGCCCAGCAGGTCTACGCGGCGCTGACTGCCTTCACCGAGGCCGCACCGACCGCCCTTGGCTGCCGGGTGGCCAATCGGCTGTCCTCGATGGCCTCCAACATGTCCAAGCCCTATCAGGCCCAGTGCATACGCCGGCACGGCTTCGACACGCCGGAGACGTTGCTCACCGACGATCCCCACGAGGCTGCCCAGTTCCTGGGCGACCATCCCGGGGCGATCTTCAAGTCCGCCAGCGGCGTCCGATCGATCGTGCGCGAGTTCGACCCGTCCGCCGACGCCCAACGGCTGTCCCGGATCCGCTGGTGTCCCGTGCAGTTCCAGGAGAACGTCCGGGGCCGAGACGTACGCGTGCACGTCGTCGGCCAGGAGACGTACGCGGCCATCGTGGACTCCACCGCGACGGACTATCGCTACGCGCGAAGCCAGGTGGGACGCGATCCCGAGCTCGCGCCCTATCCGCTCCCCGACGACATCGCTGCCCGCTGCGTGGAGCTGGCCGGAGACTTCGACCTGCCCTTCGCCGGCGTCGATCTCAAGCTCGCCGACGACGGTCGCGTGGTCTGCTTCGAGGTCAACCCGTCACCCGGCTACTCCTGGTACGAGACGGCGGCTGGTCTGCCGATCGCCGACGCGCTCGCGCGGTGGCTCTCGGCCGCGTGACCGGCCGAGTGCCGCCGCACCGATCACGAGGTCAGCGCAGATCCGGTCCGACCGTGGGCGGACCGGCGCTCAGCGACGGTACGGACGGAAGTTGCCCGGTCGCGTTCTTGATCTCGACCCCGCCGAACACGGCCGTGGCCACGACCTTCAGCACCGGCCCGTCGGCGACCGGCGTCCGGTGGCCCGCCGTCTTGTCCTGGTAGCCGCCGAAGATCGGCAGGCCGGACAGCTCGACCCGCCACCCGCTCGGCACGATCACCTCGACTCCGCCGAACAGCGCCAGCGCATCGACCCTGGCATCCGGCGCGGGGACGGCCTCGCGCAGATCCAGGGTGGCACCGCCGAAGACGGCGGTCACGTCAGCGTGGCGGAAGGACGGCGACCGGTTGACCGCGTGTGAGCCGCCGAGCAGGGCGAACACGTCCTGACGATCGGCGAAGGCGTCGCGGCTCTGCGACGAGGGCAATGGGCCACGCCGGAACGCGCGATTCAACAGAAGCCAACCACCGACGGCTACGAACAGCACGGGCCACAGGACCTGTCCCGCGTCGCCGACGCTGAACTCGCCGATGAGCAGCGCGACACCGAACAGCAGCACGATCACCGGGCCAGGAGCCAGCCGTCGTTCGCTGACCAGCGCGAACACGCCCAGCGCGATGACGGCCAATGGCCACCAGCGTGCGATCAGGTCGCCGGCATCCACCACCCCGGCGACGTCCAGCAGCCACAGCACGCCCAGAACGAGCAACAGGGCACCGAGCCACACCCGGAACGACCTCATCACGACCTCCTTGCCGGGCCGCACACGGCAGCCCTGTGCGGCGGCCACATCACCTGCTGAGATGCGGATCGCCGTCAGGCGGAGGGCTCGATCGATGAGGAGATGCAGCCGCATCCCTTGCCTCTACCGTCACACGCGGCTGGGTGGACGGTCAGGGGCCTTCGTCCCGAGTCGGGAACCGCTCGTCCCGACTTCGCGCCTCCCCTCTTGCGAGTTGTCAGGGGT
>DASTGF010000397.1:0-7445 GCA_035719255.1 Microlunatus sp. | reverse complement strand
CTCGGCCTGCTGGCGCTCGTGCTGGGCGTCGGCCAGTTCCTGCTCGACCGTTCCCAGTGCGCTCCGGGCGGCGTCGAGTTCGGGTGCAGCCAGCGCCGGCGGGAGAACCGCGACGGTCTGATCGCAGACCGGACAGGGGTCGCCGACCTGCAGGCGTGGGCGGAGATCGGCCGCCACGGACCGGGTCCGCAGCTGGTCCAGCTGCTCCAGTGCGGCGTCTCGCCGCGCGGCTGCCGCGGACGATCGGTCGCCAGCGCGGTGGATCTGGTCGTCCAGCGACCTCGACGTGGCCTCCAGCGCGGTCTCGGTGGTCAGCGACTCCGCATACGCGTCCAGCGCCCGGTCGAGCTCCTCCAGGGCGCTCCGCTCGGGCAGGGCGGCGAGCGTCGCACCCGCCGCCTCCAGCGCGGCCGTTGCACGGGCGACGTCGGTCTCGGCCTGCGCGTACCGCCGCTGCGCCGCGGCCGACCGATCGGCGAGCTCGACCACGCCCGACGGGACGGCCACGTCGGCGTACGTGGCGATCCGGTTCTCCACGTCGCGTGCGCCGGCGGCCGCCCGGTCTGTCGCGGTGACGGCCGCGGCGTGGTCCCGCCGCAGCTGCTCCACCTGCTCCTCCGCCGTCCGCGCCGCGAGCATGGTGTGAGCCCGATGCGACTCGGTCACCTCGACGGCGGTCTCCAGCGCCGGCAGGCGGGCCACACAGTCCGTCCGCTCCGCGTCGTGCCGCAACGCCTCTTCCAGTGGCCGGCGCTGGGGCCCGGTCTCCACCGCTCGTTGCGCATTCGCGGCCGTCGTCCGAGCGCGAGCCTCACGCTCCTGAGCGGATCGGTACGCGGCCAGGGCCGCCGCCAGACCGGCCTGGAGTTCGTCGACGCCCTCGGGCGGCCGGATCGCCTCCAGCCGCGCCACCTCGGCGGTGAGCGTCTCGGTCACGGCCGCTGCCGCACCCTGGCGGGTCAGAAGCTCACGAACGCGAGCCACGGCATCGTCCACCGCGGGCACCAGCTGTTCCAGCTCCGCCTCGCGGTGGGCCGCCTGCTGGGCCGCTTCCTTGGTGGCGTCCGCATACTCCGCGAGCTGTGCGGTCAGCGCGTCGACCCGGGCCTCGGCGTCCCGGGCCTGGCGCCCGGCGACCTTGCCGATCGCGTCGTAGTGCCGGCCGCCGATCAGCTTCAGCAGGATCGCCTGCCGCTCGGCGGCGGTGGCCTTGAGGAACGTCTGGAACTCGCCCTGGGGCAGCACGACGCAGGTGCAGAAGTCGTCGAACTCCAGTCCGAGCAGCTCGATCACCCGCGCCTTCACCGATCGCGGGTCGCCGGCCAGGGACTCGGTGGGTTCGTCCGCCAACACGTCGCCGGTGGCGGCCGGATCGAGATACCGCTCCAGCGTGCAGGACTTCTGCTGGATGGCGGAGCCGGATCGGCGCACCTCGCGGGCGACGACGTACCGCTCGCCGGCCACGTCGAACACCAGGCGGACCGTGCACCGGTTCGCCGTCGGCGCGAGCGCGTACTGGTTGGAGGTCTCCCGTCCCCAGCGCGGCGCCGATCCGTACAGGGCGAAGGTCAAGGCGTCGATGACGGTCGACTTGCCGGAGCCGGTCGGACCGACGAAGGCGAAGTAGTCGGCATCGGTGAAGTCGATGCCGGCGGGGTCACGGAAGCTGGCGAAGCCGTCGAGGTCGAGGCGTACCGGTCGCATCGTCAGCTCCGCCCGGTGAGGTCGTCGTGCAGCCGGTCGAACAGCTTCGCCACCCGCGGATCGTCGACGCCGGCGACCGCGCAGTAGTCCGCGAACAACTCGGCCGGGGTCCGGTTGGCCTGCTGGGCGCGAGGCACGCCGCGGTGCGGGTCGGTCGCGAAACGTGGATCGATCCGGATCTCCAGGGCGTTGGGCAGCGCATCGAGCAGCTCCTCGCGCATCCCCGCGTACGTCGTCTGCCGCACCCAGACGCGCAGGTAGTCCTCTCCGTACGCCGCCGGATCCTCCAGGATCGCCGCGACGGTCCCGGTCACTGTGCGCAGCCGGCGGCCTGCGGTGATCGGCAGATCGGTCACCCGGGCCGGGCGGTCCGGGGCCACGTCGACCAGGCAGACCACGCTGGTGTTGTCCTGCTCCCCGAAGTCCACGGCCAGGGGCGAGCCGGAGTAGTGGACCGGGGCGGGCGCGGGGATCCGCTGCCGCCGGTGCAGGTGTCCCAGCGCGACGTAGTGGGCATCGATGGGGAAGATCCCGCCGGGCACGTGGTACTCCATGATCGACTGCGCCGCCCGCTCACCGCCGCCGAACACTCCGCCGGTGCAGGTCAGGTGGGCCATCACCACGTTCACCGTCTGGTCGGTGAAGGGTGCGGTGAGGTTGTCCAGGAGGTCGCGGACCATCTGGTCGTAGGCGCCGACGTTCTCCGCCGGGGTGTTCGCGATCACCTGGGCCGCACGGACCGCGTAGCGCTGGGACAGGAACGGCACAACCGCCACCACGGCCTCCTCTCCGGTCGAGCGCGCGGTGAACCGGTGGGCGCCACCCCGTTCGGCGGGCCGGATCTGGCCGAACAGGGTGATCCCGGCGGCGCCCATCAGCGGCCGATACGCCTCGAAGGTGCCGGCGTGGTCGTGGTTGCCCGCCATCGCGATCACCGCGATCTCGGCACGGGAGAGCTGCATCAGGGTCCGGACGACGACCCGCTGGGCCTCCGCACTAGGCGCGGCGTTCTCGTACAGGTCGCCGGCGATCAGCACTGCGTCGACCTCGTGCTGGATCGCCAGGGCGACGATCTCGCCCAGCACGGCCTGCTGCTCGTCGAGCCGGGAACGGCCCTTCAAGGTCTTGCCGACGTGCCAGTCGGAGGTGTGCAGCAGTCTCATCGCTCTCTCGTCGTCCACGGGGTTGCAGGGATCGGTCGGGCGTCAGAACGGCGGCGGTGGTTCCACGCCCAGCTCGTCCAGGTCGTCGGGTGCGCCCGTCCTGGGCAGGCGGCTGAACACGTCGGTGGTCCTCCGGCTCCGGCCGCTCCCATCGGGCCCGGGTCCTGCGACCGAGGATCCGGCGGATCCGGGCGGCTCGACGCACTCGCTCAGCCGGGTCGCCCACGCCGGGAACGGGAACTCGACGGCCAGGGGCACCGGAATCTCCGGTTGAGACACGAACATGGCGCCCGGTTTGGCCAGGGTGGCCCGCTGGCGCTGGGACGGTGGCAGGAAGCCGTACTCCGGGCGGCCGGCCTCCGCGGGGTCGAGCCGGCCGACGATCTTGATCGAGGAGTTGGACACGATCCGGCGCTCCACCTCGCTGGCCGTCTGCTGGGCCCCGATCAGGATGATGCCGAGGGAACGGCCGCGCTCGGCGATGTCGAGCAGCAGATCCTTGATCGGCGAGCTGCCGTCCCGTGGCGCGTACTTGTTCAGCTCGTCGATCATCGTGAACAGCAGACCGCCGGCGCCGGCTCGCTCCTTCCGCGCGGTCTCGGCCGAGATCACCACGCCGACCACGAACCGCTGTGCACGCTCCGGCAGGTTGTTGAGATCGATCACCGTGACCTGCTGATTGCCCGTGTCGATCGAACGGCTCGAGGTCTCGGTCAGGTCGCCGCGCAGGATCGGCGTCAGCGCCCGGACCGAAGACCGCAGTCGCCGGATGAAGGCGTTTACCGTGCCCTGGCCGGTCACCGGTCCGGCCCACGCCGCGCGCGTGGCGTCGTCGCTCACCGTGTCCGCGATCAGCTCGACCAGCTCCGGCCAGGTGCGGACCGTGGTGCCGTCGATGGCCACTGCGCCGTCCCGGCCGGCCGGAACGGCGTCCCGGGCCAGCCGGGTCGCCACCTGGTGCACGACCATCGTGTACTGATTCCGCTCGTCCTCGACGTCGGCGAACACGTACGGCAGAAGCTCGTCGCGGCAGAATTCGACCAGCGTCCACCAGAAGGCGTTGACCCCTGAGGTGCGGCCGGCGACGTGCGGACGTCCGGTCTGGTCGCCGGGAGTGGGTGGGGCGAAGAAGCCGACCGAGCCGAAGGGCCGCGCCTCCAGGCCGAGCCGGGCGTACGCGGCCCGCAGGTCGTCATCCAGCCGCCGATTCGGCTGGTCAAGGAAGAGCAGGTCCTCACCCTTGACCGAGAAGATCAAGGCCTTCGCGTTCACGCTCCGTCGCCCCAGTGCACCGGAAGTGAACAGGGCGTGCAGCAGGAACAGCGCGAAGCTGGTCTTGGTCGCGACCCCGGAGACTCCCGAGATGGACACGTGCGCGCCGCGGGTGCCGTCCAGGAACTCGAGGTTGACGAAGATCGGCTCGCCGTCGCGTCCCATCCCGAGCGGGACCTTGGTGGCCATCTGGTCGAAGTACAACGCCTTGTCCCGCTCGGCCCCGGACGCGCGATGCGCCGTGGTGCCCGGCAGCGGCGGGACGTAGCACTCCGGGTCGACCCGGGTCGTGGTGATCTCGGCCAGCTCCTGGAGGTGCGCGGGCAGCACGCCGTCGGCGATCAGAAACACGTCCGATCCGAACGAGGCGCCCTCGTGCCGGGCTCGGACCTGGGTCACCACGCCGGCGGTGGTCACCTCGCCGATCCCGGGTACCCGACGGACGCTCAGCACCACGTCGTCGAGCTGCAGATAGGCCTCGGGTGCGATCGCGACCCGGAAGGTCAACGGTGTCGAGTCCTCCGTGCCCGCGACCAGACCCACCACTGTCGTGGGGGCATCGGTGGCGGGGACGGGCTCACTCACCTGCGGTCGACCTCACTCGCTGTCATGGACGTATCCGGGGCTCCGGAGCCGTCGTGACACCGTACTGCGCGTGGCTGACAGAGTCCGTTCCGCTGGCCCGTCCACTGTGCACCTCGGTGCGGACGCCTTCGCCCCGGCCGGTATATCCGCGGTGAGTGTGACGGCCGCCTCGGAATACTTCGGTCGGCCTCGGGCGCTGCCGCTGACATGAGAGCGACGACGTACCCCGCCTACAGCACCGACCTCAGCACGCTGACCGTGAGCGAGGTGCCCGACCCCAAGGTGGCCCCCAGCTCGGTCCTGATCAAGGTCCGCGCGGCCGCGGTGAACCCGGTGGACTGGAAGGTGATGACCGGCGGCCTGGACGGGCTGATGGACGCCGTGTTCCCGATCATTCCCGGGTGGGATGTGTCCGGTGTGGTGGTTGCGCTGGGTCACGACACCCCGGAGTTCAGCGTCGGCGACGAGGTGTTCGCGTACGCACGCAAGGACGTCGTGCACGGCGGCACCTTCGCCGAGTACGTGGCCGTCCCGGCCGTGTCGGTGGCGAAGAAGCCAGCCACGCTGAGCTTCGAGCAGGCTGCGGGCCTTCCGCTCGCCGGTGGGACCGCACTGCGCAGCCTGGACGCGGTGCAGGCGAGGGACGGCGAGACGGTCCTCGTCCACGCGGCGGCCGGCGGGGTGGGCAGCTTCGGTGTCCAGATCGCCGTGGCCCGCGGGGCCCGGGTGATCGGTACGGCCTCGGAGAGCAACCACCACTACCTGCGCAGTCTCGGCGCCGAACCTGTGGCGTACGGCGACGCGCTCGTCGAGCGTGTCCGCAATATCGCCCCGCACGGCGTGGATGCGGTGGTCGACTTCGTCGGCGGGCAGCTGAAGACCACCCTGGCGGTCCTCGCCCAGGGCGGCCGGCACGCTTCCATCGCCGACCCGTCGGTGATTCAGCACGGCGGCCGGTGGATCTGGGTGCGACCCGACGGCACCGAGACCGCTCGCCTGGCCGGGTTGGCCGACGAGGGCAAGCTGACCGTGGAGGTGGCGGAGACCTTCGGCCTGGACCAGGTCGCCGACGCATTCCGGCTCAGCCAGTCCGGCCACACCCGCGGAAAGATCATCATCGCCCCCTGACGCCTGCGCTGCTGTGGTCGCCCGGGGCTCGGCTCGGCGTCGAGTGCCCGTTACTGCCTGGTCACGCAGCGCGACGCGGTGGACGCGGGTCCTCCTTGGCGGGTGAAGCCTCGGCACAAGCCGCCGCCGGAGGCTGTCGGAGCCCTATGCTCGAGGCAGGCGACGCATGTGCGTCGGGGGAGTGATCTCGGGACCGCGATGACCGATCAGCCGGCCGGCGACACAGGCAAGCGCCCGTCCGCGCTCCGGCTGCGGGTGGGCGTCGGGATGATCCTGGTGTGGTGGTTCCCGTTCTGGGCGTTCGCCTCGTACGTGGCAGGTCTGCTGTCGGGTTTGCCGCATCCGCCCTCGGTGGCCGCGGTCACTACCGCGATCATCGTGATCCAGACGATCATCGGATTGATCGGCTTCTGGGTGGCGGGTAGCCAGGTGAAGGACATCGTCAAGGGCACCACGAAACGGAAGGCGCTCCGGCAGATCTGGTCGATCTTCCGGCACGGTGAGATTCGTTCCGGCGACGAGCCGAATCGGTCGGCCGCGGCCTGAGCCGCGTTGGGCGCGCCGGGTGCTGACTCGCACTCCGACGGGCGGGAGGGTCTGAGGCCTGCCGCAGCACCCGCACCGACGAGACGTGCGCCGCGCCCCCGAACCGATGGGGTCCGGGGGCGCGGCTCCTGTGTCCGGGGACGTCACCGACCTCTGATCAGGTCAGTACTGCCGATCCATCCAGGCGAGCCGAGAGCTCATCCAGGATCGGACGTAGCTGACCTCCTTCGACCACGATCCCTTCACCACCTGCGAGGAGCTGATGTGCTCGGTGACGCTCCACTTCGTGAAGTTCGCGTCGGCGGACTTCTTGATGGTTGACCGCTCGGCGTCGATGTAGCTCGTCGTGGTCTTCAGGCTCGGATAGACCTTGTTCCATCGGGCCTTGACGGCGGCGCGGAAGTCCGGATCCTGATTGAGCCGGTTGAACCACGTCACCGATGACTGCCGGGCCGAGATCGCCAGCGGGTTGCGGAGATACCACCCGGTTGGGCTGACGACCCCGCCGGCCCGGTTTGCGGAACCGGCGGCCAGATCGAAGTCCCACATCGGGCCGAAGAAGAGCTTGCCGTTGGCCTGCTTGTACATGTAGACACTGGCCCACATGTTCCCGTCGACGGGCTTCATCAGTTCCATCGCGATGTAGTAGTCGACCGCGGAACCCTCGTCGATGTACTTCTTCCAGCCCGTGGAATCGTTGGTGTAGTTACTGCTGAACAGCGCCTTGTCCGTGGCGTCGACGTAATTGTTGATGTAGGCGCGCTGGGCCGTGGTGATGCCGAGGTGGGTGTCGTTCCCGGCCGCGTCCAGGTCCTTCTCCGGATCCTTGATGCCCACCCATCCGCGGCTGCCCGCCGTCAGGTTGTAATCAGCGCCCTTGCGGAAGTCCCACTCGAGGATGTATCCGCCGGTGATGTCGGTCGATGAGCTGTCCAGTTCCGGCACATTGACCCGGTTGGCGGCCACCGCGATCCGTTCGATCAGG
This sequence comes from Microlunatus sp., assembly GCA_035719255.1. Classification (GTDB taxonomy): domain Bacteria; phylum Actinomycetota; class Actinomycetes; order Propionibacteriales; family Propionibacteriaceae; genus Microlunatus. Next base: position 62 of record DASTGF010000397.1, on the reverse strand, counting down.
ATGTAGGAGCCGCGGTAGGACCCGTTGATGTAGAGGTCGACCGGCTTGGACTTCGGCGTCCA
>DASTGF010000396.1:0-5557 GCA_035719255.1 Microlunatus sp. | reverse complement strand
ACGACCCTCCAGGCGTCGGACCAGGGCCTCGACCGCGAGTTGGCCGAGCTCAACTCCCGGCGCCGACACGGCGGTCAACGGCGGGTCGCACGCGTACGCCATGTCCACCGCCGCGATGGCCGAGATCACCGACACGTCGCGCGGGACCCGTCGACCGAGGGCATGCAGCCCGGCGACCAAACCGGCGGCCGCGGGCTCGTCGAAGATCACCACCCCGGTAATCTCGGGAGCGATCTCGGTCAGCTCCGCGGCGATCTTGCGACCGTAGTGCACGCCGGAACGCACTCCGAGCACAACCGGGGCGAATCCACGCTCGTCGGAGAGTCGGCGGTAGGCCTCCTCCATCCGGACGTACGGCCCGTAGCGTTCGAAGCTCGGCACCCGCTGATCGCCCGAGATCAGCGCGATCCGCCGGTGCCCGAGCTCCCACAGATGATCGATGCAGAGCTCGAGGCTGGTGTCGAAATCGATGTCGACGTAGTCCAGACCGGTGGTGTCCTCCGTGCGTCCGATCAGCGCGAAGGGCATCCCGAGCGACTGCAGCAGCCCGACGCGGCGGTCGTCCAGCTGCACCTCCATGAGCAGCACGCCGTCCACGAGACCCTGGCCGACCAGGTCGGCGAGTTCGTCGGAGTCGTTGCTCACCGGCCAGACGACGAGGTGGTATCCGTGCCGGCTGGCCTCCCGCGCTGCGGACGTGATGAACTCGACCGCCGACGTGCTCAATCGATGCTCCAGAGCCGGGTACGCCAGTGCAAGGATCCGCGTCCGCCGGCTGGCGAGGGCCCGAGCGACCACATTGCGCCGAAAACCCAGCTCTGCCATCGCCGCTTCGATCCGCTCGCGGGTCGCCGCCGACACGGGCTTGCTGTTGTTGACGACGAACGAGACGGTGGCGATCGACACCCCCGCGCGCTCGGCGACGTCGCGCATCGTGGCCATGCCCCGATCCTCCCTCACATCCAGGACCCGTCCGGCCGCGGCGACGCGTTTCACGGGTTCGCGCCAGAAGTCTTGACATCCGCGAGCACGTCCCGGCAGACTTCCAGCACCAGCTAGTAAAGCGGTTAACCACTCACCCCACAAGACTTTCGGACCCGAACCTTGGGTCACGGTTAAGCGCTTTGACATCAACAGCGAAGGAGCTGCCCAGATGACCCAGATCCGTCTCGCACCCGGACGACGCCTGGCCGCGATCGCCGCCGTGACCACGCTTGCTGCCCTCGGGCTGACCGCCTGCGGCGGCGGCTCGAGCAGCGGTGGCAGCGGCCAGCAGTCCTCGGCCCAGGTCGACAGCCTCACCGTGCTGGACTACTACAGCGACGAGCCGGGCCACAGCCAGATCAGCGCCCAGCTCAGCGCCTGCGGAACCTCGATCGGCGTGGCCACGATCGACCACCAGTCGGTGCCCGGCCCGACTCTCATCCAGAAGGTTCTCCAGCAGGCGTCCTCCAAGACCCTGCCCGACGTGCTGATGCTCGACAACCCCGACATCCAGCAAATCGCCGAGACCGGTGCCCTGGCCCCGCTCGAGGACTACGGCATCAACGCCGACGGGTACGCACCCGGACCGGTGTCCGCCGCGACCTACGATGGCAAGCTGTACGGCCTCCAGCCCGGGGCGAACACACTGGCGATCTTCTACAACAAGGACGTGCTCGAGAAGGCCGGGGTGAAGCCTCCGACCACGTGGCAGGAACTCAAGGACACCGCCAAGAAGCTCACCGTCGGCAAGCAGTACGGCTTCGCGTTCAACGCGACCGCCGACTACGAGGGCGCCTGGCAGTTCCTGCCGCCGATGTGGACCAACGGCGGTGACGAGACCCAACTGACCTCACCGGAGGTGGCCGGCGCTCTTCAACTGTGGAAGGACCTGGTCGACGACGGTTCGGTGTCCAAGAGCGTGGTCAACTGGAAGCAGTCCGACGTCAACGATCAGTTCATCGCCGGCAAGGCCGCGATGATGCTGAACGGTCCCTGGCAGATTCCGGCCCTGGACAAGGCGAAGATCAACTACGGCGTCGTGCCGTTCCCGGTCAACACTCCTGGCCAGACCTCGGTCGCGCCGCTGGGCGGCGAGGCGTGGACCGTGCCGCTGACCAGTGACGAGGCCAAGATGACCAAGGCCGCCGAACTGGTGAAGTGCATGAACACCGACGAGAACCAGATGAAACGGGCCAAGGAGGGCGGCCTGGTGCCGACCAAGCTGGCGCTCGCCGATCAGTACAAGAGCGAGGTCCCCTCGATGGCGGGCTTCGTCGACGCGGTTGCCACGGCGCGAGCCCGCACCGGCAAGCTCGGCGCGAAGTGGCCGGACACCGCGAAGACCATCTATACCGGGATGCAGCTCGTCCTGACCGGGCAGGCCGCACCCGCCGACGCGATGGCCAAGGCCGGCGCCAGCTGATCGTCGTTCAGCACCGAAAGGAGCCGACGCCGTGTCGGACGCACACATGCTGACCACAACGCCGCAGGCCACCTCCACCGACTCCGTGTCCGCGCCGCCCCCTCACCGCAGGGGTCGGCGCGGTGAGGAGATCGCCAAGGTGCTGTTCGTGGTGCCGGCGGCGCTGACCCTCGTCGCGCTGTTCGGATACCCCGTGGTCAAGAACCTGACGATGAGCTTCCAGGAGTACACCCTGCGGACGTTCTTCACCGGCAAGGCGCCGTTCGTCGGGTTGGAGAACTATCTCACCGTCGTCACCGACGACGTGTTCAGCAAGGCGCTGGCCAACACCGCCCTGTTCACGATCGGGTCGATCATCGGGCAATTCGTGATCGGCATGCTGCTGGCCCTGTTCTTCCACCAGAACTTCCCGCTGAGTAGTGTCCTCCGGGCCCTGTTCCTGCTGCCGTGGCTGATCCCGTTGATCGTCGGCAGCGCCGCTTGGCGGGCGATCCTCGAGCAGGACAGCGGCATCCTCAACCTCACCCTGGAGCGGTTCGGGCTGATCGACAACCCGATCCCCTGGCTCAGTTCGCCCGACGTCGCCCTGATCGCCGTCATCTTGGTCAACATCTGGCTGGGGATCCCGTTCAACCTGACGTTGCTCTACAGCGGCCTGCAGGACATCCCCGAGGAGCTGTACGAGGCCGGCGCCCTGGACGGTGCGACGGGATGGAAGGCGTTCTGGCACATCACCTGGCCGAACCTGCGGGCCGTGGTCAGCGTGGTGCTGATGCTGGGCGTGATCTACACGCTGAAGGTCCTGGACATCATCCTCGGGCTGACCCAGGGCGGACCCGCCAACGCCACGCAGACCATCGCGACCCAGTCCTATCAGCGCTCGTTCGTCGAGTTCAAGTTCGGCCAGGGCGCGGCGCTGTCCAACATCTTGATCTTGATCTCTCTCGTATTCGCCATCATCTACCTGCGTGCCACCCGGCGCCAGGTCGATGAGTGAAGGAGGCGACGATGTCCGTTCGCACCCGCCGTAGCCCCAGCGGGGTTCGTACCGCAGTCGCCATCGTGTTCCTGGCGGTGATGTTGTTCCCCCTCTACTGGATGCTCAACATCTCGCTGCAGTCCAGCGGCGGGACCTTGGCCACGTCGTTGTTCCCGATCAACCCGAGCCTGGACGGCTATCGGCTCGCGATCGCCGACCAGGGACAGAATCTGATCACGAGCATGACGATCGCGATCGGTACGGTGGTGCTGACGCTGCTGGTCTCCGCTCCGGCCGCGTACGCTCTGGCGCAGTTCCGGTTCCGCTGGATCAACTGGGCGTTGCTGGCCATCCTGATCTCGCAGATGATCCCCGGCATCGTGATCGCCAACGGGCTCTACAGCTTCTACGAGCGGATCGGCCTGCTCGATTCGATTCCCGGCCTGATCATCGCCAACTCCGCCAGCGGCGTGCCGTTCGGGATCTTGATCTTGCGCTCGTTCATGCTCGGGATCCCTCCCTCACTGGTGGAGGCGGCACGGGTCGACGGCGCCGGACTGGTCCGTGCGTTCTTGTCGATCGTGGTCCCGATCAGCCGGAACTCGTTGATCACCGTCGGCCTGTTCACCTTCATCTTCGCCTGGGGCGATTTCCTGTTCGCCCTTACTCTGACCAGCAAAGGCGAGATCGTCCCGGTCACGCTGGGTATCTACACCTATCTCGGCGCACACATTTCCAATTGGAGTGCCGTGATGGCAACCGCGATGCTCGCGGCGGTTCCGGCGATCATCCTCCTCGTCGTGGCCCAGAAGTACATCTCCGCCGGCGTCAACAGCGGTGCGGTGAAATAGGCGCAGCGCTGTCGCCCGTCCATCCCCGACGCACAGAAAGCAGAACCACCATGTCCGCAAGCAACGGCGTCGCCCATCCGATCCGTGTCCTGGTCTGGGGCGAGAACGTCCACGAGCAGGTCGAGCCGCACGTCGCCGCCATCTATCCCCGGGGGATGCACAGCACCATCGCCGACGCCATCGCCGAGAACCTCGGCGAGCGCGCGGTCGTCACCACCACAACGCTGGCCGAGCCGGAGCACGGTCTCACCGAGGAGGTGCTGGCCCAGACCGATGTCTTGGTGTGGTGGGGTCATGCCGCCCATGGTGACGTCGCTGACGACGTGGTCGACCGCGTCCACCGCCACGTGCTGTCCGGCCTCGGTCTGATCGTCCTGCACTCCGGCCACTGGTCCAAGATCTTCGGCAAGCTGATGGGCACCACCTGCACCCTGCGATGGCGCAGCGAGCAGGATCGCGAGTTGGTGTGGACGGTCAACCCCACCCATCCGATCGCCCGGGGGGTGCCGAATCCGATCGTCATCGAGGCTCAGGAGATGTACGGCGAGTTCTTCGACATCCCGGTGCCCGACGAGCTGGTCTTCGTCTCCTCCTTCACCGGCGGCGAGGTCTTCCGATCGGGCTGCACCTTCCGCCGGGGTCACGGCAAGATCTTCTTCTTCTCCCCCGGTGATCAGGACTACCCGGTGTACCACCACACCGACGTGCGCCGGGTGATCGCCAACGGTGTCGAGTGGGTACACAGCGACCGTCCGCAGCGCCAGATCCCGGTCCTGCTGCGGTACGACAGCGACGACTTCTTCAACGGACACGGCTACACCGGCCCGATCGAGAGCCACGAGGAGACCGCGGATGTCCCCGTCGCCTGATCAGGGCCCGTCCCCCGATGTCCGCACCTCGCCCGCTCTCCGGACGTCCCCCGATCTCCGGACGTCCCCCGATCTCCGGACCTTCACCGATGGGTCCTCAGGGGCCGACGACACTGCGCCGGTTCGCCTGATCCAGGTCGGGGCCGGGTCGATGGGTCGGGCTTGGCTGCACACCATCGCCGAGTCTCCCGACGCCGTCCTGGTCGGTCTGGCCGATCTGGACGTCGCGGTGGCTCGACGGGCCGCCGAGGAGACCGGCCATTCCGGGATCGGGATCGGCGCCACGCTGGCGGATCTGCTCGAGCAGGTCGAGGCCGACGCCGTGGTCAACGTGACCATCCCTGCCGCGCACGAGCCGGTCAGCACTCTGGCCCTGCGCCGCGGTCTGCCGGTCCTGTGCGAGAAGCCGGTGGCCGAGACCGTCGCCACCGGCCTAGCGATGGTGGCGGCG
>DASTGF010000395.1:0-14063 GCA_035719255.1 Microlunatus sp. | reverse complement strand
GCTCCGGTCGAGTCCCTTGGCCCGCACGAACGGACGCGAGGTCGCCGGCTCCGGCTCGGGTTCCGGCTCGTCGTCGACGTCGATGTCGCCGTCGAGGACGTGGATCTCGACGCCAGGACCGTCCGGGTCCGGCCCGGACTCCACCAGATGGCGGCCGTCGCGGCTCTGTCCGTTGCTGCCGTTGGTGTGGGCCCGGGCGCCCACGGTCATCGGGGCCCCACCCGGTCCGGCTGCGACACCGACGGCGGCCGACGGCGCCGGTTCGACCTGGACGTCGAGGTGGAAGACGAATCCGACCACCTCTTCCATGAAGGCTTCCATCATGGCGTTGAACATGTCGCCGCCCTCACGCTGGTACTCCACCAGTGGATCGCGCTGGGCCATCGCGCGTAGGCCGATGCCTTCGCGCAGATAGTCCATCTCGTACAGGTGTTCGCGCCACTTGCGATCCAGCACGGTCAGCAGCACCCGGCGTTCGAGTTCGCGCATGACCTCGGGAGTGAGGGTCTCCTCACGTCGGTCGTACGCGGCCTGGGCGTCAGCCTTGAAGGCCTCGATCAGCTCGGCGCGATCGAGGTCGTCGCGCTCCTCGTACTCCGCGCGATCCAGCGAGACCGGATAGAGGGTGCTCATGGTCGTCCACAGCTGCTCGAGGTCCCAATCCTCGGCGAAGCCCTCGGTCGCGCCGATCACGTACTGCTCGACGACGGTGTCCACCGTGGACCGCAACCGCGACTCGACGTCGGCGCCCTCCAGCACCTTGCGGCGGTCGCCGTAGATGGCGTGGCGCTGCCGGTTCATCACGTCGTCGTACTTCAGGATGTTCTTGCGGATCTCGAAGTTCTGCGCCTCGACCTGCGCCTGGGCGCTGGCGATCGAGGAGGAGACCCGCTTGTTCTCGATCGGCTGGTCGTCGGGGACCTTGAGCGCCTGCAGCACCCACTCGACGATGTCGGACTTGAACAGCCGCATCAGGTCGTCGCCCAGCGACAGATAGAACCGGCTCTCGCCGGGGTCGCCCTGGCGGCCCGAGCGACCGCGGAGCTGGTTGTCGATCCGGCGGGACTCGTGCCGCTCGGAGCCGATCACGTACAGACCGCCGAGCTCGACGACCTCCTCGTGCGCCTTCTTGGTCTCCTGCTCCAGCGCCTCGAGGATCTCGGGGTAGAGCCTCTCGTACTCCTCGGACTGCTCGAGCGCGTCGATGCCCTGATCGTGCAGCTTCTTGTCGGCCAGGAACTCGGCGTTGCCACCGAGGATGATGTCGGTGCCGCGGCCGGCCATGTTGGTGGCGACCGTGACCGCGCCCTTGGCGCCGGCCATGGCGATGATCGCCGCCTCCCGCTCGTGCTGTTTGGCGTTGAGCACCTCGTGCTTCACGCCGGCTTGCTTGAGAGCCCGGGACAAGATCTCGGACTTGGCGACGCTCGCGGTGCCGATCAGCACCGGCTGGCCCTTCTCGTACCGCTGTCTGACGTCCTCGACAATGGCGGCGAACTTGGCCTCTTCGGTGCGGTAGATCAGATCGCGCTGGTCGACCCGGATCATGTCCCGGTTGGTCGGGATGGGCACGACGCCGAGGCCATAGATCTTCTGGAACTCGGCCGCCTCGGTGAGCGCGGTGCCGGTCATCCCGGACAGCTTCTCGTACATCCGGAAGTAGTTCTGCAAGGTGATGGTGGCCAGCGTCTGGTATTCGTCGCGGATCTCGACCTTCTCCTTGGCCTCGATCGCCTGGTGCAGACCCTCGTTGTAGCGCCTGCCGATCAGGGTGCGGCCGGTGTGCTCGTCGACGATGAGGATCTCGCCGTCCAGGTTGACGTAGTCCCGGTCGAGCTTGAACAGTTCCTTGGCCTTGATGGCGTTGTTCAGGTACGAGATCAGCGGGGTGTTCGCCGACTCGTAGAGGTTGTCGATCCCGAGTTGGTCCTCGACCACGTCGATCCCGGTCTCGAGGATGGCGACGGTCTTCTTCTTCTCGTCGACCTCGTAATGGGTGTCACGCTTCAGCCGCTCGGCGATCCGGGCGAACTGCGGATACCACTCGTGGGTGTCCTCGGCCGGTCCGGAAATGATCAGCGGTGTCCGGGCCTCGTCGATCAGGATGGAGTCCACCTCGTCGACGATCGCGAAGTGGTGATCGCGCTGGACGCAGTCCTCGAGGGTAAGGGCCATGTTGTCGCGCAGGTAGTCGAAGCCGAACTCGTTGTTGGTGCCGTAGGTGATGTCGGCGTTGTAGGCCTTGCGCCGCTCGGCCGGGTCCATCTGGGACAAGATCGCGCCGACCTCGAGCCCGAGGAAGTGGTGGATACGGCCCATCCACTCCGAGTCGCGCTTGGCCAGGTAGTCGTTCACGGTGATGATGTGAACGCCGCGGCCGCTGATCGCATTGAGGTACGAGGGCAGCGTCGCCACGAGCGTCTTGCCCTCGCCGGTCTTCATCTCGGCGATGTTGCCGAGGTGGAGTGCGGCACCACCCATCAGCTGGACGTCGAAGTGCCGCTTGTCCAGCACCCGCCGGCTGGCCTCACGAACCGTGGCGAACGCCTCGGGCAGCAGGCTGTCCAGCGATTCGCCCTTCTCGTACCGGCTTGTGAAGTCGGCCGTCTGACCCCGCAGCTCGTCGTCACTCATCGCGAGGAAGTCCTCTTCGATCGAGTTGACCTGCACCGAGATGTGCTTCAGCTGACGGAGGATCTTGCCCTCGCCGATGCGGAGCAGTCTGTCCATCAAAGCCACGAGTAGCGCTCCCTTGAGACTGGTGTGTGCACCCCGGGGACCGGAGCGCAGGCGCGCGCAGACGCTCGGATGCGGCCAGCGCGCCCCCTATCGTAGGCCAGTTGGCCCAACTCGCTCCGCGATCGGCCTGGGGCGCGCGCCCACCGCCCGGGCGAGTCCGGGCGCGAGGTCGCCCCGCTCGCCCACCGCGATCCCACTCAGCCCCAACCACGCCGCCATGGTGGCGAGCTCCGCTGCGAGTTCTGATGCCACCTGGCCGGCGTCCTGATCGGCCTCCAGCCAGGCCGCGTTGACCCGCAGCACGCCGGCGGATCGGTCCGCCTTGAGATCGACACGGGCGACGAAGCGCTCGCCGAGCAGGAACGGATAGACGTAGTAGCCATAGGTCCGCTTGGGTTCGGGAACATAGATCTCGATCCGGTAGAAGAAGTCGAACAGCCGAGCCAGCCGGCCCCGTTCGAAGATCAGCGAGTCGAACGGGCTGACGAGTGCGCGGGCGTGGATCCGTCGCGGCCGACGGGCTGCGTGCCAGAGGTAGGTCTTCGCGTTCTCCCAGCCGTCGACGGTGACCGGGACCAGCTCACCGGACGCGACCAGCTCCCCGATCGCGCTGCGGGTCAGGTCGCCCCGGGTGCGGAAGTAGTCGCGCAGGCAGACCTCGCTCGCCACCCCGAGCGCAGCCGCCGCCCGGCGGACCAGGGTGACCACCGCGTCGTGCGGGCTCGGAGTGGGCGCGGCCAGCACGCTCGCCGGGAACACCCGTTCGGGGAGGTCGTAGACCCGCTCGAACTGGCTGTTGCGATAGGCGGAGGTGACGTCGCCGACGTAGAACAGCCACTCCAGCACCGTCTTGACCGTCGACCAGTTCCAGCCCCAGTTCGACCGGTCGCGAACCTCCTCGTACTCCAGCTGGCGGGCGCTGATCGGCCCGCGACGCTTCACCTCCTCGCGCAACTCGTCGACGAGCTGCGGGTTCTCCGCCGCGGCGCGGGCCACCCCGCCCCAGACGTCGCGGAATCCCTCCTGCATCCGGAACCGCAGCGCCGGCTGCAGCGAGACGTCGATCAGGCTGGCGGCGTGCCCCCAGTACTCGAACAACCGGCGGGGAGCGCGGTGGGCGGCCCGCTCCAGCAGAGCCGGATCGTACGGTCCCAGGCGGGAGAACAACGGCATGAAGTGGGCGCGGGCGACGATGTTGATGGAGTCGATCTGGAACTGCGCGAGGCGATCCACCACCCGCTGCAGATCGCGCATGGTCGCGGTCCGCTGCGGGCGCGGGACCCCGAAACCCTGGGCCGCCAGCGCCACCCGGCGGGCCTGTGCGGTGGTCAATCGCTCCATGGGGCCGACGATAACGACCCCCACCGACACTTCCCGGCTGCCCGGCTCCCCGGGCTGCCCGGCTGCCTGGCTCCCGCCATTCCCCTCCCCGGCGACTGTGCGCATACGACAGCGACACGCCGATGAGACCTGTCGCTTGTGCACAGTCGCCGAGATGGTCGGGTCAGGCACCACAGGCGGCGGCCCCTGGGGCGGAGTCGTCCACAGGCGCCGACGCCGGGGTGGGAGTTGTCCACAGATCCGGCCCACGGCCGAACGATGAGGGCGCCGTCGCACCAGTGTCTGGACATGAGTGAACTGACCCTGTCTCCAGCGCGGGTGATGACCGGGCGTGTCCGCCGGGCCGGGTGGGACCGGCTGTCCCACGGGCTGCACGTGGTGCGCGACCGCACCCTGACCGACGAGTTGCGGGCGTGGTCGCAGGTGCTCCCACCCCACACGGCGTTCACCCATCTGACGGCGGCCGAGTATCGCGGGTGGTGGCTGCCGGCAGCGATCCCCCATCCGGTGTTCGCCGCTGGGACCGTCACCGACCAGCACCGCCGGCCGGGCCTGTACGTCTGCCGCCACCCCGAACCAGGTCCGCACCAGTTCCTCGACGGGCTGAGAATCACGACGGCCGCCGAGACCTTGCTCGCCTGCGCCCGCGACCTCGGCGTGCTGGATCTGGTGATCATGGCCGACAGCGCGCTGCGGCTCGGCCACTGCACGCTGACCGAACTGAAGCTCGCGGCACGTCCCCGGCGGCGGGGCGCACCGCTGCTCCGATCGATCCTCCCGCTGCTCGACCCGCGGAGCGAGTCGCCGTGGGAGTCGACGATGCGGGTGTTGCACCGGGCGGCGGGGATCCCGGTGTCACCGCAGCACGAGGTGTACGACGCAACGGGTCGGCTGCTGGCGCGTGCCGACCTCTGGGTGGTCGGCACCCGCCGGCTGCACGAGTACGACGGAGCGGTCCACCGGCTCGGCGAGGTGCACGGAAACGACCTGCGACGCGATCGCCGGCTGTCCCGAGCCGGATGGACCCGCTACGGATTCACCTCGACCGACGTACTGACCGGCGGCGGCGCGATCGTGGCGGAGTGCGACCGCCTGCTCGGCCGACCACCAGACCCCGGCCGGGTCCGGGCCTGGAACGACCTGGTCGAGACCTCGCTGTACGGACGGCAGGGCCGCGCACGGGCGTACCGACGGTGGAGCCGGTGGCAATCGGAGTCCGCACACCGCGAGATCCGCGCAGGGACGACCACATCGCCCGGCCCGCTGTCGCCCGGGCCGCTGTCGCCCGGGCACAGTCCGTGGACCAAGCCGCCCGATCAGACCCCGGAGGGCGCCATCGAGGTGTCGAGACGGATCACGCCGTAGTCGTAGGCCTTGCGCCGGTAGACGACGCTGGGGACATGGCCGTCGGAGTCGACGAAGAGGAAGAAGTCGTGCCCGACCAGTTCCATCTCCATCAGGGCCTGGTCGAGGCTCATCGGTTCGGCGGGGTGGGTCTTCTCGCGAACCACCATCGGGCCCTCGCCCTGGACCTCCATTCCGGCCACGAGATGGGTGCCATTCGCCGTCCCCTCCGGGCTGGCTCCGTTGGTCGATCCCTCCGCAGCGAGCGGCAACTGAGCCGCGGCGTCGTGCAGTGAGGTCGGCGTACGGCTCCCGCGGTGCACCCGCTTGCGATCAGCGGCCTTACGAAGCTGGGCCATCAGTTTGTCCAGAGCAAGATCGAATGCCGCGGTCTTGTCCTCCGCAGCAGCCTCGGCACGGATCACCGGGCCCTTCGTGCGAACGGTGATCTCGATCCGGCTGCCCTGGGCGTGCTGTCGCTTGTTCCGCTCGGCCGAAAGCTCCACCTCGACGCGGATCACCCGATCATCCAGTTTCTCCATCCTGGTGATCTTGTCCTCGACGTAGGAGCGGAACTGATCCGACACCGAGCAGTGCCGGCTCTTCACGACAACATCCATGACAGCCTCCGTCTAACGATGGTCAGGGCCTACGCATCCGGCACCGGCACAGCCGTGTCCGGAGACGCAACGACGCCCCGATGCATCCACCATTGCGGCCCGGCGGACCGCCCTGCTGGTGCATGAAGCGCCATACACAGACGCTAGTCCCCCCATCTTCGTTTTTCTACGCGGGGTGGCGATCCTCACGTCATTCTCAGTCGTCCGAGAGCGCGTGGAGCGGCCCGATCGATGGCGGGCGTCGGCGGCGAGTCGCCGCCACCGTTGCGGCCCCGAGAAGTCGCACGTCACAGCCTTCGGCGGCGATCTCGGTGAGCACGCGAGCGGCCTCAGCCAGGGTCGCCCCGGTGGTCACCACATCGTCGACGATGATCAACGCGTCCCCGGGTCGCGGGAACGGCGAGCCTTTCGCACGCATGGCCTCGGTCAGATTCGCCGATCGCTGTCCGGCGTCGAGACCGGACTGATCGCGGACCGTCCGGGCGTGTCGCAGCCAGGACCGCACCACCACCGGGCGCGCCCCGGATCGGCCCGCCCCCGATCGGCCCGCCCCCGATCGGCCCGCCTCCGATCGGCCCGCCTCCGATCGGTGCAGCCGCCGGGCCGCGACCACGGCGATCGCGCGCCCGGCGTCGAGGCCTCGCTCCCGGACCGCCCGTGGGGCCGATGGCGCAGGAACGAGCACCAGGCGACCTCCGTCTCGGTCAGTCAACCGATCGGCCGGTCGACCGTCGGCTCGAGCAGCCACTTCGACGACCGCGGCCGTCAGCAAACCACCCAGCACCCGCGCCAGGCCGAGCGCCTGGTGGTCCTTGTGGGCGCTGATCAGCTCGGCACCGAGTCCCGCGTACGGTCCGACGGCCACCGTCGGCGGGAAACCGGCCGGGCACGGATCCGGTCGGACCCAATGCGGCCGCCAGCCTGCGAGTTCCGCCCGGCAGTCCGGGCACAACCCCCAACCCGGCCGGCGGCACCCGGGACAGACCGCACCCAGCAGCAGGTCTCCGGCTGTCGCCGCCAGGCCGGCGGCCACGCTGCCCAGGCGGTCCGACCTGCGAGCCGCCAGGTCGGTCGGCCGGCTCCGTCCCGAGTTCGTCATCGGGCCAGTGTGGTCGCCGAAAGGACGGATGACTGCCCCTCCCACCGAGTGTGCGCAGACGACAGGTTTCACCGGCGTGTCGCTGTCGTTTCCTCACAGTTGCCGGGGATGGGACCCCAGAGAAGGTCAACCCGGGTAGGCGGCGGCGCGGACCCCGTCGATGTAGGGGTTCCATTGCCCGCCGCTGCCCTTCCAGGTCTGTCCGCGCCGGCCCACGACGACGGTGGACTGGTCGCTGAGCAGCACGGTCAGGGCGATCGGGTCCCACGTGGTGGGTTCGGTGTCCGGACTGATCCGGGAAGCGTCCTGGCTGACCCGGAACAGCGCGGGAACGGCGTTGGCGCTGCTCGCCCCCAGCACCAGCAGATCCGTGTCGTCGATCCACGCGACATCGAGGATCCTGGCGATCTCGGGCAGGCTGGCCTGCTGGGTGTCGATCCGCCGCCAGCCGTTGACCACGATCTTGTCGCCACGCGAGATCCGGGCCAGACCGAGCTCGGCCCGGCCGCCGCTCTGCCGCACGATCGCCATCCGGCTTCCGTCCGGTGAGATCTGGAACGCAGTGGTTCGAGCACCCTCCAGCAACGGACTCTGTACAGGGAGCTCCTCGTCTCCGTTGAAGACCCAGAACCGCTGCTGGCCCCGGCTACGGCCCACCGCCCACAACTCGCCGAAACGGGTGAACTGCGGCCGGAGCAGATCGGTCGCGTTGCGGTCCAACACCGTGGTGACCGTTCCGTCGGCGGTGCCGCTGCGACGCAGCGAGCGCCGACCGTCGGTGATCACCGCGAGGTCGGTGTTCGAGCCCGAAACGGCCAGATCCGACACCGGGATCCGCCCGTCGCCGAGTGGGCCGGGAACGGCGCGACTGCCATTCAGATCGGTGGCGGACGGGTCGAGCACGCGGATGCCGTCCCCGCGGGCCGCGTACAGCTGGTCACCCGCGATGAACGGGATCGGGTCGACATCGGGGCTGATGGTGGACACGCTCACCGAGTAGTCGGCGCCCGCGCCCGGGACCCGCATCGGCTGCTGGTTGACGATGAACACCACCGCCTGCACGCCGGGCACCTGCTTCAGCGTGTAGAGCACCTGAGACGCCATCAGACTGCGCTGGGCGTCGTTGAGGGCGAGCACCTGATCGCTGAGGGCGACATCGGCCACACCGTCGACGACCGTCACCGCGTCCACGCTCAGTGCGGTTCCGGTCGGGATCGCACTGGTCACGGCGGGCTTGAGCCAGGTCGACGGCCCCGACAGCAGTCCCTTCATCAGGACCGACGTGGTGCTGGACTGGCTACTCAGGCTCGGCACGTAGATCGGGTCCGGCACCAGCACGTTCTGGTTGCCGATGAAGTAGAGGCTGTACGGCTGGTAGAACGTCGCGAACGAGTACTGCTCCACCATCAGGCCCGGCGGCGGCTTGCTGATCCGCCACTGCCCGTTCTCCTGCACCATCCCGAAGTCGATCCGGATCTTCTGGTCTCGCGCCGTGTATGTCCGATCCGCGCCGAGCGATCCGATCAGGGTCCCCTCGAGGGTCACGATATCCCCGGACGCCATCGGCGTTCCGGTGTAGATCGACGCCCCATCCTCGGGGCTCCAGCTCTGCGCCGCGGCCTTGGTCAGGAACTGCTTGGCCACCGAGAAGTTCGGCTGGTAGTTCGACGTCGCCCGCAGATACCCCTGGACGACCTCCAGCGGATCGGCCCCCGGCGCCGGCGGCGCGACGTCGACGTTGACGCAGTTCTGGCAAGCCGGCTGTTGGCCCTCGACCCGCTCGACCGGGCCCTTGGTGGGTACGGCGACACAGCCCACGAGCGCGAGTGGCAAGAGAAGCAGCAGCAGACCGCGGAACCGCCGGATCCGGCCGGCCCGGCGGCCCTCGCGGCGTGTGGCGCCGGTCATCGTCGATCACGCGGCAGCGGCGATCCCGATCCGGGTTCCCCGCCCTGGAGTGGTCCGGTGCGGATCGAACCGACACCCTGAGCCGAGGAGTCGGCCGGTGGGCTGTTGCCGTCGGGCAACCCCGGGCCGATCGAGGGTGCGGACCGTCCGGCTGCCGAGCTGACGCGCGTCAGGTCGGCTCCCGACAGGCCTGGATCCGAATCGGTGAAGAATGCCGAGGCAGCGGTGGGCGGGCCGGATGGATCGGCGGCGGGCGTGGCCGGTGTCGCCGGTGTGGCCGGAGTTGCCGGTGTGGTCGGTGTGGTCGGCGTCAGCGACCCCGGAGCGCGGATCGTGCCAGCGACCGTCGTGGAGCGCGACGAACCGGCCGAGGTCCCTGCGGGTACGGCGACCCCGTCCCGGCTCGGAACCTCGGGGCCGCCGAGCACCGGCGCCTGCAGCGGCGACTCGGTCCCGCCGAGACGCACGTTGAGTCCGACGATGTCGCGAGGCACCAGCGGCAGCGGGGATTGCTGCAGGATCGCGCCCGCCGTGCGGGGCACGGTCAGCCGGAACTGGGCCCCCAGGCCGGGGCGGCCCCACGCGGTCAGCCAGCCGCTGTGCAGATTGGCGTCCTCCATGGCGATCGCCAGTCCGAGACCGGTGCCACCCATCGTCCGGGCCCGAGCCGGGTCGGCGCGCCAGAAACGGTGGAACACCTGCCGGGCCTGACTCGCCTCGAAGCCGACACCGTGGTCACGGACCGCGATCGCCACCGCTTCGTCGTCGGCGTCGATCAGGATGTCGATCGGCTTCGCCTCGCCGTGTTCGATCGCGTTGACCAAGAGATTGCGCAGGATCCGCTCGATCCGCCGGACGTCGACCTCGGCCCGACACGGGCCCGGTGCGTGGATGATGATCTCGGTTCCGGCCCGCTGGGCGAACTGGGCGTGGTCGTCCACGACCTGCTGGACGATGCCGACCAGATCGGTCTCCACCGGCGAGAGCACGGCCGCACCGGCATCGAACCGGGAGATCTCCAGCAGATCGCCGAGCAGCGCCTCGAACCGGTCCAGCTCGTTCTGCAGCAGCTCCGCCGACCGGGCCGAGATCGGGTCGAACTCGTCGCGGGCCTCGTACAAGACCTCGGCCGCCATCCGGACCGTGGTCAGCGGCGTGCGCAGCTCGTGCGACACGTCGGAGACGAAGGTCTGCTGCACGCGCGACAGGTCCTCGAGCTGGGTGATCTGCTTCTGGAGCTCCTCGGCCATGTAGTTCATGGAGATGGCGAGCCGGGCCAGGTCGTCTTGGCCCTTGACCTGCATCCGGTCGTCGAGGTTGCCCGAGGCCAGGCTCTCCGCGGCGCGGCGGGCGGCCCGGACCGGCGTGACGACCTGGCGGGCGACGAGGGCGGCGATGAACGTCAGCAGGATCACGAGGATGGCCCCGGTAGTGCCGGCCGCCGAGCGCAGGAAGCGCAGGGTGTCGACCTCCTGGGTGAGCGGGAAGACGAAGTAGATCTCGTACGTCCCGGTGCCGGGCAGTGTCAGCTGGGAGCCGGTGATCAGGCCGGGCACCGACGGCGAACCATCGCGATAGACGACCTCGGTCGGGGTCATCAACAGATCGGTGCTGGCCGCGACCTGTTGGCGGAGATTGTCCGGGACGCTGGCGACGTCCGCCCGGCCGGCCGTGATCGTCTGGCCGCCGGCGAGGATGATCACCTCGAACTGGTCGGTCCCGCCGGTGCGGTTGGCATAGCCGAAGGCGAGGTCGGTGAGCAGTTTGTCGACGTTGGCGCCGCCGGTCGGATCGGCGGCGTTGAGCTGTTGCTGAGCGGCGAAGAGCGCCTGGCGCGACTCGTTGCGGACCGACTCCTTCTTGCCCTCCATCACCCCCAGCGTCGCCTGCTGCATCAGCAGGAAGCCGCCCAGGACGAGCACCAGCACCGACCCGAGGAACACCGACGCGATCACCCGCAGCGGCAGTGAACGCCACCACAGGTTGACCGGGATCTTCCACCACGGCGTGCGTCGTGCCGGGCCCGGCGGCCCCGTTCCGCCGCCCCCGAGGCCTGCACGCAAGGACATGCCTCAGCTGGGGCGGTGGGTCGGTTCGCCCGCCTTGTAGCCGATGCCGCGCACGGTCACCACGATCTCGGGATGCTCCGGATCACGTTCGATCTTGGAACGCAGCCGCTGGACATGGACGTTGACCAGCCGGGTGTCCGCCGCGTGCCGGTAGCCCCAGACCTGTTCGAGAAGCACCTCGCGGCTGAACACCTGCCAGGGCCGGCGCGCGAGTGCCAGCAGCAGGTCGAACTCCAGCGGCGTCAGCTGGATCGGCACGCCGTCGCGCTTCACGGAGTGGCCGTCGACGCTGATCGACAGGTCACCGATGCGCAGTGTCTCCGACGGCGACTCCTCGTGAGGCCTGCGCAATCGGGTCTTGATCCGGGCGATCAGCTCCTTGGCCTTGAACGGCTTCGCCACGTAGTCGTCGGCGCCGGCCTCGAGTCCCGCCACCACATCGATGGTGTCCGACTTCGCGGTCAGCATGACGATGGGGACAGTGGACTCCGTTCGGATCTCGCGGCAGATCTCGACCCCGTCGCGGCCCGGCAGCATCAGGTCGAGCAGCACCAGGTCGGGTTTCGCCTCGTGGAAGGCAGCCACCGCCTCGTCGCCGCGCGAGCACCAGACGGGCTCGAATCCTTCGCTGCCCAGAACGATCGACAACATCTCGGCCAGGGCCGCATCGTCGTCGACCACGAGCACGCGGCCACGACCACCGTTCGAGCTCGAGTGATGCACGGATCCACTCGTCGCCGCGCCATTGACGCCTGTGTCCGACACCCAGCCACCTTTCGCCCGCACGAAACCGCCTCAAGTCTATTCACGCACCGAACGACAATCCCGGACCGCGAGCGGCGCGGCGACGCCTCCGAGCGTGTGTCAGCGGCCCTGG
The DNA here is from genome assembly GCA_035719255.1 of Microlunatus sp. Taxonomy (GTDB): domain Bacteria; phylum Actinomycetota; class Actinomycetes; order Propionibacteriales; family Propionibacteriaceae; genus Microlunatus. Next base: position 2,066 of record DASTGF010000395.1, on the reverse strand, counting down.
GTAAGGTCGCCGCACGATGAGCCCGCCCCCGATCGTCCCGCACCGGCGGCCGCCGGTGCTCGACGCCGCGCAGACTGCACTGATCCCGTTGCGGCCGCTGAGCATCGGGGAGATCCTCGACGGTGGGTTCACCGTCGTCCGGTGCAATGCGCGGATGATGGTGGGTCTGCCGCTGGTGGTGGCCGGCGGCACCGCGATCTATCTGCTGCTCGGACTCGGCCTGTATCTGGTGCTGGGCAACACCACGGCGCGCTGGGCCCAGATCCTGCTCACCGTGCTGGTCGGCCTTCTGGGCGTCTTCCTGCTCGTGCAGTGCCTGGTGTGGATGACCGCGGTGCTCAGCCGGGTCAGTCTGCAGACCGTGCTCGGGGACGGCTTCGCCCCGAACTCCAGCCGGGCGAGCCTGCGGGGCTCGCTGCCGATGTTCTGGCCGGTGCTCGGTCTGTCCCTGCTGCAGTACGTCGCCGCATCCGTGGTGCAGACCGTGCTCGGAATCCTCTACTACGTCGTGCTGATCCCCATCGCGATCCTCGGCAGCCAGGGCTCGGCCGGGTTCGTCGCCTCGGTGGTGATCAGTCTGGCGACGTTCGGCCTGACCGGTCTGGCGTACGGCTACCTCGCACTCACCGTGCCGGCGCTCGCGACCGAGGGGCGGACCGCGCCGGTCTGGATCGGCAAGCCGGCCAAACCGACCACCGTGTTCAGCGCCTTCGAGCGGGCGTTCGCCTTGATCGGACTCAGCAACTCCGTCCGCGTTGCGCTGGTGATGGCGGGCGCGATGGCGATCTCCCTCGCCCTGATCGGCCTGCTCGCGGCCGGCCTGCTGGCGATCATCGTGCTCTTCGCCACGTCGATCGGCCGGACCGCCGCCGCGGTGGTCACCAATCCGTGGACGGTCGGCGGGGTCATCACTGTCTCCGCCGTGATCGCGATGTCGGCCCTGCTCGCCTACGTGGCCGCGGTGCAGACCCTGCTCTACCTCGATCTTCGGATGCGGCGCGAAGGTCTGGACCTGGCGTTGCGGTTCGACGTCGTTCCCGTGCCCCAGCCGGTGCCCCAGCCGGCGGCTCCGCCGGCGCCGATGGTCGCCGTGCCGGGACCGCCGACGGGCCCGCCGACGGGCCGACGCGTGCGTTCACCGATGACGCACCCACCGGCGGGCCGGCGATGAGCGGGCTCGGACGGGCGTTCGACATCCCGATCCTGATCGGCCGGGACGACGCCCGCCGGCTGGCCGAGCAGGAGCTGGCCAGGGCGAAGTACGGCGGTACGCCGGACTGGGTGGCTGCCGCTCTGGACCGGATCCAGGACCTGGTGCACTGGTTCCTCGACCTGCTCAGCCGGGTGTCGGCACCACCCCCGTCGGGCGGCGGGATCAACTGGGGCTTCCTGGCCGTGGTCCTCGTCCTGCTCGCCACGGTGGCGGTGGTGATCTGGCGGGTCGGTCTCCCGCGCTGGCGGCGCCGCAGCGCCGGCGGTGCGGTCGAGGCCGATCCGAGCGTCGAGGCCGTTGACTACCGGGCCAGGGCGGACGCCGCGGCAGCCGCCGGCGCCTGGCGGGAGGCCGTCGGCGATCGGTTCCGCGCCCTGGTCCGCGAGCTGGAGACCCGGACCATCCTCGACGTCCGTCCCGCACGCACCGCCCTGGAGGCGGCGGCGGGAGCCGGCCGGCAGCTGCCGACCCTGGCCGGGGGGTTGTGGGCGGGCGCCGATGAGTTCAACGCGGTGGTCTACGGCGAGGCCCCTGCGGATGCCGCAGCGTATGCACGGATGGTCGCGCTGGACGAGGCGGTGACCGCGGCTGCGGATCGTGTCGATCTCGCCGCCGACGTCGAGCCGACGGCGGTCCGGTCGTGACCGGGACCCGGCGGCACCTGCTCTGGTCGACCGGCGTGGTCGTCGTCCTGGCGTTGATGGTGATCGCGGTCGCGAGCGTTCGCCACGCCGTGGCGGTCCAGCGCACCGACGATCCCCGCTCCACGACAGGCTCCGGGACCCGGGCGCTGGCCCAGCTGCTGACCGATCACGGTATCCGCCTGGAGACCACCGACAACGTGGCCGACGCC
>DASTGF010000394.1:0-3133 GCA_035719255.1 Microlunatus sp. | reverse complement strand
CCTCGCGAGGCCCGATGAACGGATCGTGATGACTCTCGACTCAGCCCTTCCGCTGCGCGCGACCAACCCGGTGACCCACTCCTACACCGCGCTCGCGCAGCAGGTCCGTTCGGCGGGCCTCAATGGGCGGACCTACCGGTTCTACCTGTTGCTCTTCGGCGGCCTCCTGCTGGCCCTGGCGGGCTCGGTGGCCGGCATCGCGCTGATCGGGGACTCGTGGTTCCAGCTGTTGATGGCAGCCGCGCTGGGCGTGGTCTTCACCCAGCTGGCCTTCGTCGGTCACGAAGCCTCCCATCGCCAGGTGCTGGCCTCCGGCCGCGCCAATGACCGGGTGGGCTGGCTGCTCGCCACGGTCTTTGCCGGCATCAGCTACTCGTGGTGGATGAACAAGCACACCCGCCATCACGGCAACCCCAACAAGGTGGGCAAGGACCCGGACATCGAGACGGACACGTTCGCATTCGTCGACGTCGATGCCGCGGGGCGACGTGGAGTGTTCGCCTGGTTCACCCGGCACCAGGGGATCTTCTTCTTCCCGCTGCTGATGCTGGAGGGTGTCAACCTGCACGTGAAGTCGCTGCGGAGCGTCTGGGGAAATCGCAACCAGGCGGGTCCGCGCCTCGAGCTGATCGTGTTGTCGCTGCGTTTCGTGGTCTATCTCACGTTGGTCTTCTGGATCTTCCCGCTCGGGATGGCCTTCGCGTTCCTCGGCGTGCAACTCGCGGTCTTCGGTCTCTACATGGGTGCGTCCTTCGCCCCCAACCACATCGGGATGCCGATCGTCGCCCGGGATGCGAAGCTCGACTTCCTGGCCAAGCAGGTCCGCACCTCACGCAACGTGTCCGGCGGCTGGTGGGCCACGGCCCTGATGGGTGGCCTGAACTACCAGATCGAGCACCACCTGTTCCCGAGCATGCCGCGGCCGCATCTGGCAGCTGCCCGCCGGCTGGTGCGCGAGCACTGCCGCATCAGCGACGTGCCGTACACCGAGACCAACCTGCTCACGGCGTGGGCGATCGTGATCCGTTACCTCAACCAGGTGGGTCTGGCCGCGCGCGACAGCTTCCGCTGTCCTATCGCCGCCCAGCTTCGCTGACTTCTGGGTGCTGCTGGTGTAGCTCTCAGAGGAGGTCGGCCAGCAGGCCGGCCGCTGTGACCGCACCGTCGGGTTCTACCGGTGCGGAGCACGTCGGTTGACCCAGGATGCTGAGCAGGGTGCCGACCAGAGCTTCCGGATCGCAGGCCCCTGCATAGTCCAGGCACACCCCCGCCCGGTAGCGGTCCAGGCGAGCGCGCACGTGGAAGTTCTGCTCGAAATGGTGGCGGAGCGGGACGTACACGAACCCTCGACCGGCCGCGGTGAGCTCCATGCACGTGCTCAGGCCGCCTTGGACGACGGCCACGTCACAGGCCGCGATGTGCTCGACCAGATCGGAGCGGTAGCCCATCAGCTCCGCGCCATCCGGGCTCGGGAGCCGGCCAGCATCGATCCGCGGTCCGGTGATCACGACGAATCGCAGGTCGGGTGCCAGCCGGCGTGCGAGCGGAACGGCCTCCAGGACGCGACGCAGCAGCGCCTCGCCGACCCCCGTGCCGCCCACTGAGACAAGGCAGACGCGCTCGTCGGGTCGATAGCCGAAGGCGGCGCGGAGCCGGTCCCGATCTTCCGGTGCGGCGGGGACCGGTGCCCCGACGTACCCGGCGAAGTCGTAGTTGGCCTCCGTCCAGGCCCGGATCTCGGGTAGTCCCGGTCCGAAGCTGGCGTCGACGATGTCGTCGGGCTGACCGACGAAGATCGAACGGTCCCGCAGCCTGCGGAACCGGGCGCGTTGCTCGAGCATCTCGGCGTTGTAGTCGGTGGTGAGCGCAGCCTCCCGCTCCCCGCCGTCCGGCATCGGCAGCCAGCCGACGAAGTCGGTGAACCAGGCGTACGCGAACCGTTTGCGGTCGGGGTTCTCGTGCAGGAAGTAGTCGACGTCCCACGCTTCGTCACCCACGACGAGGTCGTAACGGCCATCGGCGACGACGTCGTCGAACACCATGAAGTTGTTGATCAAGATTTCGTCCATCCGGCGGATCGCCTGGAAGGCGTGCAGATCGTGGTCCAGCGCCTCCGCCTCGATGTGGGCCGATTCGTTGGCCAACCAGGCCGAGCCCGGGTGGATCGTCTCACCCGCATCCGCCAGCACCCGGGTCACCGGGTGCTGTGCCAGCCACTCGATCCGTACGTCCGACCGCAGGGTCCGCAGGGCCCGGGCGATCGCCAGGTCGCGGCGGGCGTGGCCGAGACCGATGGGCGAACTGAGATACAGAACACGCGGTTCGCGCCGGCCCGCTCGCGTCCAGGTCGACCTGACCGCTGCCGGGGGCCAGATCTGCTCGACGAAGCGTCGGAGCTCGGTGTTGATGAGGACCGGGTCGCGGGCCAGAACCCCGTGCCCAGAACCCTCGACGGTGATCAGTGAGCCGCCGGTCAGCTCGGCGAGCCGGCGTCCGACGGCGACCGGACCGACGCGGTCGTCAGTACCGTGCAACACCGTCACCGGGCACCGGACGTGGGCAGAGGCGGGTTCGATCGGCGGATTGACCGCTCCCCGGCGGGACAGGCGCGCGTCGGTGGTCGCCGCCACCACGGCCGGATCGTTCTCCAGCGCCCACTCCACACAGTCCTCGATCTGCTGGGTCGAGTGCGGCTCGGGGAAGACCTGGCGAAAGAAGAACTCGACGAAGGCGGGGTAGCCGCCGCTCAGCCAGAAGGGACGGTTGTACGTCGACCAACCATCCTGACCATGCTGTGGAGACTCCCACAGCGCCAGCTCGTGGTCGCTCGGACCGTCGAATCGGCAGGCCGGGGCGATCGCGACGATCCCGGCTACCCGATCCGGTGCCGAAGCGGCCGCGTGGACCGCATAGGACGCACCGCGGGAGAAGCCGACCAGAACGGCCCGCTCCACCTCCGCCGCGTCGAGCACCGCGACCGCGTCCGCGGCGAACTGGTCGTCGGTGTATGCGGCTGGATCCAGCGGCCGGTCCGATCGACCGCAGCCGCGGCCGTCGAACGTGATCACCCGGAAGTGCCGCGCGAGATAGCCGATCTGCGCCTTCCAGACCCGCGCGTCGACGATCGACCAGG
>DASTGF010000393.1:0-9431 GCA_035719255.1 Microlunatus sp. | reverse complement strand
GACCTGGAGGCGCTGCAGGACCAGCTGGCACAGAACTACGCCGGGTCGACGCTCGACGACGTCGACGTCGAGCTGGTGGAGCGCCGGTTGGGCGCCGGGGCGGCCCGGGATCTGCAGGCGTTACGGGAGTTGGAGCGCGAGCTCGAACGGCAGGGCTATCTGAGCCGGGGCGACGACGGACTGCGGCTCACCCCCCGCGCCGTGCGCCGGCTCGGCCAGACAGCGCTGCGCCGGGTCTTCGCGCAGATCGCCGCCACCGGTCATGGTGACCATGAGGACCATCGCACCGGCGCAGCCGACGAGCCGACGGGGCTGACCCGGCCGTGGATGTTCGGTGACGAGCTGCCGATCGACGCACCCCGCACGGTGGCCAACGCCCTGCGGCGGTCCGGTCTGTCCAGCCGCGGCGTGGCGCTGGCGGTCGAGGACTTCGAGGTCACCGAGACCGAACGGCGGACCAGCGCGGCCGTCGCGCTGTGCGTCGACCTGTCGTTCTCGATGGTGCAGGACGGCCGGTGGGGTCCGATGAAGCAGACTGCCCTCGCCCTCAGTCACCTGATCGAGACCCGCTATCGGCACGACGCGCTGCAGGTCATCGGGTTCAACCGGGTGGCCCGCCGGCTCAGCCCGGTCGAGCTGGCCGAGATCGAGCCGGAGTGGCTGCAGGGCACGAATCTGCAGCATGCGCTGATGCTGGCCTCGCGGCACCTCAGGCGGCATCCCGACGCCGAGCCGGTGGTGCTGGTGGTGACCGACGGCGAGCCGACCGCGCATCTGACGGGGGACGGCGGAGCCGCCTTCCACTGGCCGACCACTCCCGACACGGTCCGGGCAACGATCCGGGAGGTGGACGAGTTGGCCCGCTACGGCGCGACCCTCAACACCTTCATGCTGGGCGACGACCCCGGGCTGGCCCGCTTCGTCGACGCCCTCGCCCGGCGCTGCGGCGGACGCGTCTTCACCCCCGACATCGGCAGGCTGGGGGAGTACGTGGTCGCCGACTACCTCCGAGCCCGCCGCGGGCGTCGCTGACCCCGGCACGCTGTTCTTCTGACAGCTCGGGCACGTCCGGATCCGAGGTGTCACATCCGATCCTCCGCCGGTGTCACCTGGTCGACGGGAGCTTCTTGATGATCGAGGCAGGAGAGTGAGGACGGACATGACAGGACTGACGGCCGGACCCGGGCCGGGTGTGGAGCTCCAGGCCCGGCGCAGACTGGCCCGGGTGCCGATCGACCAGCCGCCGGGGCTGCTGTCCCGGGCGCTGGCCTGGTACGCCCGCAAGATGTACGGCCAGATGCCAGACAACGGCTGGGCCATGGCCGCGAACCGGAAGGTGCTGTTCGCCACGCTCGGGTTCGAGCGCAAGGTGGAGAAGTTCGACGCGTTACCCGAGCAGTTGCGATCGCTGGCCGAGATGGCGGTGGCGACCGAGATCGGTTGCACCTGGTGCGTCGACTTCGGCTACTTCCTGGCCCACCGCAAGGGCCTGGACCTGGACAAGCTGCGGGCGGTCGCGGATTGGCGCGATGCGGACGTGTTCAGCGAGCTGGAGCGCCAGGTGATCGCGTTCGCGGTCGCGGCGACGGCCACACCGTCGGAGGTGACCGACGAACTCAGCGAGCCGCTCCGGGCCGCGCTCGGCGATGCCGGGCTGGTCGAGCTGGCCATGATGGTCGCCGTGGAGAACCAGCGATCGCGATTCAACGCCGCGCTGGGACTGGTGTCCCAGGGATTCTCGGCGGTCTGCCAACTACCGTCGAGTCGATGAGCGCCAGCCCCGACGATGCACCGGCCACCGACGCCCCGGCCACCGACGCCCCGGCCACCGACGACGCGACGGTTTTCGCCGAACACCGGTCGCTGCTGTTCACGGTCGCGTACGAGATGCTCGGCTCGGTCGCGGATGCCGAGGATGTGGTCTCGGAGAGCTATCTGCGCTGGGTGGAGCGGCCCGCGAACACGGTCGTGCAGCATCCGCGGGCGTACCTGGTGCGGATCGTCACCCGGCTCTCGCTGAACCGGCTGCGGACCGTCGCCCGCCGCCGCGAGGACTACGTCGGTCCGTGGCTGCCCGAGCCGGTGCTGACCGTGCCGGACGTGGTGGACGACGTGGTTCTCGCGGAGTCGGTCTCCCTCGCGCTGCTGGTCCTGCTGGAGTCGCTCAGTCCGGCGGAGCGGGCGGTGTTCGTGCTCCGGGACGTGTTCGGCTACTCCTACGACGAGATCGCCGACGCCGTCGACAAGAGTTCCGCGGCGGTCCGGCAGATCGCGCACCGTGCTCACGACCGCATCCGCGAGCGCCGGCCGCGTTTCGACGCCGACGCCGCCACCGCCGAACAGGTACGGAGCCGGTTCGCGGCGGCGATGTTCGGCGGCGACCTGCAGTCGCTCATGGACGTGCTGGCGCCCGACGTCGTGCTGCTGTCCGACGGCGGCGGCAAGGTCTCGGCGGCCCGGCGCCCGCTCAACGGCGCCGACCCGGTGGCCCGGTTCCTGCTCGGCATCGCCCGGAAGGGCGACCTCGCGGGCGGCCGGACGGTGATCGAGGAGGTGTTGGTCAACAACGCCCCCGCCTGGTTGATGAGTGAGGAGGGGCGGCCGATCGCCGTCGCCCAGCTGACCGTGCTCGACGGCCTGGTGCAGACCGTTCACGTGGTGTCCAACCCCGACAAGCTGGGCGGGATCGACCGGACCCGGCCGCTGACCTTGGGTTGAGTCGGGCGCTCTGCGGGGCCGGCGTCAGTCGGTCGCGCGCTGGGCCCGTTCCCGCTCGACGAGGTCCAGCAGGTAGGCGCCGTAGCCGGACTTCGCCAGCGCCTCGGCCCGCTCGACCAGCTCGAGATCGGTCAGGAAGCCCATCCGCCAGGCGGCTTCCTCCGGAGCGCCGACCTTGAGCCCTTGCCGCGACTCGAGGGTGCGGACGAAGTTGCTGGCGTCGTTGAGCGAGTCGAACGTGCCTGTGTCCAGCCAGGCGGTGCCGCGCGGCAGAACGCCGACCTGCAGCTTGCCCGCCTCGAGGTAGTGCCGGTTCACGTCGGTGATCTCGTACTCCCCGCGCGCCGACGGCTCGAGGTTTCGGGCGATCTCGATCACGTCGTTGTCGTAGAAGTACAGACCCGGGACGGCGTAGTTCGACCGGGGTTGCACCGGCTTCTCCTCCAGCGAGATGGCCCGACCGTCGGCGTCGAACTCCACCACGCCGTACGCCCTCGGTTCGGCCACCCAGTAGGCGAACACCGCACCGCCGTCGATGTCGGCGTATTGGCGCAACCGGGTGCCCAGACCTGGGCCGTAGAAGATGTTGTCGCCGAGCACCAGGGCGGCCGGCTCGCCCCCGAGGAAGTCGGCGCCGATCACGAACGCCTGGGCGAGGCCGTCGGGGGAGGGCTGCTGAGCGTATGTGATCGAGATGCCGAACTGCGAACCGTCGCTCAGGAGCCGTTCGAAACCGGCCGCATCGTGCGGGGTGGTGATCACCAGGATGTCGCGGATTCCGGCGAAGATCAGCGTGGACAGCGGGTAGTAGATCATCGGCTTGTCGTAGACGGGAACCAGCTGCTTGGACAGGCCGAGGGTCACGGGGTGGAGTCGGGTGCCCGAGCCGCCCGCCAGGATGATGCCGCGCATGCGGGCACCCTATGTGGTCGTTCGCGCCCCGACGTATGTGCCCTGAGCACATGGGAGGACGCTTCGGGATGGGGGGCGCTTCGACAGGCGCAACGCGCCGGGGTGGCTCGCATGCGCGGCGGGGTGCCCGGCGCGAGCGGTGTGACGAGGGTCAAGTGCGGCTCGCGCGCAACCCCAGCACATTGCACGGCTTCCACCTAAACTCGGGCGGGTGTCTGACCTCCTCGTGACCGGCGGAGCCGGCTTCATCGGCTCCAACTTCGTCCGCCACGTGCTCGGTGCCTCCGATCACCGCGTCACCGTCGTGGACAAGCTGACCTACGCCGGCAACCGCGCCTCGCTGGAGGGACTGCCCGGGGATCGGTTCCGGTTCGTCGAGGGAGACATCTGCGACGCCGGCCTCGTCGACCGCCTGGTGACCGAGGCCGACATCGTGGTCCACTTCGCCGCGGAATCACACAACGACAACTCGCTGCGGGACCCGTCTCCGTTCGTCCAGACCAATCTGATCGGGACCTTCACCCTGCTCGAGGCGGTGCGGCGACACACGACCCGCTATCACCACATCTCCACCGACGAGGTGTACGGCGACCTCGAGCTCGACGACCCGGAACGGTTCCACGAGACGACGCCGTACAACCCGTCCAGCCCGTATTCCGCGACCAAGGCCGGCTCGGACCTGCTGGTCCGGGCCTGGGTCCGTTCGTTCGGGGTGCTGGCGACGATCAGCAACTGCTCGAACAACTACGGGCCCTACCAGCACGTCGAGAAGTTCATCCCGCGGCAGATCACCAACGTCATCGACGGCATCCGACCCCGGCTGTACGGTGCCGGCCTCAATGTCCGGGACTGGATTCACGCCGACGACCATTCCGCGGCGGTGCTGCTGATCGCCGAACGCGGTCGGATCGGCGAGACCTACTTGATCGGCGCGGACGGGGAGAAGAACAACCTCGAGGTGGTCCGGACCATCCTGGAGCTGATGGGTCAGCCGGTCGACGCGTACGACCACGTGACCGACCGTGCGGGCCACGATCTGCGTTACGCCATCGACTCCTCCAAGCTCCGCTCCGAGCTGGGTTGGGCACCCCGATTCTCCGACTTCACCGCGGGGCTGGCCGACACCATCGACTGGTACCGGAGCCATGAGGCGTGGTGGCGGCCACAAAAGTCCGCTACCGAGGCCAAGTACGCCGTTCTCGGCCAGTAACCAGGAAGCCAGCTACTGCGATGAGCGGACTCGCCGTACACGCCACGGACATTCCTGGCCTGATCGTCATCGACCTCGAGGTCCGTGGCGACAACCGCGGGTGGTTCAAGGAGAACTGGCAGCGAGCCAAACTGACCGCGCTCGGCCTGCCCGACTTCGGGCCGGTCCAGAACAACGTCTCGTTCAACGCCTCCGCCGGGGTCACCCGCGGTGTTCACGCCGAGCCCTGGGACAAGCTGGTGAGCGTCGCGACCGGTCGGATCTTCGGGGCTTGGGTCGATCTCCGGCCCGGCGACAGCTTCGGTGCGGTCGTGACCCGTGAGCTGGGCCCGGAGACCGCGGTGTTCGTGCCGCGGGGGGTCGGCAATGCGTTCCAGACCCTCGAGCCCGCGACGGCGTACTCCTATCTGGTCAACGACCACTGGAGTCCGGCCGCCAAGGACTCCTACACCTTCGTCAACGTGGCGGACGAGACGCTGGCCATCCACTGGCCGATCCCATTGGAGCGCTGCGAGCTGTCCGAGGCCGACAAGAACCACCCGCGGCTGGCCGACGTCACGCCGATGCGTCCGCGCGCGACCCTGATCGTCGGTGCCGGTGGTCAGCTCGGCCGCGCCCTGCGGAGGGTGTTGCCCGACGCGGTCGCGGCCGATCGCGCGGCCCTGGACCTGGCCGATCCGGCCTCCGTGGCGGCCTTCGACTTCGCGCCCTATGGCGTGGTGGTCAACGCCGCCGCGCACACCAAGGTCGACGCGGCCGAGACGCCGGAGGGGCGGCGCGAGGCGTGGGCCGCCAACGTCTCCGGGGTGGCCGCGCTCGTCCGCGCCGCCGCCGAACAACGGTTCACCCTGGTCCACGTGTCGTCGGACTACGTCTTCGACGGCACCGTCGAGTTGCACCGCGAGGATGAACCGTTCTCCCCGCTCGGTGTGTACGGCCAGACCAAGGCGGCCGGCGACGCCCTGGTCGCCACCCTGCAGCGGCACTACCTGGTCCGTACCAGCTGGGTGATCGGTGACGGCCACAACTTCGTCAGGACCATGGCCTCGCTGGCCGACCGTGGCATCGAGCCGTCTGTGGTCGACGACCAGTACGGCCGGCTGACCTTCACCACAGAGCTCGCGGCCGGGATCGTGCACCTCCTCGACAGCGGGGCGGCGTACGGCACCTACAACCTGTCCAGCGACGGGCCGGTGCAGACCTGGGCCGACATCGCTCGCGACGTCTTCGCCGCCCGCGGCCGCGATCGCGCCGTCGTGAGAGGGGTCAGCGCCGAGGACTATGCCGCGGGCAAGCACCTCGCGCCCCGCCCGCGGCACAGCGCCCTCGCGCTGGACAAGCTCAGCGCGACAGGCTTCCGGCCCCGATCGGGTCCGGAGCTGCTGCAGGAGTATCTGTCGCAGCTGTGACGACCGGCCGCGCGTTGCGGACCGCCATCACGGCGGCCACCAGCAGCAGGGCCACGACCACCATCGCGGCGAAGCCGCCGTCGGCACCCCAGCCGTCGATCACCCGGCCGAGGGCGGCCGCACCCACGGCGACACCGGTCGCCATGCCCATGCTGGTCCAGCCCAAGGCTTCGGTCAGGCGGCTGGATGGCACCGAGGCCTGGGTGAGCGCCACGGACGAGATCAGCGTCGGGGCCACGGCCAATCCGCTGAGCAGCAACAGCCCGGCCACCGCGATCGGCTGGTCGACGAACAGCAGCGGCAGCACCGATGCCGCGAGCAGCACCGCGCTCACGCGGAACCGGCGCCGCGGGGTCGCCCGCCAGACGATGGTCCCGGTGACCACACCGGCGACCAGCGAGCCGGTGGCCCACAGCATGAGGATCACGCCGGAGTAGGGCAGGATGCCGTTCTCCCGGGAGAAGGCCACGACGACGACCTCCATCCCGCCGAACAGGGCGCCGAGGGCCGCGCAAGCCAGCATGACCGGCACGAGGAAGCCGAGCGACAGTCCCGGCGACTCGACCGCGTGAGCGTCACCGCGCGCGGCGATCGGCGGCTCGGTGACGCGCTGCGCGGCGAGCGTCAGGGCGCCAGCCAGGCCGAGCACGACGACCACCCCGAGCGCGAAGGCCGGGTGGATGGCGGTGGCGAGGAAGGTGACGAGCACCGGCCCGACGATGAACACCACCTCGTCGAACACGGCCTCCAGTGCGTAGGCCGTGTTGAGCAGCGCCAGGTCTTTCCGGCCCAGCCGGTAGGTCCAGCGGGCCCGCACGCAGGACCCGGCCGAGGTGGCGCCGAGCCCGGCCACGACGGCCGCCAGGCAGGTGAGCCACAGCGGCAGCCCCGCCGACACGGTGGTGACGATGCCGGTCAGACCGATGGCTGCCAGGATGCTGGCGACGATCAGCACCCGGGCCTGGCCGACCCGGTCGATCCGCCGACCCCACCACGGCAGGACGACAGCAGAAGTCAGGGTGGAGCAGGCCATCACCAGACCGGCGGCGCCGAAGGACCCGGTGGTCAGGGAGATCATCAGCACCACGCCGAGTCCGGTCATCGACAGCGGAAGGCGGGCCAGCAGACCAGCCAGCGTGAACGCCCGGGCGCGGGGATCCGCCAGCACCACAGCGTAGGACCCCAGCACCCGCGTCACTCCCGACTTCACGATCGAACCTCTCTTCCGCCTTCTTCTCGCTGACCGTACGCGCAACCACCGACAGTGCCGAACTGTTCCCGATCCGCCGGGTTTTCTCAAACGATTTAGAGCTCTCCGGTCCGCCGGCGGGCTCCCGTGCGCTCCCGCCGCGCTGCCGCCCTACTCCCGCCGCACTCCCGCCGCACCCCCGCCCAGGCGCCCTTTCTGCGACTCGGGCGGCTTCTCCAGACGGTGCCCGGGTTGCCCTTCCGGTGCCGGAGCAGTCGGGGCCGGGGGTGAGCGGTTGGCGCGGCTTGTCATCATCGTCGGCGTGACTGATGCCCCGACGCGACGTGATGCGATGGACCGAGGACCCCTGGACCTGGCCCCGTACGATGCGGTGCTGCTCGTCTCCTTCGGCGGGCCGGAGGCGCCGGAGGAGGTGGTGCCCTTTCTGGAGAACGTGACCCGTGGTCGCGGCATCCCCCGTGAACGACTGGCGGAGGTCGGGGAGCATTACTTCGCCTTCGGCGGACGCAGCCCGATCAACGATCAGTGTCGAGACCTGCTCGCCGCGCTGCGGGCCGGGTTGGACGAGGCCGGGGTGAGCACACCGGTCTACTGGGGCAACCGGAACTGGCGGCCGTACCTCGCCGACGAACTTGCCAAGGCCGTCGCCGACGGGCACCGCCGGTTCCTCGCGGTGACCACCAGCGCGTATCCGTCCTACTCCTCGTGCCGGCAGTACCGGGAGAACCTCTACGACGCACTCAACGATCCGGCCGTGGTCGAGGCGGCTCAGGGTGAACCCGTGCTGATCGATCGCGTCCGGCAATATGCGCCCCACCCGGGCTTCGTCGCCGCGTCGGTCGATGCCGCCGTCGCGGCCCTGGAGGGCCTGGGGCCGGTCGAGGGACCGGTGCGGCTGGTGTTCGTCACGCACTCCATTCCGGAGGCGATGGCCGAGACCTCCGGTCCCGGAGGGGACGGCTACGTCGCCTGGCACCAGGTCGTGGCCGATGCGGTGACCCGCCAGGTGGGGGAGCGGCGCGCGACGACCTACCACCACGATCTGGCCTACTGCTCGCGGTCCGGTCCGCCGAGCCAGCCCTGGCTCGAACCGGACGTCAACGATCATCTCGAGGCGCTGGTCGGCCAGGGCGTCGGCGGTGTGGTGATGATCCCGATCGGGTTCGTGTCCGACCACATGGAGGTCGTGTACGACCTCGACACCGAGGCGATGGAGACGGCCCGGGAGCTGGGTCTGCCCGCCGTACGGGCGGCCAGCGCCGGAACCCACGCAGCCTTCGTGGATGCCCTGCTGGATGTGCTGTCCGAGCGGGCCGCCGTGGCGCGGGGGGAGGAGGTGGAGCCGGCCGTGGTGCCCGGCGGGCCGGTGGGTCGTTACGCCTGTCCGCGCGACTGCTGCCCCAACCTGCGCAACCGTTCCCGCCCCGCCCTCTGCCAGGCGGGATGAGGCGTCCCCCGAGCCGCCGGCGGTCCGCGGAGTCTGATCCGGTCGAGTGCGGGAATTTTGTGGTCGCGGACGCGTTATAGCGGCCTGGTCCCCAACTCGCGCGCGGGCTTGACAGATGTGATATGCATGCGCTTCGAGTCCAGGGTCAAGATCTGGGCCGACCTGCCCGGAAAGGGAATGATGGCGACCGATTACGACGCCCCACGCAAGACCGACGAGGAGCTCAACGAAGACAGCATCGAAGAGCTCAAGACTCGTCGCAACGATAAGAACTCGGGGAAGGTCGACGAGGACGAGGCGGAGGCAGCCGAAGCCTTCGAGCTGCCCGGTGCCGACCTGTCCCACGAGGAGCTGACCGTTCGGGTGCTCCCGCGGCAGTCCGACGAGTTCACCTGTGCCGGCTGTTTCCTGGTCCGGCACCGCAGCCAGCTGGCCGAGGAGCGGCCCAATGGCGAGGCGTACTGCTACGACTGCGCGGGCTGATCCGCCGTCGTACGACCGAGCGTGCGGCGACCTGTCTCGACC
>DASTGF010000392.1:0-2031 GCA_035719255.1 Microlunatus sp. | reverse complement strand
TCGCTCCCATCGACGTCCCGGAGCACGACGACCCCGACCGCCCGACGGCGCGGGACGGCGTGTGAGTGACTTGCTCGCCGCGCGCTCGATGATCGATTCACGCTTCGGACCTCTGCTGTATGCGCGCCGCCAACGCATCGGTGGATCAGAACCCCTTTGGTGGCTAGCGACAACTCAACTGGCGCGCACCCCGGTGGGTAACCCGTTCATCGAGGACCCCGCCTCGGGTGCCGGAACGTCCCTGGATGAGGAGGAGGCCTGCGCACGCGCGCTCGGCGAGGGTCTCGAACGGTATTGCGGTCTGTCCTGGACGACCGAACTGGTCCAGGAAACCCTGGTCGGTGCCGGACTGTTCGGCCGGTGGGCCCGCTGCGCTGCGCGGGAGGACGCCCCCGACTCCCTCAAGGCGCTCCCGGCCGACGTGCCGATATGGAGTGTTCCCGCCCGCAACGCGGCCGACGGGTCACGGGTGCTGGTCCCGGCGGCGCACGTCATCCTGGGCTACGAACCACCGCCCGAGGAACCGTTGGTGACGGTACCGATCTCCACCGGCCTGGCGTTCCACCCGGACCCGGTGCGGGCGATATGGAGCGGCCTGTGCGAGGTCGTGGAGCGCGACGCGGTCATGTCGGCCTGGTGGATCCACCACGACCGGCCCGAAATCACCTCGAACGGAGCCCCGCACGCGGTCGTCGAACGGCTCGAACGTCTCGACGACCGGGGTATGACGGCCAGACTTTTCGACGTCACCACGGAAGTTGGTATTCCCACGGTCTTCAGCGTGCTGACCTCCCCGCGGTACCCGCATCTGGTTGTTGGCGCGGCCACCAAGGCGGATGCGACCGAAGCCTGCACCAAGGCGCTCGACGAAGTGGTCTCGATGCGCCTGGCGCTGTCCCATCGAGACAGACCGCCGATGCCGACCAGTCAAGGGGCCGTGGCCGCGCCGGAGACCCTCGTCGATCACGCCGCCTTTTACGCAGTCGACGCTGACCACCCAGGCGTCCGCTTTCTGCGGGGAGACGAGCAGGTCGGCTTCGCCGAGTTCAGCAGGCAATCCGTGCCCGCTCCGACAACCATGCGAATGCTGCGTGACAGCGCAGTGGATCTCGGTCGCCGCGGCCTGACCGTGCTCTGGGTCGACATTACGGTGCCGGAGGTGCAACCGTTCGGCTGTGCGGTGAAGGTCATCGTCCCGGAATTGGTTCCCCTGTCGCCCACGCATCGCATCCGCTGGCTGGGCACCGACATTCTCATCGAGCGAGCCGGCCGGGTCCCCGGCTTCTCCGGTTTCACTCCCCACCCGCATCCGTTCGCCTGAACGAAGGACAAGTCATGCGGCTCTCGACATCCCCACCCGGCAAACCACTTCCGCAACAGTCCGGCGACCTTGCCGAGCAGTATCAGACATCCACGCGGAACCTCGGCTTCACCAAGCGCTACGCCAAGGCGCACGAGACGCACTACGCACCGTGGGTGCAGCAGCTCGTCGCGGATGCCCCGCTGCACCTCGACGAACTCCCCAGGGTTCGGCTACCCGCGCCAGATCTCGGCCTGCTCAGCGCGCCCCTTGGTGAGGCCATCGCGCGTCGCCGAAGCGGACGTTCCTACGCCGGGCAACCGATCACGGCCGCTCACCTGTCAACGATCCTGTACGCGGCCAACGGAGTGCGTCCGGCAGCCCTTGCTCGAGGACCGCACCCAAGCCGCAACGTCACCAACGCCGGCAATCTCGGTTCGGTCGAGATGTACCCCGTCGTCATGGACGTTGCAGGCGTCGAACCCGGTATGTACCACTTCGACTGCGTCGACCACGACCTGGCCCTTGTCGCGCGGGGTCACTTCGGCACCTGGCTCAGCGAAGTCGTCCTTTTCCAGATCGAGTTCGGAGAAGCCGCCGTCGGCGTCATCCTGACCAGCGCTGTCGGACGTCTCAAAGCCAAGTACGGGCCGCGAGGCTACCGCTTCGCCCTCCTGGACATCGGACACGTCTCCCAGAACATCTACCTCAGCGCCACCGCCCTGTCCCTC
>DASTGF010000391.1:0-2883 GCA_035719255.1 Microlunatus sp. | reverse complement strand
CGACGACGGCCACGAGGAGCTGTTGCCCGAGGCTCTCAGCGACCTCGTACGCGCACGCGTCAGCGGCCTGTCGCCCGAAGCGCGGGAGCTCCTGCTGATCACGGCCGTCACGCACCGCCCGACGGTCGCCAGGGTCGCGCGTGCCGTCTCGAGACCGGTCGGGCAGGTCGTCAGCGGGCTCGACGAGGCGGTCGACGCGGGCGTGCTCACGAGAGTCAGCGGCTCGGGCGAGCTGGTCTTCACCCATCCCCTCTTTGCGGTCGGCGTCGTCGCCGTGTCCCCGCCGGGCACCCGTCGGGAGGCGCATCGCCGGGCCGCGGTCGTGGCCGAGGGGCTGGAAGAACGGGCCGGGCACCTGGCCATGGCAGCGCTGGAACCCGATCGGGACCTCGCCGACATGCTCGACCGGGCAGCCGAGCACTCACTCAACCGTGGTGCCCCCGAGACAGCGGCAGCGCTGGCGCAGGACGCACTACGGCTCACGCCGACCGACACCGCGATCGACTCGTACCGCCGAGCCGTGACCGTCGCTGAGTACCAGTTCCACGCCGGCGAGGTCACCCGCGCTCGTGAGACGCTCGAGGATCTCCTGCGACGACCGGCGCCGAAGCCGGAGCGCGCCCGGGCACTGCGGGTGCTCGGCGAGCTCCTCTACCACCAGGACAGCTACGCGGACGCCGTCGAGCCGTTGACACAGGCGCTGACGCTGACCACCGACCCCGATCTCCGGGGGCACCTCCTGATCCACCTGGCCTTCGCCGATGCCGGCTCCGGCCGCTTCCAGGAGGCCCGCGAGCACGCTCACGCCGCACTGCTGCTGGCCGACCACGTGTCCGACCCAGGGCTGCTCGGATCGATCTTCGCGGTCGCGGCCATCACCGATCGACTGAACGGGGAACTGCTGGACGAGCGCCTCCTCGCGCGCGCACTCGAGCTGGAGGATCCGAACCAGCAGCGGGCGACGGCGCTGCGACCCAGCTTGATCGCCGGTCATCTGAGGCTCTACGCCGGGCAGCTGGCACAAGCAGAGCACCACCTGACCACGATCCTGGAAGAGGCCGTAGAACGCGGAAACGAGAGCGACGTCGTTCTCGCCGCGGCCACCCTAGTGTGGGCCGAATGCTGGAGCGGCGATCTGGACAGCGCACATGCCCACGCCCGGCAGGCCATCACGACCGCCGAACGTCTCGGCGGCGACCTGGGTGTCTGTCTGGCCTGCTCCTTCGCGACGGTGCAGTACGTCTTCCGCGGAGATCTGGAGGCCGCCGGCGGGTGCGCGACGCGCGCCCTCGCCCTGACCGAGGTGTCGGGTTACCCGGTCGGTTCCTTGTGGGTGTGGTGGGGTCAGGCGGTGGGGGCTCTGGCGGCGGGACAGCCCGAAGAAGGGGCGGAGGCAGCCGAAGGCATGCTCAACGTCGTCGACCTGACGGGGCTCCCGATTCCCGCGCGCGTGATGGGTCTCGCCGACGCGATCGAGGTGCTCGTCGAGATGCGCCAGCTCGATCGTGCCGACCACTACATCGACATCCTGCTCGAGGCAGCGGAGCGGACCCAGACCGCCTGGGCGCGGATGACCGGCCTCCGATGCCGAGCGCTGGGCCATGCCGCACACGGCGACCTCGATCGGGCGGAGACCGCGGTGACCGAGGCACTGCGTCGCGCCGATGACTCGGAGCTCGTCGTGGAGGTGGCCCGCACCCACCTGGTCGCCGGCCAGATCATCCGCCGACGCCGTCGCAAGCGGGAGGCCGCCGCGCACATCGAGCAAGCGCTCAGCGCCTTCGAGGACGCCGGCGCGGAAGGCTGGGCCACCCTCGCGGCCGCAGAGCTGGCCCGAGCCAGGCCGCTCACCGCAGACACGCACGGGCTGTCGCCCACGGAGGAGCGTGTGGCGCACCTGGTGGCTTCCGGGCTCACCAACAGTGAGGTCGCGAACCGCCTCAACATCAGCGCCAAGACCGTGGAGGCGAACCTGACCCGGATCTACCACAAGCTCCAGATCCGGTCACGAG
This sequence comes from Microlunatus sp., assembly GCA_035719255.1. GTDB lineage: Bacteria > Actinomycetota > Actinomycetes > Propionibacteriales > Propionibacteriaceae > Microlunatus. The sequence continues at coordinate 871 of DASTGF010000391.1, read as the reverse complement.
CCGAGCTGGGAACCCACCTGGCACCACTGCCGTAGCACCCCGCCACGGCGAGCAAGCCCCCCTGCCGACCGCGGCCACCAGCGGGACGCACCGGCCGTACTGCTCGGTGTGTTCGCCGACCGGCCGGGCGCCGGGTGTGGGTGCCGGGTGTGGGTGCCGGCGACCGGTCGTGCACCGTAGGGTGCCCGCCATGCTCGCTCGTCGACGCGACGACACCTTGCCCGTGGCCGGCCAGGTCACCTCGCTGGAGCTGTTCTTCGACCTCGTCTTCGTCTTCACCATCACCCAGCTCACCGCCACCGAGCTGCAGGGAGGCTGGGCGGTCACCGGCCGTTGCGCGCTCCTCCTGCTGATCCTGTGGTGGATGTACGGCGGCTACGCCTGGCTCACCAACGCCGCACCGCCGGTCACGCCGCGCCGGCAGGCGCTGCTGGTGCTCGGGATGATCGGCAACTTCGTGACCGCGATGGCGATCCCCCATGCCTACGGCGCGGACCGGATCGTCTTCGCGACCGGCTACCTGCTGGTGGTCCTGGTGCACGCGGGCATGTTCGTCACCGAGGCCCGCCGGATCACCCGCGGGATGGTCGTCCAGCTGCTCGGCTGGAACATGCTCGGCGCCCTGCTCGGCCTGGTCGGTGCGCTGTTCTTCGAGGACGTGCTGGTGTGGTGGTGGCTCGGGGCGTTCGTGGTCGCAGTTGTCCTGCCCCGGCTGGTGCGGGTCACCTCGCTGACCGTGGTCGAGGAGGACGGCGGGGCGTCGTTCGAGCTGGTGCCGGGGCACTTCGTCGAACGGCACGGGCTGATGCTGCTGATCGCGCTCGGCGAGTCCGTGCTGGCGATCGGTGTCGGGCTGGGCACCGGAGTGACC
>DASTGF010000390.1:0-11489 GCA_035719255.1 Microlunatus sp. | reverse complement strand
GTCGTGCCCTGCCGAAGGCAGCGCAGCGGGTCTTCCGACGTGATGGTGCGGATCGGTGAGCTCGGGGTGGTCACCGACGTCCGCATGCGGATCGAGGATGGACTTCTGTGCCTGTCGTAGTGCGGAGTCGGCGCTTGTCTGGTCGGCTGTCGGGCCGGCGTACGCGGAAACCGAGAAGAACGTTCCCAGCAGGAGAACGTCCATCATCACTACTACGGCGATCGTGCGTCGCTTCGATGTCATGATGCCCCGTCGTCGGCGCCGATACGAGGCGACGCCGTTCGAGTGGTGTTTCGTGTGACTGGTGCGATCGCCGAGACAATGCCGAGGAGCGAGACGACCGACGCCTGAGCAGGTTCACGTAGACACATGGTTCACGTAGACACGTGGTTCACGTAGACACGCGAACTAACAGAACAACAAGGAACCCGAGCCGCGCTGGGACGATCCTCAGCGGTTCGCTGGCTGGCGCCCGGGCGACGAGTTCAACTCATCGGCGCTTCGGTGGCGCGGAGCCGACTCTCGCGCGACCAGTATCGGCTGCAACCATCCTGACGATGGGAACGCCCATGCGTTGTGACATCTCTGTCTCCTCCCCCGAGGTGCCACTGATGTGGCAAGAAACACACTGTGGCACACATCGACGCAGGATTGGACGAGTTGGTGAAATCGACACCATCTCCTGCTGTTCCGAGCGCGGGCGCCGACCCGCAGCCTCGGATCCACCGATCGGCTTGGGCGTTCGAGGACCTGAGCGCTCAGGTTGCTGCGGCGCGCATGGGCATGCCCTCGGCGTACCGGCTGAGACGGCTGAGCGGTCCGCCGCGGTTGGCGGTGGTGGCGAGAACGCTGGCGATGAAGTCGGCGAGCCGCGTGCCAAGAGCCTCGCGAGGTGAGTTCGGTCCGCGCAGATCGGGTCTTTGGGCCCCCTTCCTGTCGGAAGTCCGACCCGTGTTCAACGCATACCGTGAGGTCACGCTGAGGTCATGAGCATCTGGTCAGGGCGCGCCGCGGCACTCCCCTCCGTCGAGAGCATTCCGGCCAACCAGCCGCCCTTCGGGCTGCACTCGGGCATGGCCATCGGCGCCAGCGAGCGGGCCTGCTGCTGCTCGGCGTCGCCCCTGTATCGAGTCGTGCTCCCGCCGTCGGCGGCGCGGGCACACAAGACGGACCTGCTCATGTGCGGGCACCACTACCGGGCGTCGGCTCGAAAACTGAAGGCATCGGGGGCCGTCGTCTTCAACACGAGTGGGTCTCTTGTCGCTGGATAGCTGGCAGGCTCCGTGGCAATCACGAAAACCGGCCGTCCCCTCGCTGCCACGCCGTCGCGGCTCTGAACCAGCTCAGTCGGTGCCGGACTCCATCGCCGCCCGATCGAGGCTGAGCGGATCGCCCTCGGTGTCGCCTTCCAGCGGGGCGATGTCCGCTGCCTCCAACTCCAGACTCGCGATCAGGCCCCCGCCGGAAGCGAGTTGGCCGCGGTTCGCATAGCCCTCGAGCTTGGTGCGGGTGTCGGCGATGTCCAGGTTGCGCATCGTCAGCTGACCGATCCGGTCGGTCGGCCCGAAGGCGGCGTGTTCGCTGCGCTCCATCGACAACCGGTCGGGGTGATAGCTCAGCTGGGGACCAGCGGTATCGAGGATCGAATAGTCCTGACCGCGCCGCAGCCGCAGCGTGACCTCGCCGGTCACCGCACCGCCCACCCAGCGCTGCAGGCTGTCGCGGATCATCAGCGCCTGCGGGTCGAACCAACGGCCCTCATAGAGCAGCCGACCGAGCCGGCGTCCCTCGGCGTGATAGTTGGCGATCGTGTCCTCGTTGTGGATGGCGTTCACCAGCCGCTCGTACGCGATCACCAGCAGCGCCATCCCAGGAGCCTCGTAGATGCCCCGGCTCTTCGCCTCGATGATGCGGTTCTCGATCTGATCCGACATCCCGAGCCCGTGCCGGCCGCCGATCGCGTTGGCCTCGAGCACCAGGTCGACCGGCGAGTCGAAGGTGCGGCCGTCGATCGTGGCCGGCCAGCCCTGCTCGAAGCCGATGGTGACATCTTCGGGGGCGATCTCCACCGCCGCGTCCCAGAACCGGACGCCCATGATCGGCGAGACGATCTCGATCGAGGTGTCGAGGTGCTCGAGCTTCTTGGCCTCGTGCGTCGCGCCCCAGATGTTGGCGTCGGTGGAGTACGCCTTCTCCACCGAGTCGCGATATGGCAGGTCGTGCTCGGCCAACCACTGCGACATCTCGGTCCGGCCGCCGAGCTCGGTGACGAACTGCTCGTCCAGCCACGGCTTGTAGATGCGCAGCGACGGGTTGGCCAGCAGACCGTAACGGTAGAACCGCTCGATGTCGTTGCCCTTGAAGGTGGAGCCGTCGCCCCAGATCGACACGCCGTCCTCGAGCATCGCGCGCACCAGGAGCGTGCCGGTCACTGCACGGCCGAGCGGGGTGGTGTTGAAGTATGTCTGCCCCGCGGAGCGGATGTGGAACGCTCCGCAGGTCACCGCGGCCAGCCCCTCGTTCACCAGCGCCGCGCGGCAGTCCACCAGCCGAGCCTTCTCCGCACCGTAGAGGTACGCGCGGTCCGGCACCTTGCCGAGGTCGGGCTCATCGTACTGACCGAGGTCTGCGGTGTAGGCGTACGGGAACGCGCCGTGATGGCGCATCCACGCCACCGCCACGGAGGTGTCGAGGCCGCCGGAGAACGCGATACCGACCCGGTCGCCGACCGGGAGCGAGGTCACCACCTTGGACATGGAGCCCACGCTATCGAGACCGGCGAGGGTGCCCGCACGCGGCGCGATCCGATGGACACCGCCACCCTTCGGTGACACCGCCACCCCTTCGGGGCACGTAGCAACCCACGACGTACGCCCTGGCCTGGGAGTTCACCGTGTGTTAACCATCGTCGGTCCATCCGGACACCTGCTCTCCGTACGTTGCGATGCGTCAGGGCGGGGGCCGAGACCTCCGTCGTACTCACCGAGGGCTCCGCCCTCTGCGTCTTGGACAAAGGACACCCATGATCACGAACCGCCTGGTCGCGGCCCGCGTAGCGGCCGCCTCCGCCGTGGTTTCCCTGGCCGCCTTCGGCCTGACCGCCTGTGGCTCGGACCCGACCCCCACGACCGCCGGTGGCGAGACGAGCTCCGGCGCGAGTGCGGCGTCCGGTCTGGCCTGCCCGAGCGGCAAGCTGACCGGCGAGGGTTCGACCGCGCAGGCGAACGCGATGAGCGAGGTCATCGCCAACTACAGCGACGCCTGTGGCAACAAGGCCACCATCGAGTACAACCCGACCGGCTCCGGCGCGGGCATCAAACAGTTCTACGGCGGGCTGGTCGACTTCGCCGGCTCCGACTCGGCGCTGAAGACCACCGAGAAGGACGGCGTCGTCGAGTCCCAGAAGGCCGCCGAGCGCTGCGGCGCCCCGGCCTGGAACCTGCCCATGGTCGTGGGCCCGATCGCGTTCGCGTACAATCTGGAGGGCGTGGCCAAGCTCGTCCTCACCCCGGAGGTGCTCGCGCAGATCTTTACCGGCAAGATCACCACCTGGAACGATCCGGCGATCGCCGCGCTGAACTCCGGCGCGAACCTGCCGAGCAGCAAGATCTCGGTGTTCTTCCGCTCCGACGAGTCCGGCACCACCGAGAATGTCAGCAAGTTCTTGAAGGCCGCCGGCAACGGGGCCTGGACCGCCGAGCCGAGCAAGTCCTGGGCCGGCACGGGCGAGGGAAAGAACAAGTCCTCTGGTGTGGCCGAGGGCGTGAAGAGCACCCCGGGCTCGATCTCCTACATGGAGTGGTCGTACGCGAAGGACAACAACCTGCCCACCGCCGAGCTGGACAACGGCGGTGGCCCGGTGCAGCTGAGCGGGGAGTCGGTCGGCAAGGCGGTGTCGGAGGCCCAGGTCACCGGCTCCGGTAACGACCTGCCGCTGAGCCTGAAGTACACCGACACGGGCCCGGGCGCCTATCCGGCCGTTCTGGTCACGTACGAGATCGTCTGCAGCAAGGGTCTGGCGCCCGAGCAGACCGCGGTCTTGAAGGACTTCCTCGGCTATTTCGCGTCGGTCGACACCCAGTCCAAGCTCGAGGAGCTCGGCTACGCGCCGCTGCCGTCGGACCTGCAGACCAAGGTCGCCGCAGCGGTCCGGGCGATCCAGTAAGCCCCGCGCGCCCGCAGGACGAGCCGGAGCAGGGAGGAAGGCTGCGATGTCGTTGACCGAGGAGAACCGGACCGAGAGGCCGGGATCGGACACGCTCACCGCGGCGGATTCGCCGGTGGTGGACCATGGGCCCGTGCGTACGCCACCGGTACCGCAGGTCAGATCGACCGCGCCGCCGCCTCCGCGACCGGACGAGGACGCAGGGCGCCGGCGCGGAGTGAAGCTTGCCCGGATCAGCCGGCGGGGCGACCGCGTGTTCGGCGCGCTGGCCGGCGGCTCCGGGATCCTGATCGTGGTGCTGGTCGCGTTCGTGGGCATCTTCCTGATCGCGATCGCCGCCCCCAGCCTCGCCGCGAACACGGCGAACTTCTTCACCTCGCGGGAGTGGCAGGTCTCCGGTAACCAGCTCGCATTCGGCATCGCGGGACTGCTGTGGACCACGGTGCTCAGCTCGCTGCTCGCCATGCTGATCGCGGTACCGATCGCCATCGGCGTGGCCCTGTGCATCACGCAATACACCCCGCGCCGGCTGGCGCGGCCCCTGGCGTTCGTGGTCGATCTGCTCGCCGCCGTTCCCTCGATCATCTTCGGCCTGTGGGGCATCACGGTGCTGGCTCCACTGCTGCTGCCGGTGCAGACCTGGTTGAGCGGAACCCTCGGCTGGTTCCCGCTGCTCGGTCCCGGGCTGCGCTCGGGCGGCACGGTGTTCGTCGCGGCGATCGTGCTGGCCATCATGATCCTGCCGATCATCACCGCGATCTCGCGCGACGTGTTCGAGCAGACCCCGCACGACCACGTCGAGGCAGCCTGGGCGCTCGGCGCCACCCGCTGGGAGATGATCCGGACCGCGGTCCTGCCCTACGGCCGTTCCGGCGTGGTCAGTGCCTCGATGCTCGGGCTCGGCCGAGCTCTCGGCGAGACGATCGCGGTGATGATCATCCTCTCCACGCCGGCACCGGGCGAGGCCTTCAATCCGTCCATCTTCGCCGGCGGTGAGACCTTCGCCAGCAAGATCGCCAACGCCGCGTCGGAGTTCGACACCCCGGCCAAGACCGGCGCCTACATCGCCGCGGGCCTGGTGCTGTTCGTGATCACGTTCGTGGTCAACGCCATCGCCCGCACGATCGCCGACCGAGGAGCCAAGGCATGAGTGTGGCCAACACCACCCGGGCCGTGGGGGCGGGCAGGACCGAGTTCGCCCGGCCGAGCGGGATCCGCACGACCAAGAACATCCTTGCCGCCGTGCTGGTCACGCTGGCCGCGCTGATCGCCATCGTGCCGCTGGTCTGGGTGCTGGTCACCGTGGTCAGCAAGGGCCTGCACCTGGTGCTCGACGCCAACTGGTGGCTGGAGAGCCAGCGCGGCATCACCCCGCGGCGCGAGGGCGGCGGCGCCTACCATGCGATCGTCGGCACGCTGATGATCTCCGCGATCACCGCGGTGATCGCGGTCCCGCTGGGCGTATTGGGCGCGATCTTCCTCGTCGAGTACGCCAAGGGCAGCAAGATCGCCCGGGGGGTGAGCTTCATGGTCGACATCCTCAGCGGTGTGCCCTCGATCGTGGCGGCCCTGTTCATCTACGCCTTGATGATCACGGTGTTGGGATTCGGCCGATCCGCGGTCGCGGTCTCGCTGGCGCTGGTGCTGCTCATGCTGCCAACCGTGCTGCGCTCCACCGAGGAGATGCTGAAGCTGGTTCCGGACAGTCTCCGGGAGGCCTCCTACGCCCTGGGGGTGTCGAAGTGGAAGACGATTCTTCGGGTCGTCCTGCCGACGGCGTTCAGCGGCATCGCGACCGGAGTGGTGCTCGGCCTGGCCCGCGTGATGGGCGAGACCGCTCCACTGCTGATTCTGGTGGTCTACGCCCAGGGCATCAACGTCGACCCGCTGTCCGACACGATGGGTGCGCTACCGACCATGATCAACTCGGGCCGGGACCAGGCGGTCACCATGCCCGGCTACGACCGGGTCTGGGGCGCAGCGCTCACCTTGATCATCTTCGTCATGCTGCTCAATCTCCTGGCTCGGGGCATCGCCCGCGCCAGCAAGCTGAAGGACAGGTAACCGGCCGTGGCCAAGCGCATCGAGATCCGCGACGTCAACATCTTCTACGGCGCCTTCCAGGCTGTCGAAGGTGTCTCCATGACCGTCGAACCGCGGACCGTGACTGCCTTCATCGGCCCCTCCGGCTGCGGCAAGTCAACCCTGCTGCGCAGCATCAACCGGATGCATGAGGTGATCCCGGGGGCGTACGTCAAGGGCGAGATCGACCTGGACGGCACGAACCTCTACGGCGCCGGGGTCGACCCGGTCGCCGTCCGCCGTGTGGTCGGCATGGTGTTCCAGCGGCCGAATCCGTTCCCGTCGATGTCGATCTTCGACAACGTCGCCGCCGGACTCCGGCTGAACGGGGTTCGGAACAAGAAGGTGCTGGCCGAAGCGGTGGAGCGCTCGCTGCGCGCCGCGAATCTGTGGAACGAGGTCAAGGACCGCCTCGGTCGGGCCGGCATCGGCCTCTCCGGCGGTCAGCAGCAGCGACTCTGCATCGCCCGTGCCATCGCCGTCGAGCCGCAGGTGCTGTTGATGGACGAGCCGTGTTCGGCGCTCGACCCGATCTCCACCCTTGCCATCGAGGACCTGATCGGCGAGCTCAAGGAGCAGTACACGGTCGTCATCGTGACCCACAACATGCAGCAGGCCGCCCGAGTCAGCGACCAGACCGCCTTCTTCAACCTCGCCGCCCAAGGCAAGCCCGGCAGGCTGATCGAGATCGGACCGACCGAGAAGATCTTCTCCAACCCCGACCAGAAGGCGACCGAGGACTACATCACCGGCCGCTTCGGCTGAGCCCTCCCCGGACCGGCGACAGTCTCGCCGACGCCCATCCCCACTCACTGACGCCCATCCCGACCCGCCGACGCCCGCCCCGACCCGCCGACGCCCGCCCCGACCCGCCGACGCCCACCCCCACTCGCCGACGCCCACCCCCACTCGCCGAGGCGCCCTTTCGTCGACTCGGGCACCGTCTGGAGAGGGTGCCGCAGTCGACCAGCCGGTGCCTCGGCGGAGGAACCGGTGCCCCGCGGCGGCTGAGATCGGGCGGCTCGGCAACTAAACTCGCGACGTGAGTGCGAAGGCTGGCTGGTATCCCGACCCGGGTGGCGGGGTGGGTCTGTTCCGCTACTGGGACGGCAAGTCCTGGTCCGCGGCAACCAGTCCCAACCCGGCCGCGCCGCCCCCTGCCGCGCCGCTCGGAACGGCCGGTGGAGGGTACCGGCCGGACTACTCCGCCGGGAGCTTCGGTCAGGGTTCGTACGGTCCGGGCGGCTACAGCCAAGGCCCCGCCGGCCAGGCTGGGTACGGCCCGGGCGGGTACGGCCAGGGCGGTGCTTATGCGGCCTACCAGCAGCAGACCAAGAAGCGCAGTCCGATCGGCTGGTGGATCGGAGCGGCCGCTCTGCTGGTCGTGATCATCGTCGTCGCGGTGGTGGCGATCCGGGCGATCGGCAGCGGAACGGCCCTGGGCGGCGGTGGCGGTGGCAATCAGCCCACCGAGGCGGTTTGCCCGCCGGAGACGTCGATCACCACCCCGATCCCCCATCCCAACGACGGGCGGGTCTACGGCGGCCCGTTGTCGTACCCGATGCTCGGCGATCCCTGGGGTGCGCCGCAGAGCGACGACCGGGTTCCGTTCGGCAGTGACGTGGCGAGCCAGGTCGTGCTGGTGGAACCCGATTACCAGCCCGGCAGCAACTGGGTCGCATCGGTCCTGGTCGGCGAGCTGCAGGCGGGCGACGGCTTCTATACCCCCGAGCAGGGCTCGCAGATCGTCGTGCGTTGCATCCTCGGCAAGTTCTACGGCGACAACCCCGTCAACAGCGACGTCCAGGTGAACCAGGCCACCACCATCGACGGTCACGACGGCTGGCTCGTCGAGTCTCATCTGACCTTCGACATCAAGGGCCTGAAGACCAAGGGCGAGCTGCTCATCGTGGCCATCGTCTCGGCCGGAGACCGGTCAGGTCTGTACTACGCGTCGATCCCCGACACCACGCCGGAGCTGGTCGAGCCGGCCCGTGAGGTGCTCAAGGAGCTGAAGGTCGAGTCCTGAACCGCCCCGGGGGCAGGGCCGAGAGATCGATGCGGGTGAGGTCGAGGTCAACAGTCGGCCAGCCCGCGGCCGGCCTTCATGGCGAGCACACGACGGGCTGCCTCGGTGACCACCCGTCGGGTCGTGGGATCGTCCGCGGCCGCCGTGCGGACCGCATCCGCCATCGCCCGCACCTGACCGGGGTCCCCGACGATCACCAGATCGCCGCCGGCCCGGAGAAACCGCAGCGCCCGGGTTCCTGGAGCGAGATCCTGCGTTCCGCGGGCGGCGAGGTCGTCGGAGATGACCACCCCGCCGAACCGCAGGTCACCACGGATCATGCCGGTGACGACCGTCGGTGAGTACGCGGCCCGCCGGCCGGGATCGATCTTGCTGTAGTAGGCCGACGAGACCATCACCATGTCCACCCCGGCCTCGACGGCGGACCGGAAGCCGGCCAGGTCCTTGTCGTGACGCGTCGTGGTGCTGTCCACCACTCGAGTAACCAGATCCGTGTTGCCCCGCACCGCCCCCAGGCCCGGGAAGTGCTTGACCGAGGTCGCGACCCCGGCCGCGTCCATGCCTGCGACGAACGCCGCGCTGTGGCTGGCCACCACGGCCGGGTCGGAGCTGAACCCTCGTCGCAGTACACCGATCGGCTGGTTCACCGACAGCATCGACGCCGGAACCACGTCCGCGACCGGCGCCAGGTTGGCGTCGATCCCCGCGGCCCGAAGCTGCTGGCCCCAGAGCTTCGCCGAGGATCGCAGTCGGGAGCTTGACCAGGTGCCCTGCGTTCGCGCCGACGGCATGTCGGCGAAGCCGGGGCCCTTCAGGCGCTGGACCAGACCACCCTCTTGGTCCGCCGCCAGGAGCGTACGGACCCCGGCCGGCCGGCGGGTGGCGTCACGGACGTCGCCGACCAGGGACCGGACCCCCGCCCGCCCTGCGGTGGTGTTGCCCAGCAGGATGACGCTGCCGGTGCGCGTGCTGGACAGCGTCGCGGCGGTCGTGGCGGTCAGACCGCTGGTCGGCACGCCGACCATGAAGAGCTGGCCGACCTGGTCGCGCAGGGGTAGCCGACCCGTGAGCGTCGCGCACGCGGCCGGAGTCGGGCTCTGGGTCGCAGTCCCCGACCCGGACGGGGTCGCCGACGACGAACGGCCGGCGTTCGGGGTCCCGGTACCGGTCGGGGTCGACCCGCCCGCACTCGACCCGCCCGCACTCGAACCCGCAGCAGTCGAGCCAGGCGTCGTCGCGGAGCCAGGATCGGTCCCGCACCCGGCGAGCAGGAGGGGAATGAGCAACAGCCCGACCGTCAGGCGAGCCGGCGTGATCGGTCCACCATGGAGCTGCTGCCGGATTGGCGGGAACTGCGGGACACGGACTGCGGGCACGACGCACCTGTTCGATCGAGACACCGGACCCGATCATGCTACGAAAGACCCCGCGCCGAGTCCGGCCAGCCACGAGCAAGACCCCGCCGCCGAATCGCGCCCCGGCTGTATACGGGTCCGTGGTGGCCGAGACCGGCGGAGCTCCAGCGACGGTCCGCGGTCTCGAGCCACCGAATCGGCCGAGGCCGATGGGAGCCATTCGACCCCACCGGCGCTGATCTGCGCACGCACTTATGTGCAGCAGTGCACGCTTGTTTGCTACGGATGATGGTCGAATCGACGAGTTCTCGCCGGAGGTGAAAGAATCGCCATCCGGGGGACTCGCGCGGCCAAGCAGAACGCGGTCGTCCTGGACGTGATCGGGGCGGAATCGCGAAGTGGGGAGCTGATGGAGCACGAGCCGTCGGTCCTCCTGATGGACGACACACCTGGAGAGGCGGCGAACTTCGCCACCGCATTCGGCCGGATGACCCACATCCGAACCGTCGAACAGTTGGAGCTGGCGCTGGCCGACAGGGTCACGTACGACGTGGCGTTCGTGGACTTCAATCTCGGGTCTCCGCATTACACGGGGCTTACTGCGCTCGCCCGGCTGCGCCGGCACCGTCCGACGTGCCGCGTGGTCGCCTACAGCCAGCTGGCCGAAAGCGGGCGAACGCTCTACGCGTGCGCCGCGCGGCACTGGTTCGCTGCCGACGCCCTGCTCGACAAAGTGCACAATCACGCGGCCACGCTGCAGCATTACGCCGCACAGCTGATGATCGGGACCGATCCCACTCCGCAGGGCTGGCAGATCCGGCTGCAGCACGCCGCGCTGATCGATGACATCGTGGCCGAGCCGTACTGGGTCCAGATCTGGCGCGCCTTGCACGAGTCGGCCGGCGAGATGCAGGCTGCGGCCCGCTTGCTCGGCCGCGACGCAGCGCAGCTGCGGGGGTTCAAGGACCGGGCGATGAGTGCGGTCGTGGAGTTCAATCACGTGATCCACGACATCGAACCACCGCCGGCGCAGCGCAACAAGAAGGGTGTGCTGTCCACCTTCGCCGCCCGGCACTGGCAGTTCCTCGGCGCGCCGGACCTGACCACCGCCATGGCGGCCGACGTCCGGGTCGGGCCGGGCCGGTGACGGCGGGCCCCCGAGCCCTGCACCGATGCGGGGCCGCCGCTGTGCGGAGCGCCTCGTGAGCGATGCCCTCGAGGCCGGCTCGCCGCCCGATCCGGACGCGATCGGCTCCCGGGAGGAGCTCGCGATCGCCCTGACCGCTCTGCGGCAGGCCGCCAACCTGTCGGTCCGCGAGGTGGTCGCGGCCAGCGGGGTGCCGCACGGCACCGTGTCGGGCTGGATGAGCGGCCAGCACGCACCGGTGGCGGCCTATCGCGACCGCTTCGACGCCGTGCTGATCGCCTGCGGCGTGGTCGAGGTCGATCAGCGCCAGCGCTGGTGGGAGGCGGCCAACCGCGCTCGGCAGACCCGGAGCACTCGCGGAGCGGAGGGGCGCCCGCCATACCAGGGGCTGCAGCCCTTCGAGGCCGGCGATTCGGCCTGGTTCTTCGGCCGTGACCGGCTGATCGACCTCGCCCTGACCGATCTGGTCGGCCTGAGCGAACGAACCAGCGGAGTGCCCGCCATCATGACGGTGATCGGTGCCTCCGGGTCGGGGAAGTCGTCGCTGATCCGGGCGGGGATCATCCCGGCGTTGGGCCGGCGCTCCCTCGACGGACGCGATCCGGTGCTGGACAACTGGCGTGCAGTCTTGATGACCCCTGGAGCACACCCGGCCGAGACGCTGGCGGCGCTGACGGTGAAGCGGCAGACCGTGCTGTGCATCGACCAGTT
>DASTGF010000389.1:0-3423 GCA_035719255.1 Microlunatus sp. | reverse complement strand
ATGAGCGGAGCGTCTCGGGAGTGAGGAGCGTTTCCGGGCGACGCGCTGTTTGTCGGCCGGAAACGTGACGAACGAGGGAGATGGTGGCGGAGCTCGGGACCGCGGAGCGCGGAGCGCGACCAGAAAGCCCTGTCATGAGCGGAGCCTCTCGGGAGTGAGGAGCGTTTCCGGGCGACGCGCTGTTTGTCGGCCGGAAACGTGACGAACGAGGGAGATGGTGGCGGAGCTCGGGACCGCGGAGCGCGGAGCGCGACCAGAAAGCACAGCCACGGGATGAGTGTGCCTGCCTACGGCCCCCGGCAAGGCGCCGATCAGCGGGGGAAGTCCTCGACAGGCAAGGTCTTGATGTCGCCGTCGGCGGTCTTGTGCCGGATTACCAGTCCGTCGGAGCCGGCGCTCCGCACATCGGGAATCGTGGGCGTGCTGGCCGGACTGCTGGTGGCGCTGGGCGAGGGAGCCGGGGCGGTACCGCCACCGGCACCGGAGCAGCCGGCGAGCAGGACCGCCGTCGTCGCGATCCCCACCAGCGCGCGTCCGGTCGGCATGGCGCCAACGATAGATGGGAAGGTGAAACCATGAGCGATCGTCACGAGCGCCCTCCGGTCGACTGCTGGCTCAGCGACATGGACGGCGTCCTGGTCCGCGAGGAGTCGGCCATTCCCGGCGCCGCGGACTTCGTCAAGACCTTGCAGGACCACGGGCGGCGGTTCCTGCTCCTCACCAACAACTCGATCTTCACCGCCCGCGACCTGCGGGCCCGGCTTCGGGCCAGCGGGATCGACGTCCCGGAACGGGCGATCTGGACCTCGGCACTCGCCACCGCGAAGTTCCTCTCCGACCAGAGCCCGGGCGGCTCGGCGTACGTGATCGGTGAGGCGGGCATGACGTCAGCGTTGCACGACGCCGGGTTCGTGCTCACCGACCGCGACCCGGAGTACGTCGTGCTCGGGGAGACGCGAACGTACTCGTTCGAGGCCATCACTCGCGCGATCCGGCTGATCGAGGGCGGTGCCCGGTTCATCGCCACCAATCCCGACCCGACCGGTCCGTCGCCGTTCGGCACGTTGCCCGCGACCGGGTCGGTGGCGGCACTGATCAGCCGGGCCACCGGGATCGAGCCGTACTACGTCGGCAAGCCGAATCCACTGATGATGCGCTCCGCTTTGAACCAGCTCGAGGCCCACTCCGAATCGACGGTGATGGTCGGGGACCGAATGGACACCGACGTGATCGCCGGCGTCGAAGCGGGTCTGCGGACCGTGCTGGTGCTGACCGGCTCGACCCGCCGCGAGGACGTGGCCCGCTTCCCGTACCGCCCGACCCGGATCGTCGACTCGATCGCCGACGTCGTCCCGATCGTCGCCGAGTTGGCCCGCTGACGAGAGCTCCCGCGATGTGCCCGTGGGTGCGGAAACGTCTTGTGGACGACCTCGCCGGAGCTCTCATCAGCGCCTCGCTCCCGTTCCTCGGATCCACGCAGCCCCAATGGTCGCCGGACTGGCCCGCCGAGGGCTCCCTTCTCGATGGGTGGGAGCAGGGTCGAGGTGCTGACGAGCGCTCCCGCGATGCGCCCGTGGGTGCGGTAACGCCCCGATGTCGATTGCGCGGGAGCGCTCATCAGCGGTCAGCTGCATCTCGGGGCATCCGGTCCGGGTTCGGGCGGCGCTGCCCACTCGTTGCGCTCGTCAGCAACTCGAGACCCCACCACGCTCAGGCATCGGGACGTCGACCGGGGCACCGTCTGCAGACGGTGCCGGAGTCGACCAGGTGATGCCTGAGCGGGTCGGGCGCGCGGGATTGCGCGCCGGAGGGGTCAGGAGGTGGTCACCTCGGGCACCGCGCGCGGCATGATCGCGACGGCGATCAGCATCACGACGGCGACGACCGCCGAGGCGGCGAACACCTGGTGCAGGGCCGGCTCCAGCACCGCGGCCGGTACGCCGCTTCCACTCGCCGAGCCGTGGCCACCCACCTGGGCGCCGATGGCGGCGTTGGCGATCGCCCCGAACACCGCGATCCCGACAGCACTGCCCATCGAGCGAGCGAACATGCTGGTGCCAGTCACCACGCCGCGGCTGGCCCAGTCGACCGAGGACTGCGCGGCGACCAGGGTCGGACTGGCCACCAGACCCATCCCGAGACCGATCACGAAACACGTCATCGCGACCTGCCACACGCTGGACTGAGCACTGAGCAGGATCATCAGCACTCCGCCGACGACCGCGATTCCGGTACCGATCAGAGCGGTGTTCCGGAACCCGATCCGCAGGTAGACCCGACCTGACAACGAGGCTGAGATCGGCCAGCCGATGGTCAGGGCAGCCAGGGCGAACCCGGCGACCAGCGCGCTGGTGCCGAGGATGTCCTGGACGAACAATGGGACGTAGGAGGTCAAGCCGATCAGCATGACCCCGACCGCGAGATTGGTGAGGTTCACCCCGACGAGCAGCCGGCGCCGGAACACCCATCCCGGCACGATCGGTTCGCGAGCACGTCGCTCCACCCCGACGAAGGCGATCAGCAGGAGCACGCCGAGTCCCAGCACCCCGATGCTCCACGGCGACAGCCAGGGCCAGAGCACACCGCCCTCGAGCAATCCGAAGATGAGCAGCGTGCTCGCCACGCTGAGCAGGATCGCTCCGGCCACATCAATGGTGTGCGTCCGCCGCTCGACGTTCTCGGAGAACCGCCGCGCCAGCATCCAGGCGGCGAGCGCCCCGAGCGGGATGTTGACGAAGAAGATCCAGCGCCAGGTCAGGAAGTCGGAGAAGACGCCGCCCAGGGTGGGGCCGACCACGGCGGACATCGCCCACACGCTGGCCACGTACCCCTGGACCTTCGCCCGCTCGGCGACGCTGTAGAGGTCGCCGACGATGGTCATGCTCGTGGGCTGGATGGCGCCGGCCCCGAGACCCTGCAGACCGCGGAAGACGATCAGGGCGGCCATGTTCCAGGCGAGTCCGCAGAGGATCGAGCCGAGCACGAACAACCCGATGCCGACCAGCATCACCGGCTTGCGGCCGTGGATGTCGGAGAACTTCGCGAAGACCGGCGTCGAGGTGGCCGCTGTCAGCAGATAGATGGAGAACAGCCACGGGAACTGGGCGAACCCGCCGAGGTCGCGGACGATCGAGGGGACGGCCGTGGCCAAGATCGTGGAATCGATGGCGATCAGGCCGACGCTGAGCATGATGCTCAGCAACACAGGGCCTCGCTCGGAGCGGAGCCCGACATCGGCACGGCTCACCTCGGCACCGTTCACACCAGCCCCGCTCACGTCAGTCCGCGCCATGACAGCCGACAACACCGCGTGGTGTCGGTGCATTCCCTGGCTAAGTACGACATGGGTTCGGGGGAGGGTGGCCCGTCGACGGGCTCAGGGCACGTGTGGTGAGGGCGCAGGGCGCCGTTGGTGGCCCGTCG
>DASTGF010000388.1:0-9832 GCA_035719255.1 Microlunatus sp. | reverse complement strand
CACCCAGCTGAACGCGCAGTTCCTCTTCTTCGCCGGCTGGAGTGATCTCCAGGGTGCGTTGGGGGGCAACGTCGCAACCACGAGCGTCGCGCGCGGCGCACAGGCATCCGCGGCAGCGGAAAGGAAGGTCGCGGGCCCGGCCGCGACCTCGCTGGGCCTGCCGCCACCGCTACCCGCCGGCGCGGCCGCCAAGGGCCTCCTGAGCTACACCGTGAAGGGACCCTTGAGCGGTATCACGGCATCCGTTGTCGTCCAGCTACCACCCGGATATTCCTCGCCCGCCAACGCCCGAGAGCGGTACCCCGTGATCGAGACCTTCGGGGGCTATCCCGGAGTGCCGGCGCAGTTCATGCGCACGCTGAACCTCGGCGGCCTGATCGCCGACGCGGTCAGCGCGCACCAGATGCGCTCCGCTCTTCTCGTGGCGCCGCAGGTTCAGATCCCCTTAGGTGTCGACACAGAGTGTGTCAACGGGGAGCCTAGCAAGCCGCAGATCGAGACCTGGCTGGCCGAGGACGTACCCAACTGGATTGCCCGCACCTTCCGGATCAACACCGAGCGCTCCTCGTGGGCAACGATGGGGCTCTCGGCCGGCGGCTGGTGCGCGGCGATGGCGACGATGCTGCACCCCGCCCAGTACTCGGCAGCCGTGGTGTTGGGCGGTTACTTCCATCCCGACTTCGGCCCCTACTACGAAGCCTTTCCGAAAACCAGCCCGCTCGAGACCCGCTACGACCTGGTCAAGCTGTCCAGCCATCCGCCGCCGGTCGCCCTGTGGCTCGAGACGTCACACGCCGACGCGCTGTCCTACTCCTCGAGCGCCAGACTGTTGCACACGGCAAGGCCGCCGATGGCGGTCAACGCTGTCGTGCTCCAGCAGGCCGGTCACCGCACCAGCGTGTGGAAGGCTGTGCTGCCTACCGCACTTTTGTGGCTCGGGCACAACATCCCAGGGTTCCGGCCCGGGTGATTCCGAAAGGGCCGGCGCTGTCAGCTGATGCGCAGCTCAGAGTCACCCCATTCCGACGCTGGGCCGAGCTCTTCCCCGCGTCGCCGGGGATCGAGATCCGTGAGCAGCGTAAGGCTGCCGTCCGAGGCGGCGAGGCCGTCGATGTCGGCGACGATCGAGGTCTTGTTCACGCCGCTTGCCGTTGGCGACGCAGATCATCCGGGCCGAGTGCCTCGTAGTCGGCGGCCATGGTCCGGATCAAAGGCGCTGCGCTACGTTTCGCGATGACCTCCGGCCACCACCCCTGACACCGGACCTCACCGTGCAAGAGAGCCGCCATCGGGGACAGGGAGACTCGCCCAACGCACAAGCACCAACCGGCACTCCGCGGGGGACTACCCACCGTCCACGGCGACGTGCCGTTTGCTGCTCCAGACCGACACCTGCCCGGCATCGATGCCGGTCGGGCCCCGGCACACATCGGTTCGCCGGGATCGGGGCAGCTTCCGGGTGTGACGAAGCCCAACAGCATCGATGTCCGCCGCCGGGCCGGCTGGCTGCCGGGACAGGACGACCTTGAGGCAGAGGCGGCGGTTCGGTCGAGCGGCAACTTCACGTAGCCTGGTCGCCATGCCGTTCACGGCGAAGCGTGCCGGAAGCATCGCGTACTCGCTGCTGATGTTCGGGGTCGTCAGCGTGCTCGCGGGCGTCCTGATCGCCGGACTGGTCGTCCCGCTGGCGGCGATGGTGGGGGCGGGCAGCCGGGCGGCCGCCGATGCTCTCGACAACCTGCCCTCGCAGCTCGCCACCCCGACACCGCCGACCCGCTCGACGGTTTTGATGGCCAACGGCCAGGTGCTCGCGTACTTCTACGACGAGAACCGGATCCCCGTTCCGCTCGATCAGATCGCGCCCGTCATGCGCGAGGCTCAACTGGCGATCGAGGACCACCGGTTCTATGAGCACGGCGCCCTGGACGTCAAGGGCACCCTACGCGCCCTGATCAGCAACACCACCGGCGACGGCAACACTCAAGGCGGCTCCTCCATCACCCAGCAGTACGTGAAGATGGTGCAGATCGAGGCGTGCGAGGCCAAGGCCGACGCCGCTTGCGTTCGGGACGCCCAGGCGCCCACGCTGCAACGCAAGGTCCGCGAACTGCGGTACGCCATCGCGCTCGAGAAACGGCTGAGCAAGGATCAGATCCTCGAGCGCTACCTCAACATCGCCTACTACGGCGATGGAGCGTACGGCATCGAAGCGGCTGCACGGCACTATTACTCCACGACCGCGGCCAAGCTGACCTTGCCGCAGGCGGCGATGCTTGCGGGCCTGGTACAGAACCCCGACGGCAATAACCCCGTCCGCAACCCCGGCGCCGCGCTGGAGCGCCGCGACGTCGTGCTCAACCGAATGGCGGAGTTGAACATCATCACTGCGCAGAGGGCGGCCTCGGCGAAGAGGGAGGGCTACTCGGACAAGTGGGTCAAGCCCAGCCGAAACGGCTGCGTGGGGACGCGGTACCCGTTCCTCTGCGACTACGTGCGCCGCACTCTGTTGAACACCCCCAGCCTGGGTGCGACGGTTCAGGATCGCGAAAACACGATCATGCGAGGCGGACTCACCATCCAGACCGCGATCGACCCGAAGAGCCAAGACATCGCCCAGAACGCGGTCAGCAGGATCATCGGCGCGAAGGACCCGCTCATCTCCACCATGGACATGGTGCAGCCGGGCACCGGGTTGATCCTCGCGATGGCGCAGAACCGGCCGGTGATGGGATCGGACCGGAAAGCCGGCGATACCTACTACAACTACTCGGCGGAGGCCGCGATGGGCGGTGCCGAGGGTTACCAGGCAGGATCCACCTTCAAGGTCTTCACGGCCGCCGCCGCCCTCGACCAGGGCATCCCGCTCAACAGGCACTACGACGCCCGCTCCCCGCTGAACCTCAGCGGCGTGCCATTCCGGACCTGCCTGGGCATCGCACGCGACCCCAACTACAACCCTCGGAACTCCACGGTCAGCGGCTACATGGACATGCACCGCGGGATGGCCATGTCGGTGAACACGTATTTCCTGCAGTTGGAGCGCGACACCGGCGTCTGCGCGGCGTCGAAAATGGCCGACCGGATGGGTGTCAAGGAATCCCAGCCCGCAGCGGGCCAGAACCTCACGAACGATCCGCGCATCCAAGTCCCGTCGTTCACGCTGGGCGTGGCCAATGTGAGCCCGCTCTCGATGGCTGAGGCGTACGCGACCTTCGCCGCCCGTGGCGTCCACTGCGACCCGATCATCGTTTCCAAGATCACCACCCAGAACGGCAAGGACCTCGAGCCGCTGGGTGCGAACTGCAAACAGGTGATCTCCAAGGAGGTGGCCGACGGCGTCACGACCTTGCTCCGCGGTGTGATGACCAACGGCACGGGTGTGCCGGTTCAGCTCAGCGGGATCCGCAACCAGGCCGGCAAGACCGGGACCATCGAAGACAACCAGGCGGTCTGGTTCGACGGGTTCACCCCGCTGGTGGCGGGCACTGCCATGATCGCGATCGACCCCACGAGCAAGCACTGGCGCTACGACCACAGCGGAGTCAAGGGTTACACCGTGCCATCCACCGGTTTCTACCTGCAGGGCCACGGCAGCACCGACGCCGGGGCTCGGATCTGGAGGCCTGCCATGCAGGCCGCCATGAACGGCAAGCCGGATGTCAGCTTCCACAATCCGCCGCCCGATATCGTGCAGGGCCAGATCAGCACGGTGCCGTTCCTGTACGGGCTGACTATCGCTGATGCGACCGCGAAGCTTCGGGCCGCGGGCCTCAGTGTGGTGCGGCAATACGTGTACAGCGACCAGCCGCGCTACACCTTCCTCGGCTGGTCGCCGGGGCCCGGGACACCGATACCCCGGTACGGCACGGTCGCAGCGTTGTTCTCCAACGGGCAGGGCATGGTCCAGCGGCAGAACAACGGCAACCGCCCGAAGAAGAAAGGCTGAGCCGCAGATCGCCTACTAGGCCTCTTCGCATGGCCGCGCTCAAGGAAGCAACTGAACCAACCCGGGACCGTGCAACAAGGCCGGCGTCGCTCGCAAGGCATGCTTGTTCGGTGGCGCTGTCGGAGGCGGCATGATCGCATGGCAAGGGGCGTCGATCACGTTGTCGTGTTCACCCAGGAAGACCACACGACCGACAACTACTTCACCTCGATGCGGGCCTGGGGGCGAACGCGGCCACCGGCTGGCCTGCCCAGCCGAACCCGCCCCTGCACGATCAGGCCCCACACCCGCGCCGCGTACGCGAATTGGCTGCACGACCAACAGGCAGCGCAACCCTGGCCGACGCACACCCAGCTCGACACTGACACCGTGCTGTACTCCTGGCTCGTCAAGACCGGCGCGTTCTGCGAAAACCACTGCTCGGGGTTCGGCACCATCTCCACCCCGAATCATCTGTTGATCGCCGGTGGGCAAACCCCCACCCTGCGCAAGCCGCCTCGCAACCAGCCCGGCCCGGTCTGGGACATGCCCAGCCTGCCGGGCCACGGCATCGAACGGTGTTCTCGGCCTGACACGCCGGCCGCCTCGGATGACGGATGACGGGTTTACGGACACCTCGGTTGGGCCCTTTCGGGCCTGGGTCAGTCGATCTGGCGGAGTCTGGCGATGTCTTCGTCGGTGCGGTTGTGCCGTGGACGGTGATGGTGGCGAGTTGGGCTTCGATCTGGGTGAACTCGTCGTCGGTGAGGTCAATGTCGGCGGCGCCGAGGTTCTCCTGGATCCGTGGGAGCTTTCGGGAGCCGGGCTTGCTCCCTGCCAGTGTTCTTCGCCGGGTTCGATGTAGACGACGTCGCCGGGTCGGATCTCCTGTGGCTGGCCGCCTCGTCGGCAGACCAGTCCGATGCCGTCGGTGACGGAGAGGCCCATTTGGGGTGGTGGTGCCAGGCGGTGCGGGCGCCAGCTGAGAACCGGACGTGTGCACTTCCGATCGCCGACTGCTCGTCGGGGGTGCGGATGTTGTCGACCTGCACGGTGCCGGTGAAGGTGGTTGTCGGTCCGGGACTTGTCAGGCCGCCACTTGGGGTGTACTTCATGCTGGTCATCTCCTCCTGTCGAACGGGCCCTTGGGCGAGATCGGCAGCCAGGTCAGCTCTGGCTGGCCGGTGTCTGGATCAGGAAGTCGGCCATCACCTGTTGGGCGGCTTCGACCATGTGCCCGCCGTTGGCGGTTCGGCATCCCGCTGCTCGAGCGGCTTCCAGGAGGGGTGTGGGGCCGTGGCCGGAGATGACGTCGCCGACGAACATCGTCGAGGTCAACAGCCCGGCCGGGATTGGCAGTGGGTCGTTTGGTTCCATGCCGAGCGGTGTGGCGTTGCAGACGAGGTCGCATCCGGTGGGGTCGGCTGGCCCGGCGCTGACCCGGCCTTGGCCGTGCTCGGCGAGCAGGTCGATGAGCTTGTCGACGCGGGACTTCTCAGGGTCGTGGATGATCAGCTCGCGAACGCCGGCGTCCAGCATGGCGATGGCGATCGCGCTGCCCGCCCCGCCGGCGCCGAGCAGCAGAACCCGAGCCCCGCTGATGGTGGCGCCGTGGTCGTGTTGGGCCTTGACGAAGGCGAGCCCGTCGAGCATGTCACCGTGCCAGGTTCGGTCCGGGTTGCGTCGCATGATGCTCACCACCCCGAGCAGTCTGGAGCGCTCCGAGCTAGTCGCGCAGTGGGCGAACGCAGTGAACTTGTGCGGCATGGTGACAAGGATCCCGTCGACGTTGCCGGTCGCGGTGAGACCAGCCATGACCGAGTCGAGGTCCTCGGCCCCGACCTGCATCGGCACGCAGACCCCTGGGTGGCCGCCAGCGGCGAACGTGCGGGTCAGGCGGGTCGGGGATTCGACGTACTTCACGGGGTCGCCGATGATCGGATACAACCGGCTCGCCCCGGTGATCTGAACCAGTCCGAGCTCTGCCGGTGGCGATGATTCGGTGCTCTGCTGGTCGGGCACGATGACGGGTCCTCCTCGTTGGTTGGCGGCGGTGTGCCTGACGTGGTCAGTCGGCTCAGAGGTTGGTCTGGGCTTCGAGGAAGTCGGGGTACCGGCCGCCCTGGATCTCGATCGTGGTGGACAGCTCGTCGAGCTCGATGAGCTCGGCGTCGTCGAGGGTGACCTCGGCGGCGGCCAGGTTCTCCTCGAGCCGATGGGGCTTGGTCGTGCCGGGAATGGGCACGATCCACGGCTGCTGGGCCAGCAGCCACGCGAGTGCGACCTGACCCGGGGTGACCCCCTTCGCGGCCGCGATCTGCTTCACCCGGTCGACCAGCACCAGATTGTGCTCCAGGGCCTCGCCGGAGAACCGGGGAATCTGCGCGCGGAGGTCGTTGTCGGCGAACTGGGTGGTGGTGTCCACGGCACCGGTGAGGAATCCCTTGCCCAGCGGCGAGAACGGGACGAAGCCGATCCCGAGTTCGGCGCAGGTCGGCAGCACGTCGGCCTCGGGACGACGCCACCACAGGTTGTACTCGGACTGGATCGCGGTGACCGGTTGGACGGCGTGGGCGCGGCGGATGGTGTCGGCGGAGGCCTCCGACATGCCGAAGTGACGAACCTTGCCCGCGTCGATCAGGTCCTTGACGGCTCCGGCCATCTCCTCGATCGGCACGTCAGGGTTGACCCGGTGCTGGTAGTACAGGTCGATCACGTCCAGGCCGAGCCGGCGCAGCGAGCCCTCGACCGCCGCGGCGATCTCGTCGGGGCCGAGCATCCGGCCGCGGGGGGTGCGGGTGTCGGGGTCGATGTCCTGGGCGAACTTGGTGGCGATCACCACCTGACCGGCGTGCGGAGCGAGGGCCTCACCGACGAGCTCCTCGTTGGCGTGCGGCCCGTAGATCTCGGCGGTGTCGAAGAACGTGACGCCCAGGTCGACCGCCCGGTGCAACAGGCTGATCATGTCGGCCCGGTCCGGGCGGCCGCTGTAGCCGCCGGTCATGGTCATGCAGCCGAGGCCGATAGCGGAGACTTCGAGGCCGCTGGTGCCGAGGTGACGCTTGTTCATGAGAGTGTTTCCAATCTGCTGAGGATGGGTCAACGGGTTGTCGGGCTGATCCGGAGGGTGGTGGCGCGTGGACCGGCGGCGACCATCGGCGCCAGGTAGGAGCTCGTGGCGTACTTGGCGCGGTAGGCGGCATCGACCGCGTCGAGGACCGTCGGGTTCGCGGGAGCGAAGCTGACGTCGTAGGTGTGTCCGGCGGTGGTGATCTGCCCCGCGCCTTGGGTGATCGCAGACTGGTACCAGCGTGAGTGTTCGCCGTGGTACGGGCGGACATACAGGTGGTCCTCGACGACCACCGACCAGATCCAGGTCGGCGTGCCGAGGGTGGCGCCGTCGGCCCGGTACGGCGCAACGTGCAGGTCGTCCGCGGCCGCGATGCGCGACAGTTCCTCGGCGGTCCAGCTGGTCATGATCAAAAACTCCTTCACAGGTGTCGGGTCTCCGGAGGTCAGCGCACGAGGTCGGTGCGGGGTTGGATGCGGAGGCTGCTGAGCGCGGCCAGGAGGAGCAGGGTGGCGGCGATGCCGAGGCTGAGACGGAGCCCGGTGACGACGTGGTCAGGGTTGGCGATGAGCGCGCCGAAGACGGCGATCGCGACGGCGCCGCCGACCTGGCGGAACGTGTTGAAGACAGCGCTGGCCGTTCCTGCCTGGTGGCCCGGGACGCCTTCGAGCACCACTCCGGTCACCGACGGCATGGCCAGGGCTCCTCCGGCACCG
This sequence comes from Microlunatus sp., assembly GCA_035719255.1. Taxonomy (GTDB): domain Bacteria; phylum Actinomycetota; class Actinomycetes; order Propionibacteriales; family Propionibacteriaceae; genus Microlunatus. Next base: position 2,121 of record DASTGF010000388.1, on the reverse strand, counting down.
ATCGGGATCACGCACGCGGCGATCAGCAGCGGGTTCCCGAGCGGGGCGACGATCAACATGGCAACCAGCCCGACGGCCATCGACGACAGCCCGGCTACCACGGGGAGGCGGGCACCGTAGCGGTTGGTGATCGGACCGGAGGCCAGGTTCGCGGTGATCGCGAAGAATGCCGACGGGAGGAAGACGAGACCGGCATGCAGAGGAGACAGATCCAGCGCCTGCTGGAGGAACAGGCTGACCACGAAGACGTTGCCGTAGTTGCCGACCATGAAGGCGAACCCCACGGGCAGGGCGAGGCGGAACCCGCGTGCCTGGAACAGGTCGAGCGGCATCATTGGATGGCGGACGCGGGACTGCACGATCACGAAGCCGACCAGGCTGACGACAGCGACCGTGAGCGCCACGATGACAGGAAGCGCGTCGAAGCCGGCGTGCCCACCGTCGATGAGACCGTAGACCAGGGTGGACAAGCCGATGACGGCGAGGATCTGACCGGGCCAGTCGAACGGTGCCGGCCGGGTCGGGGACTTCGCCACCACACTGAGGAAGATCAGCATGCCGGCGCAGACCGGGAGGTTGATGGAGAACACCCAGCGCCAGTCGAACGTGGTCAGCAGTCCGCCCAGCGGCTGACCGACCAGGCCCGCGACCGCGCCGCCGACCGCCCAGACCCCGAGGGCCTTCGCTCGGCGGGCCGGATCGGGGAAGGCCTCGCGGACCAGCGCCATGGAGGCTGGCAGCATGATCGCGGCTCCAGCGCCTTGGACACAGCGCGCGGCGATCAGCAGTGCCGCGCTCGGCGCGAACGCGCAGGCCGCGGACGTCACCGCGAACACGGCGATACCCAACGCCAGGGCCCGCTTGGCGCCGATCCGGTCGGACAGGTTGCCCGCGAACAACAGCAGGCTGGCGAACATCAGGGTGTAGCCGTCGATGATCCACTGCTGCCCGACGGTGCCCCCGCCCAGCTCGGCCCGGATCTGGGCCAATGCGACGTTCACGATGGAGATGTCCAACGTGATCAAGAAGAACCCCATCGAGGCGATCGTGATCACGATCCGAGAGTGCGGACCATTGGGCAGGCCTACGGCAGCCCGGTGCGGCCGGTTCTCGGTGCTGACTGACATCACGTCCCGTCTCTCGACCCGAATAAACGGAGTCATAATCTCCAGATATCTCTTAGCGTACCACCTGATACGGAGAATGTCTCTCCGAATCGGTAGGGTAGGAATATGACCGAGCCCAGCCCGGCGAAGAAGCCGCGGGCGTTGCGACGTGACGCCGTGGAGAACCGGGAGCGGTTGCTGGCGGCCGCGCGGGAGCTGTTCGCCGAGCAGGGGTTCGAGGTCACCCTCGACGAGATCGCTCGCCACGCCGGCGTCGGAGTCGGCACCGCGTACCGAAGGTTCGCGAACAAGGGCGTGCTGCTCGATGCGCTGTTCGCCGAACAGACCGTCGAGGTGGCCGCCGCCGCCGACGCCGGCCTGGCTGACCCCGATCCCTGGCGCGGGCTGGTGACCTATCTCGAGACGTCACTGGCCCTGCAGCTGCGCGACAAAGGCCTGGCGCAGATCGTCAGCGGCGACCGGATCAGTGTGGAGCAGCATGACTGGAACCGTGAGGTGATGGCCCCCAAGAACCGCGCCCTCGTCGCCCGCGCACGGGATGCCGGGATGCTGCGGGACGACGTGACCGGCACCGACCTGACCTTCATCCAGGTTGGCCTGAACGCCATCATGGCCCGGTCCCGCGACGCGCACCCGGACCTGTACCGCCGCTACCTGCACCTGCTGCTGGACGGACTCCGCGCAGAACCCGGCCACCCTACGCCGCTGCCCGTCGACGCCTTGACCAGCGACCAGACCCACGCCGTCATGGGCCCCACCACCACACCGAGAGCCGCGAAGGAATGACGGTGCGAGCACCGATCACAGGAGCGCCGCCCTTTCGATAGGCGTCCGAGATGCGACCAGTCGTGGCGTCGGGACGCCTGCTGAACCCCGCGGGCGATATCCAATGGGCCGTAGTCACGGTTTGGAACGCTGTGCGCTGTGAGGGCGGCGGGTGACTCCTTCGCAGGGAGCATTCGCCACACTTGAATAGTTGCTGTTACCAGACCCC
>DASTGF010000387.1:0-2279 GCA_035719255.1 Microlunatus sp. | reverse complement strand
AGCGGCGGCGGGGCGGTCGCGGACACACCCCGGCTGACGATCGCGATGGTGACCCACCAGGCGCCCGGCGACACCTTCTGGGACAAGGTGCGGGCCGGCGCGACCACAGCGGCAGCCAAGGACAACATCGACCTGAGATACTCGTCCGATCCGACGGGTCCTGGGGAAGCAACCCTTTTGCAGAATGCGGTGGACAGCAGAGTCGATGGCATCGCGGTCACGCTGCTGTCGCCGGACACCATGAAGGATTCGATGGCTGCGGCGACTGCAGCCGGCATTCCGACCGTTGCCTTCAACGCCGGCATCGAGCAGTACAAGGAACTCGGAGCGATCATGTATTACGGCTCCGACGAGGACATCGCCGGCAAGGCGGTCGGCGAGAGGATCGCCTCCGCCGGCGCCACGCACCCGTTGTGCGTGATCCAGGAGCAGGGTTCGGTGGCCTTGGAGGCGCGCTGCGCCGGCGTCAAGACCGTGGCGCCGGGAACCGAGAACATCCAGGTCACCGGCACCGACGATCCGTCGGTCGTGGCGACGCTGGGTGCGAAGTTGCAGCAGGATCCGTCCATCGACTACGTGGTGACCCTAGGCGCACCGATCGCGCTCGATGCCTTGCAGGCGGTCGCCGATTCCGGCAGTTCGGCCAAGATCGTGACGTTCGACCTCAACGCCGACGTGGCCAAACATGTTCAGGACGGCAGCATTCTGTTCTCCGTGGATCAGCAGCCGTGGCTCCAGGGCTACATGGCAGTGGACTCCCTGTGGTTCTACCTGACCAACAAGAACGATCTTGGTGGCGGTGGCCCGGTCTTGACCGGGCCGTCCTTCGTGGACAGCTCCAACATCGAGGACATCCTGAAGTACGCGGCCAACAACACCCGTTGATGCCTCGGCCCGGGTGCGGCCGCGACCCGCGCCCAGCCCCTCACCCAGCCAAGGGAGAACGTCATGAGTCAGTCTCTCAGCAAGTCCCCGGCGCCACCGCCGGTGCCGTCGGGCGCGGCCCCCGCTGCGACGAAGGCTTCGACGCCGTTGATGACCCGATTGTTGGTGCGCCCCGAGATCGGTGCATTGATCGCCGCGGTCGTGATCTACATCTTCTTCTTCCTCGTAGCGCCGGCGTTTCGGTCACCCGAGGCGTTCTCCACGATCCTATACGCCAGCTCGCTGATCGGGATCGTGTCGGTCGGCGTCGGTGCGTTGATGATCGGCGGGGAGTTCGACCTGTCCGCCGGTGTCGCGGTGGTCACCTACGCATTGACCGCGGCGATGCTGTGCTACCAGTTCAACCTGAACCTGTGGGTCGGCGTGTTTGTGGCGCTGATCCTGTCGATGTTCATCGGTTTCATCAACGGGTTTCTGGTCGTGCGGACCGGGATTCCCAGCTTCTTGATCACGCTGGGCACGTTCTTCGTGCTGCAGGGCGTGAACCTCGGCGTCACCAAGCTGGTCACCGGTGCCGTTTCCACCCAGAATGTCTCGGACATGGAGGGATTCGACCGCGAAGGCTCTGTTCGCGTCGTCGTTGGAGATCGTCGGTGTCACGGTCAAGATCACCGTCGTGTGGTGGCTCCTGTTCGTGGCCCTGGCAACATGGATCCTGACCCGGACGCGAATCGGCAACTGGATCTTCGCGGTCGGCGGGAACGCCGCATCAGCCCGTGCCGTCGGCGTACCGGTGAACCGGGTCAAGATCGGTCTGTTCATGGCGGTCGGGTTTCTCGCCTGGTTCTCCGGAATGCACCAGTTGTTCGCGTTCAACACGATTCAGTCCGGTGGCGGGGTCGGGCAGGAGTTCCTGTTCATCATCGCCGCGGTGGTCGGTGGCACGCTGTTGACCGGTGGCTATGGCTCCGCGATCGGCACCGCACTGGGTGCGTTCATCTTCGGCATGACCCAGCAGGGCATTGTCTACGCCGGCTGGGATCCCAACTGGTTCAAGGCGTTCCTGGGTGTCATGCTCCTGCTGGCCGTCGCGGTGAACCTGTCCGTCAAGAAGATCGCCACCACCCGAAAGGCCTAAGCAATGACCGACACCTTGCAGGAACACGCGGATCCCACCCTGCACAAGGGCGAACCGCTGATCCAGATGACCGACGTGGGCAAGACCTACGGGGCGATCCGGGCGCTGTCCGGGATCAACCTCTCCGTGGCCGCCGGTGAGGTGACCTGCGTGCTGGGTGACAACGGCGCCGGCAAGTCCACCCTGATCAAGATCATGTCCGGGCTGCATGGGCACAGCGAAGGCACCGTCAGGGTCGACGGCCAGGAAGTCCACT
>DASTGF010000386.1:0-8178 GCA_035719255.1 Microlunatus sp. | reverse complement strand
GAGGTCAGTGTCACGACCGTCTTCGTTCTCCTCGGTGCAGTCGCCGTGACCGGATCACCCTGGGTAGCAGTTGCCGGGCTGATCGGACACGGCGCCAAGGACCTGTGGCAGCACCGCACGGGCTTCGTCAACAACACGCGTTGGTGGCCGCCGTTCTGCCTCACCGTCGACTGGATCGCCGCGGCAATCGTGGCCATTGCGATAACCGCCGGCGTCAATTTCGGCTGACCGGGCGAGGCGGCCGCGAACCCGGCCAATTCGCCGGGGCGAGCGGCCGACCAGCCGACCCACAATCGTACGTAATGTCGGCCTTTATGGATCCGGCGCAGAACCTGAGTTGCGAGTTGGCTTTCATTCAAACAAGGGAAGGAACGAACATGCACCACGCTCCCGAAACATCGCCGCTCCCTGACCAGTCTTTCCCGACCGATCCCACCGGTCTCCCCGAGGCGGCGGCATCGCAAGTGCTGAAGGTGGCCGATGGCGACACGCTCGAACTTCACGTTGCACCCGTAGCCAAACAGCTTCCCGACGGCACCGTACGAATGCTCGGCTACAACGGCTCGATCCCCGGCCCCACCCTCCGGGTCCAACAGGGATCCGAAGTCATCGTCCACGTCACCAATGACGGCGACCTGGACACCACCGTGCACTGGCACGGTCTACGGCTGGAGAACAAGTACGACGGTGTGCCCCATGAGACCCAGCAGCCGATCCCGGTCGGGGGCAGCTTCACTTACCGCATCCAGTTCCCCGACCCGGGCCTGTACTGGTACCACCCGCACATCCGGGAGGACTACACCCAGGAGATGGGCCTCTACGGCAACATCATCGTCGAGCCCTCAGAACCTGGGTACTGGCCAGCGGCCAACCGCGACGTCGTACTGACCTTGGACGACGTGCTGGTGGAAGATGGCAAGATCGCCACGTTCTCGGTCTCAGAGACCAGCTACTCCGCCATGGGCCGGTTCGGCAACCAGCTTCTGATCGGTGGCCAGACCGACCTGCGGCTGACGGCGCGAGCGGGCGAGGTGCTCCGGCTGTGGTTGACGAACACAGCCAACTCCCGCGTCTTCAACGTGCGGCTGCCCGGCGCTCGAATGAAGGTCATCGGTGGCGACAGCGGCCGGGTGGAGAACGAGGAGTTCGTCTCCGAGGTGCTGCTCGCACCGTCTGAGCGGGCAGTTGTTGACGTGCTGCTCGACCAACCCGGGGAACTGATGCTCGAACACCGAACCCCGGATCGGACCTACCCGCTGGCCCGGGTCGCCGTGGCGGACAAGCGGACAGAACAGACGTCGCCGGCCGACCAGTTTCGGCAGCTCCGAACCGCGCCGGAACTGGCCGCCGAGCGGCAGCAGGTCGACCACTGGCTCGCAGCGCCACCAGACAAGATCCTCGCCCTGGTCGCGGAAATGGACGACCCGACTGCCACCCAACCGGGATTGGGGCCGACCGTATACGCCTGCCCCATGCATCCCGACGTCACCAGCGACCAACCAGGACGCTGCCCACAATGCGGAATGAAACTGCTCGCCAGCGCCACGCCGCCGGCCCAGGTCAGCTACGCCTGCCCGATGCATCCCGACGTCACGAGCGACCAGCCCGGCCGCTGCCCACGATGCGGTATGAAGCTGCTGGCAGCTGGACGGGTTACCCATTCAGCAGGCGAGCCCTTGTCCCAAGGACGTGCTGGCCTCACCGATCATCAGCCCGGCCACGACCACGACGCCATGGATCACGAGGGCATGAAGCATCACGGCATGGAGCATCGCGATGCCGGTGAAGATCCGTTCAACTGTCACCACGGAGGCAACTCAGTCTCAATCTCCGGGGGAGGCCACGAGCACGGGCCTTCCGACGGTATCGAGTGGGAAGACGACATGGTGGAGATCAACAGGCTGACCACCACTGCCAACATGCACTGGAAGTTCGTGGATCGCACCACCGGCGCCGCGACGACTGCGATCGACTGGCGGTTCACGGTGGGAGACCGGGTCAAGATTCGGCTGGTGAACGAGATGGACTCCGACCACCCCATGCACCACCCGTTCCACCTTCACGGCGCCGGACGTTTCCTCGTCCTGGCCCGCGACGGCAAGCCCGAGCACAATCTGGTCTGGAAGGACACCGTCCTCGTCCGCACCGGGCAGATCGTCGACATCTTGTTCGACGTCACCAACCCCGGCCTGTGGATGGCCCACTGCCACATCGCCGAACACATGCAGAGCGGCATGATGTTCAGCTTCACCGTCGACCGAGGAGCGGCACGATGACCGGCGCCGGCACCAGCAATGGACCAGGACCTGATGAGCTGCTCGATGTCATCGTGATCGGTGCCGGTCAGGCGGGCCTTGCCGTGGCCTGGCAGCTGGCGCAGCACGGACTGCGGTTCGTGCTTCTGGAGGCCGCCGACCAGTTGGGGAGCTCCTGGCGCGGCCGCTGGGAGTCGCTGCGGCTGTTCAGCCCCGCTCAGTACGACGCAATGCCTGGCATGGCGTTCCCGGCACCGGCCGACACCTATCCGGGCAAGGAGGCGGTGGCTGATTTCCTGCAGGACTACGCGATCGCCTTCGATCTGCCGGTGCTACTCAACAAGAGGGTCACCGCGCTGAACCAGATCGGCGAGGACTTCCACGTCCGCACAGACCATGAGGTCTTCCAAGCCCAGCAGGTGATCGTGGCCACGGGACCGTACCACAGTCCCTTCACACCGGCGGCCGCCCAAGGCTTCGACGGCTCAGTGACCCAGATCCACAGCGCCCACTATCGCAACCCTCAGTCCCTGCCGCCCGGTCCGGTGCTGGTGGTCGGCGGCGGGAACTCCGGACTCCAGATCGGCCACGAGCTCGCCGCGACGCGGCAGGTTGACGTGTCCGTGGGTGAAACGGTGCCGACGCTGCCGCAGCGACTGCTCGGCCGGGACCTGTTCTGGTGGCTCACCCGACTCGGCGTCATGCGGGTCAACACCGCAACCAGACTCGGCCAGCGCCTGCGGGTCCGTGGAGAGTTCGTGATCGGCACCAGCCGCCGTCGGCTCAAGCGGGCGGGCGTGCGATTCCGGGCCCGCCTGGTCAGCGCTCAAGGGCGCACCGCCCGTTTCGCCGACGGCACCAGCCTGGACGTTTCCGCTGTGGTTTGGGCTACCGGGTACCGGTCCGAGTACTCCTGGATCTCGATCCCGGGGGTCACGGCCGATGGCCGTGTCGTGCACCGGCGCGGGGTCACCGATGTGCCCGGACTGTACTTCCTCGGCCTCTCCTGGCAGTACACTCGCGGGTCCGCACTGCTCGGGTTCGTCGCCGACGACGCGGCCTACCTCGCGGAGCGGATCGCCGCTCGGACCCGGGCAGGCACTCGACCGACTCGGGGACTGCGCTAGCAGGCGGCTGAGCTGGCGACCTCGTTCCCCCAAGCAGGGGAGCATGGTTCCGCGATGCAGCGTGGCTCTCCCCGCTCATCAGTGCCTGGGCGTGAGGCGCCCAAGGACCTTAACGACTGGATCGCGGCCGCGAACCCTGCCTGATTAAGCGATCGATCCATGGGTGAGGCGCACAGAGCGCTTCGGGAACCGCTGACAACCTGACGTAACCACCCGGTCGCCGCTAATCGGCACGCCGGTAAGAGTGCGCTGATCACCCCAGTGGTCCAGCTCCCTGCGCACCCTGCGCGTCTCGCACTGCGGTACTTTGCTGCTGTACCCGCCTTGAACTACAGCCTGGCATTCGGCAGAACCTGCCTCTGACCAGGTGTCTTGCTGGTCGGGGTGACAGGATTTGAACCTGCGACCTCTTCGTCCCGAACGAAGCGCGCTACCAAGCTGCGCCACACCCCGTAGCCGCGACCGCGCCGCGGGCCTCGCCGAGTCTAGCCCATACCGAGCGGTGTGGTGACATCGGCGCGGCCGCAGGGCCGAGGCCATTGGATGGCGCACCGCGCGGCGGCACCCGGAACGCACGCCTGCTTCCCGCCGGTGGATCTGCTCGTTGTGCACGGGAGCGGATCCGTGTGAGGGCAGCGAGGCGGGAGCCGCGTATGTCGTGCCGCCGGTCGCCGTCTTCTCGGTGACGGCTCCTTACCTGTCATCGTCCCCCTGTGACTGCTCGCGTCAGAGAAGAGACCAAGCAGTCAGAGGGAGTCCGATGCCGCAGTCCCGCCCGCAGGGTCGTGGGGCCGTCATGGTCGACGTCGCGACGCATACGGTCGGGTTCGTCACGTCCCCGGCCGATGTCGACCAGCGTTCGTACCGCCGGAGCTTCGAGGCGTTCTATCGCGGCACGTTCGCCGCCCGGCCCCGCTAGTCCACGACGAGCAGCTGGGCGGGACGGCAGCTTGATCAACGAGGGTCCCAAGATCCTCCTCGGTTACGACCATCCCCACTTCGGGCAGTTCCCGGCGGTGGTCACCACCGAGCACGAGCGGGCCGGATCACCACCGTCGGCACCGTGCCGAACGCGGATCTCGCCGCCGACCCGATCTGCTGGCTGGTGCCCGGTTCATCCTGGCCGGGACTGCCGGACTCGGTGTACCGGAGTCGTTCAGGCACCGGGACGGTAACCGAGGCAGCGTCTGCAGACGGTGCCGGAGCCGACGAGACGGTGCCTCGAGGGAGGGAGGGCGGCTCGCTCGGTGGCGCTCAGGAGGGCGGGACGAGCGTGAGCAGGGTGGCTTCGGGCGGACAGGCGAACCGGATGGGTGCGTACGGCGAGGTGCCCAGGCCGGCGGACACGTGCAGGTAGGCGGTGTTGGTGCCGGCACTGTTGCGGGACAGCCCCTTTACCCGGGCGGTGTCCAAGTCGCAGTTGGTGACCAGCGCTCCATATCCGGGCACGCACACCTGGCCGCCGTGGGTGTGTCCCGCGATCAGCAGATCCAGGCCGTCGTACGTCATCGCATCGATCACCCGCCGGTACGGCGCATGGGTCACACCGACCGCCAGGTCCACCTCCTCGCGGTCGACGGGACCCGCGACCTCGGCATACCGGTCGAGTCCCAGGTGCGCGTCGTCGGTGCCTCGGAACCCGAGCCGGACACCCTTGATCTCGATCACGGTGCGCCGGTGGGTCAGGTCGATCCAGCCGGCGTCCTGGAACCGGTCCCGGAGGTCCTCCCAGGGCAGCGTCTCCTTGGCGGGTTGCCGTCCGCTGGACGGCCGGACCAGGTAGGACAGCGGGTTCTTGAAGCTCGGGGCGTAGTAGTCGTTGGACCCCCAGACGAACACTCCCGGCATATCGAGCAACCGGCCGACGCTGTCCGTGACCAGCTTGACCGCATCGGGATGGGAGATGTTGTCGCCGGTGTCGACGACCAGGTCGGGCTCCAGCCCGGCCAGCGAGGCGACCCAGCGCTGTCGCGCGGTGTTGCGGGGGGTCATATGCAGGTCCGAGATCTGCAGGATGCGGATCGGGCGGGCCCCGCGGGGCAGCACGGGCACGTAGACGCGGCGCAGCCGATAGGCGTCCACCTCCCACAATGCCGCATAGGCGAGGCAGCCGGCACCGAGCGTGGCGACGCCCCCGAGGATCTGGGCGGGGCGGTGCAACCGGCGGACGAGCGACATGAGGTGCAGGCTACAAGCCGTCATGCACCGATCGAACCGAATCCGTTCGACGCGGCTGACAGACTGATCACATGACCGAGTCGACGACCCCGCTCAAGCAACGCCTGCGCGGAGACCTCACCACCGCGATGAAGGCGCGGGACAAGGTCCGCGCGGACACCATCCGGATGGTACTGACCTCGATCTCGCAGGCCGAGGTGGCAGGCACGAAGGCGGTCGAGCTGTCCGAGCCGCAGGTCCTCGAGGTCGTCGTACGCGAGGCCAAGAAGCGCCGCGAGGCCGAGGATGCCTACACCGCGGCCGGGCGTGCTGATCTGGCCGAGAAGGAGCGCGCCGAGAGCGCCGTGCTCGCCGACTATCTTCCCGCTCAGCTGAGCAGCGACGAGCTGCGGGCGCTGGTCAGCGACGCCATCGCGGCGACCGGTGCGGCCGAACTGGGCCCCAAGGGCATGGGCAAGGTGATGGGCGTGCTGACGCCGAAGACCAAGGGGAAAGCCGACGGTGCGGCCGTGGCCGCCGAGGTACGCCGCCAGCTCGGTCTGGCGTGATCGGCCTCAGCCCCCGCCGTTCTTCTGGCCGGCCTGCTTCTTCTTGTCCGCGGCCTTCTTCTTTGCGGCGGCCTTCTTCTGGGCCTCCTGCTGGGCGCGGACCTCGGCCGGGTCGCGTCCCTTCGAGAACAGGGCCGTCACGGTGCCGAACTCCGACACCCGGGAACCCGGGCCGGGTGACCACCCGATGAAGCCGTACTTCGGGGTGCTGTTGCTGTAGACGAACTGGCGGACGACGCTGAAGCCCTCGCTCTGCAGCTTCTTCGTGGCGTCGGCGATGCTCATGCCGTACAGCGCGGGCACCCGGGTGATCTTGCCCTGCAAGATCTTGTTGGGCGGGGCCTTGAAGCTGGTCCGCGGCTTGTCCTGGAGATAGCTCGTCATGACGGGCTTCCAGATCTTCATGCCAGCGTCGCCCGAGCCCGAACCCTCGAGGTAGATGCCGGACGACGGCACCCGATAGCCCTTCACGCCCCGGCTGCGGAAGCCCGCCTGGCCGCGGATGAACGGCTTCTTGCGGTTGTCGATCGAGATCATCGCGACGCCGGCCACCTCGGGGGTGTACCCGGCGAACCAGACCGCCTCGTTGGAGTCGATGGTGCCGGTCTTGCCGGCCTGCGCGCGGCCGTCGGGGATGCGCGCACGGGTTCCGGTGCCGTTGGTCATCACCCGGGTCAGCAGCCGGTTCATGCCGTCGGCCACATCCTTGGAGATCACCCGCTTGCAGTCAGCGTCGAGCGGCTCGAGCCGCTTGCCGGTCCGGGTGGTGATCTTGGAGACGATCACCGGGTTGCAGTGGATGCCCCGGGCGGCGAAGGTGGCGTACGCCTCCGCCATCGACAGCGGGCTCACCTCGACCGAACCGAGGGTGAACGACGGCTTGTCCTGGTAGAAATCGACGATGTCGCGGTCGCGGCTACCGCTCTTCACACCGAGCTTCTCGGCCATCTTGGTGACCCGGCACATGCCGGTGTCCAGCGCCAGCTGGACGAAGTAGGTGTTCACCGACATCGCGGCGCCCTTGTACATGTCCATGTTGCCATTGGTGCCGGTGGAGTTGCTGACCCGCCAGCTCCCGTACACCCGGCTCCTGCCCTCACAGGTATCGAAGGACCTGCCGGAGAAGTTCATGGTCCGGGCTGCGTTGTATCGCTTGCTGAGCGGGATGCCCTTCTCCAGTGCGGCCGCGGCGGTGAACGCCTTGAACGTCGAACCGGCCTGGTAACCCTGGATGCCGCCCATGGCGGGGTCGACGGCCAGGTTCCAATAGGTCTCGCCCTTCTTGGCGTTCGCGCCCATCACCGGACGGCTCTGCGCCATCGCCACGATCAAGCCCGTGCCCGGCTGGATCATGTTCATGGTGGAGATGAGCGGGTCCCTCGAGCCGACCACCGAACTCACCCGCTTCTGCGCCAGGTCCTGGGTCTTCGGATCGATCGCGGTCTCGATGGTCAGACCACCGCGCTTGATCATGTTCTCCCGCTCTTCGACCGTGTCGCCGAGGCTCGGGGTGTTGAGCAGGGTGCGGTAGACGTAGTCGCACAGGAACGGGTAGCGAGTGCCCACGCAGCCGTTGCGGGTCGGCGTGACCTTGCCCTCGTCGAACTTGACCTTCTTCGCCCGGTCCGCCTGATCGACGCTGATCATGTTCAGCTCGACCATCCGGTTCAGCACCACGTCACGCCGATCCAGCGCGGCGCCCGGGTTGCGGACCGGGTTGTTCGCGTCCGGGTTCTGCACCAGGCCGGCCAGCAGAGCGGACTGCGCCAAGGTCAGCTTCGAGGCGCTGGTGGAGAAGTAGTGGCGGGCGGCCGCCTCGACGCCGTACGCGCCCTCGCCGTAGTAGGCGATGTTGAGGTAGCGCTCGAGGATCTGGTCCTTGGTGAGCCGCTTCTCCAGCGCGATCGCGTAACGCAGCTCACGGACCTTGCGCTCGACGGTCGGCGCCTGCACGGCCTTGGTGCACTCGGCGTCCGCCTTGGCCTGGCAGGCCTCGATCTGGACCATCTTCACGTACTGCTGGGTGATCGAGGACCCGCCCTGGGTGACTCCGTCGCTCGCCGTGTTCCG
>DASTGF010000385.1:0-8705 GCA_035719255.1 Microlunatus sp. | reverse complement strand
GAACCAGTCCCAGCGTGCGGGCCGCGTCGGTCGCCTCGAGCACCTCGTCATGGGGGCCGACGACGATCCCGGCGGAGTTGTGCATCGCGAGCAGTTCGGCGACCCCTTCGGGGACCGACGGCTCCGGTTGGGCGAAGGTCTCCGCCGGGTCGCGTGGCGAGGCCCGGCGGCGTCCCAGCAAGGCACCCAGCACGACGCCGGCAGCCAGCGCCGCGATCACCAGCAGGATGGTCACCGGGTGCACACTGGAGATCCTAGGTGGCGCTCCGGACTGCTTCCGCCAGCCGAGCGCCGCTCACGCCGGGTGCACGGGCAGCGTTCCCGACATGTTCACGCGCCGTTCACCCGGCTCACGGCGACGCTCCGAGGAGTCGGCCTAGGGTTGAAGCCGCTCTGCGATGTGACGGACGAGGATGGGACGAGATCGATGCGAGACAGCTATCGGGAACAGCTGGACGACATTCTGGCGGACCTGGCCCAGATGGCGCAGGAGGTGTCGACCGCCGTCCACTCGGCCACCACGGCGTTGCTCGAGGCCGACATCCACGCGGCCGAGCAGGTGATCTCCAACGACGAGCGGCTCGACCTCAAGCAGGCCGACCTCGAACGGCGTGCGTTCGATCTGCTCGCGCTGCAGGCGCCCGTCGCCGGTGAGCTGCGGATCATCGTGGCGAGCCTGCGGATGGTGGCCGAGCTCGAGCGGATGGGTGACCTGGCCGCGCACATCGCCAAGATCGCCCGGCTGCGCTATCCCGACACGGCCGTGCCCGATGCGCTCCGGCCGAACTTCGTCCGGATGGGCGACGTCGCGGAGAAGATGGTCGTGGCCGCGGGACAGACGCTGCACGACCGCAACGTGCAGAACGCGGAGGAGTTGCGCACCCGCGATCAGGAGATGGACGAGTTGCGCCGGACCCAGTTCCGCGTCCTGCTGAGCGACGACTGGGCCTACGGTGTCGAAGCCGCGGTGGACGTCGCGCTGCTCGGTCGCTACTACGAGCGGATCGCCGACCACGCGGCCTCGATGGCTCGCCGGATCATCTACGTCGTCACCGGGGAGTTCCCCGAGCACGAGTACTGGCCCCAGCCGTGAATGACGGGCCCTGAGCCCCTCGACACGCTCAGGGCGCCATCGGCAGGCTCAGGGCACCATCGGCACGTGGGCTACTTCTTCTTGCCCTGGTTCTTGACCGCTTCGATCGAGGCGGCGGCGGCCTCGGGGTCGAGGTACCGGCCGGGGGCGGTCGGCTTCACGTCGTCGTCCAGTTCGTAGTGCAGCGGGATGCCGGTGGGGATGTTGAGGCCAACGACCGCCTCGTCGCTCAGCTGGTCGAGGTGCTTGACGATGGCGCGGAGCGAATTGCCGTGCGCGGCGATGAGGGTCACCTTGCCGGCTCGCAGGTCGGGCACGATCTGGTCGTACCAGTACGGCAGGGCCCGCTCGAGGACGTCCTTGAGGCACTCGGTGCGCGGCCGGATCTCGCTCGGCACACCGGCATAGCGGGGGTCGCCGAAGGTTGCGAACTCGCTGTCGTTGTCGATCGGCGGCGGCGGGGTGTCATAGGACCGTCGCCAGACCATGAACTGCTCCTCGCCGAACTCGGCGAGCGTGGCCGCCTTGTCCTTGCCCTGGAGCGCCCCGTAGTGCCGCTCGTTGAGCCGCCAGGACCGCTTGGTCTCGATCCAGTGCCGATCGCACGCACCGAGCGCGATCTGGGCGGTGTTGATCGCGCGGCGCAGGACCGAGGTGTGGACGACGTCCGGCAGCAGGCCGGTCTCCGTCAGCAGCTCGCCACCACGGGCGGCCTCCGCCGCACCCTTCTCGTTGAGATCGACGTCCACCCAACCGGTGAACAGGTTCTTCGCGTTCCACTGGCTCTCGCCGTGCCGCAGCAGGATCAGAGTCGACATGGGCCTGAGCCTAGTGGTACCCGAACCGGAGCGGTCGCGGGTCGAGCGGACCCGGACGGGGCCGCGGTCAGCCGGTGGCCGGACCGGGGTCGAGATGGTTGAACGCCGCAAGGTTGGCGGTGGACTCCCCGCGCGAGCGTCGCCAGGCCCACTCGCGCCGGATGCTCTCGGCAAAACCGAGCTCGAGGATCACGTTGAAGCTGCTGTCGGCGGTCTCCGCGACGGCACCGAGTAGCCGGTCGATCTCGTCCGGCGTTACTGAGGCGAGGGATACCCGTCCGGTCAGGTAGATGTCGCCGAGCGCGTCCAGGCAGAAGGCGATCCCGTCGAGTCTCAGGTTCCGCTCTAGCAGCCAGCGATAGACCGCCTCGTGGTTCTCGTCCGGTCGCCGCGCCACGAACGCACGAAGCCCGAGCCCGTACGTCCCCACCTCCAGCGCGCACTCGGTGCTGAGCTTCCGTGTCCCGGGCAGCGCCACCGAGAACAGCCCCGGCCGCTTCTCGGTCCAGGTCAGGTCGAGTTCGCGCAGACCCGCCCGGACCGCCTCGGCCGCCCGCTGCTGCCCGACCCCACCGCTCGCGGGATCCGCACTGCTCACAGGATCCCCAGTGCTCACAGGATCCCCAGTGCTCGCGGGATCCCCAGTGGTCACGGGACTGTTGCCCACCGAATCGTCGCTCACACGCTCCAGGGTGTCAGTTCTGCTGCACGAACCAGCGCACCTGGTATGGCGCCAATGACAGCGGCCCGTCGGTGAGCGGTGCCTCGTCGGTCAGCGCATCCCACGCCCAATTGCCGATCGGGATCACCCAGCGCGGCAGTTCCTGCTGCTCGGTGCTCAGGTTGTAGACGCCCACCATCGTCTGTACCGGATGCTGCCGGATCAGCACGAGCACGGCCGGGTTGACCGGATCGACGATCTCGCTCTCCACCGACGCGTGGAGGCTGGGCAGCGACCCGCGGACGGCGATGCTGTGCCGCAGGTCGTTCCACACCCGATGCTCCAGCGTGCCCTCGACGTGCCGCAGCTCGGCCACGTCCCACGGCATCGCCGGGCGGTGGATCCACCGGTTGTCATCGGCGTGATCGCGATCGTCGACGAAGTCGTAGTCGTTGCGCAGGGCCAGCTCATCGCCCATCCAGATCAGCGGGATGCCACCGAACCCGAGCACGATGCGATACGCCAGCAGCAGCCGTTTCACGGCCAGATCCAGGTGCGCGGGGTCACCGCTGTTGAGCGCCGCCTCGATCCCGGCGAGCGACGCCGCCGTGCCGCTGATCCGCCGGTCCCCGGTGGCCAGGTTCTCCTGGAACACCACACCCCGGGCATCGCTCATCGGGTACAGCCCGGCGTAGTAGTCCGACAGGAACCGCCGGTGCTCGAAGCCGTTGAGACCGACCGAGGCCGCGTCGCCGTCGTCGATCGCCCAGCCGATGTCATCGTGACAGCGCAGGTACGTCCCCCAGGCCGTGGTCGGCGGCTTCGCCGGGAACCGGTTCATCGCCGAGCAGAACAGACGGGTGTCCTTGGCCGCCAGCGCGGACCAGATCTGCACCATCAGCGAGTTCTGGTACGCCAGGTCCGACACCTTGCCGGTGTGCCGGCCGACTCCGAGATAGGGAACCAGGTCGGTCGGTCCGACGATGGCCTCGGCCTTGAAGACCAGTGCCGGCGCCGCGATCCGGGCGACGGTCCGCAGCGCCTGGGTGATCGCGTGCACCTCGGGCTGGTTCTGGCATGAGGTGCCCATCCGCTTGAAGATGAAGGCGATGGCGTCCAGGCGCAGGCACTCGACACCGACGTTGGCCAGCCAGCAGATCAGGTCGGCGAACTCGTAGAAGACCTCCGGGTTGTGCCAGTTGAGGTCCCACTGCCAGGCGTTGAAGGTGGTCCAGACCCAGGCCTGGGCCTCGTCGTCGTAGCTGAAGTTGCCCGGCGCGAAGTCGGGGAACACCTCAGGGAGCGACCGCTCGTAGGCGTCGGGCAGCTGCCGATCGGGGAACAGATGGAAGAAGCCGCGGTAGTACTCGTCACCGTCGCGGGCCAACTCGGCCCAGCGGTGCTCGTACGCGACGTGGTTGAGCACCAGATCGAGGGTGAGGGAGATCCCGCGGCGGCGCAAAGCCGTGGCCAGGTCCCGCAGGTCGTCCATCGTGCCGAGGTCCTCACGGACCGCGCGATAGTCCATCACCGCGTACCCGCCGTCGTTGGGTCCCGGGCGGGGCTTCAGCAGCGGCAGCAGGTGCAGGTAGGTGACTCCGAGATCGGACAGGTAGTCGATCTTGGAGGCCACGCCCTTCAGGTCGCCCGCGAACAGATCGGTGTAGGTGGCGTAACCGAGCATCCCCGGATGCTGGAACCATTGGGGGTCCGCGTGCCGCTGAAGATCGAGCAGGCGCAGCTCGGGCGGTCGCTCGCGGAAGTTCTCGGCGGCGATCCGCACCAGCCGGTGGGCCATCTCGACGGCCTGATCGGGATAGGCCCCGGTCAGGCCGGCGAGCAGGTCGGGCCAATAGCGGCGCAGACGGGTCTCGAACACCACTTGATCATGGGGCGGCTGATCGGCCAGCAGGTCGCCGACGTGTGGACTGGTCATCGCAGGTCAACGTAGCGCCCACCCGCACCCGGGGCCAGGGTCGCATCCATCAGATGGGCACCATGTCACCGTGTCGTGACGGAGGCCTTCGTCCTGCGGCCGAGTCGTTTCTTGAACTCCTCCAAGAACGCGTCGCGAAGCTGCTCGTTGTCCAAGGCGCCATTCAGGCCACCGAGCTTGCCGGCGTGGACCTGCTGGCACACCTTCAACCACGCCTCGCCCATCGCGAAGGTGAAGGTCGACGCCACCCCAGCCCCGATCGCGCCGCCGATCACCGAGCCGGCGCCCGGCACGAGCTTGAGCAGGCCGGTGAATGTCGCCCGACCGACCTGGGTGGCGGCGGTGGTGGAAGCGATCGCCATCAGTGCCGCCCGGTCGAACTTGATCTTGTAGAGCTGGGCGATCCGCGCCATCATGCCGAGCTGGATCGGCACCAGCAACGCGGCATCGGAGAACGGGATCGGCGTCGCCGCTGCCGCACCGGCGCTGGTCACGGCCACGCCGATCAGGCGTTGAGCCTCCTTGGCTTTGCGGGCCAGATCGATCTCCTGCGCCGCGATGAGGGCCCCGTGGACGCCCTCCGGCGCGACGCGAAAGGTGGCATCGAGGACTTCCTGCAGCCCGTAGGCACCCTGACCGTGGAACTCGTCGGGCTTCGCATAGGTCATGAACACCCGGTCGCCGACGATCGGCAACCGACGGGCGCTGATCTGCTCGGCGAGCCTCACCGCGTCGGGATGGAACCGGCCGTCGGGACTGCGTGGCACCTGGGTCAGCACGAGGATCACCGGCAGCCCGAGCTCGTCGAGGCGGCGCACGAACTCGGCCTCGGTGTCCTCGAACCGGCGATCCATTCCGCGGACGCAGAACCAGGCCACGTGGATGTGCTCGCTGGCCGGCAGCTTGCGCGAGTTCTTGATCACCTCGTTGAGATCGGACAGGATCTCCTTGCTGTTCCGGCCGATCTCCACACCCTGGGTGTCGATGATGCCGAGGTGGCCCACCCGGTCGAGGTAGAGGTGGCTGCCGCGGGTCACGGGCTCACCGATTCCGGTCCGCGCCACCTCCTCGCCGAAGATGGCGTTGATCAGCGTCGACTTGCCGACGCCGGTCTTGCCGAAGATGGCCAGGTTGAAGCGTCCGAGCGCGGCCGCCTGCTTGTCGAACTCGGTGCGGAAGCTCTCCTTGAACCAGTCGTTGCCGCCTGCCACGCGTCTCTCCTGCTCCTCGGGGATGCCCTCCAGCGTACGGACCACCGAAGGCTGGAGGCTCCGACCCGCCCCAGCCGTGCCCTGAGCTGGTCACATGTGCCCTGAGACTCCGCGAATGTGCGCTGAGACTCCGCGCCTGTGCCCTGCGCTCGGCGAACGTGCCCGGAGCCGCGCGAAGCGCCCCCACGGTGTGCACCGAGCGAGGGCGAGGGCAGCGAGCCGCCTCGGATAGGATTACCAGGTTGCCCGCCCGCTGGAAAGAGCTCTCATGCCCACCCGAACCGACCTCCGCAACGTCGCCATCGTGGCGCACGTCGACCACGGCAAGACCACCCTGGTCGACGGGATGCTGTGGCAGTCCGGCGCGTTCCGGGTCGGCCAGGAGGTCGAGAAGCGAGTGATGGACTCGATGGACCTCGAGCGCGAGAAGGGCATCACGATCCTCGCCAAGAACACCGCCGTGCTGCACCACGCGCCCGACGGGCGCGAGGTCACCATCAACATCATCGACACCCCGGGGCACGCCGACTTCGGTGGCGAGGTGGAGCGCGGTCTGGAGATGGTCGACGGCGTGCTGCTGCTGGTCGACGCGTCGGAGGGCCCGCTCCCCCAGACCCGCTTCGTGCTCCGCAAGGCACTGGCCAAGAAGCTGCCGATCGTGTTGGTGATCAACAAGGTCGACCGGCCCGACGCCCGGATCGCGGAGGTCGTGGAAGAGACGTACGAGCTGTTCCTCGACCTGCTGGACGACGATCAGACCGACGTCTTGAACTTCCCGGTGGTCTACGCCTCGGCGAAGGCGGGGCGTGCTTCGCTGACCGCACCGGACAACGGCACGATGCCCGACAGCGAGAACCTGGCTCCGCTGTTCGCCACCATCCTCGATGCCATCCCGGCACCGACGTACGTCGAGGGCGCGGTGCTCCAGGCCCACGTCACCAACCTGGACGCCTCCCCCTACCTCGGACGGCTCGCGCTGTGCCGGATCGTGGCCGGCGAGATCCGCCGCAATCAAGTGGTGGCGTGGTGCAAGGCCGACGGGACGATCAGCAACGTCAAGCTGTCGGAGTTGTTGATCACCGAGGCTCTGGAGCGAGTGCCCGCCGAGAGCGCCGGTCCCGGTGACATCGTCGCGATCGCCGGCATCCCCGAGATCACCATCGGTGAGACGCTGTCGGACCCGAGCGACCCGCAACCGCTGCCGCTGATCACGGTCGACGAGCCGTCGATCTCGATGACCATCGGTATCAACACCTCGCCGCTGGCCGGCAAGTCGGGCAAGAACCTGACCGCGCGGTTGCTGAAGAACCGCCTGGACGCCGAGCTGGTCGGGAATGTGTCCATCCGGGTGCTGCCGACGGAGCGACCCGATACCTGGGAGGTCCAGGGCCGTGGTGAGCTGCAGCTGGCCATCCTGGTGGAGATGATGCGTCGGGAGTCCTTCGAGCTGACGGTCGGCAAACCCCAGGTGGTCACCCGCGAGATCGACGGGAAGGTGCACGAGCCGATGGAGCGGCTCACCATCGACGCTCCGGAGGACTTCGTCGGCGTGGTCACCCAGCTGCTGGGGTTGCGTCGTGGCCGGCTGGAGCAGATGGTCAACCATGGCACCGGCTGGGTCCGGATGGAGTACGTCGTGCCCGCGCGCGGTCTGATCGGCTTCCGGACCGAGTTCCTCACCGAAACCCGCGGCACCGGTCTCATGCATCACGTGTTCGAGGCCTATGAGCCGTGGCACGGCGAGCTGCGGACCCGGCCGACCGGCTCCTTGGTCGCCGACCGGTCCGGAGTGGTCAGCTCGTACGCGTTGTTCAACCTGCAGGAGCGCGGCACCTTGTTCGTCGGCCCGGGCACCGACGTATACGAGGGCATGATCGTCGGTGAGAACGCTCGCAGCGACGACATGGACGTGAACCCCACGAAGGAGAAGAAGCTCACCAACGTGCGGTCCTCGACCGGCGACGAACTGGAGCGACTGATCCCGCCGAAGCTGATGAGCCTGGAGCAGTCGCTGGAATTCTGCCGCGGCGACGAGTGCATCGAGGTCACCCCGGCCGCGGTCCGGATCCGCAAGGTCGTGCTGCCCGCCACCGAGCGAGCGCGCACCCGCTCACGGGCTCGGAACGCCTGACCCACGACGGGTGGCGGCGCCGGGCGACTTGCACATTTTTCCTGGCGGGTCGCCCCCTGCCGGGCCAGAATGATCGCGGACCGCGATCACCGGCGACGCCTTCCCCAGCGCCGGGTGATCGTGACCGGTCTGTCGGCTCGGCGTGGGGAAGACACATGAAGCATCTGATTCGCATCGCACTCGGCATCGCCATGGCGCTCGGCCTGGTCGCCGCCGGGTTGGCCGGGCCCTTCGCCGCGCCGGCGGCCGCGGCACCGGTCGCATCGGCGGGGACGTACCAGGTGGGCACCGCGTCGGTGGTGTCGACCGCGTCGAGCGCGAGGCTGGCCAACCGCTGCAAGACAACGGGCCGCGTCCTCTGCATCGACAAGACCAGGCGCAAGCTCTACTTCGTGCAGAACGGCCGGATCCGCGCGACCGTGGACGCTCGGTTCGGCTGCGCCCGCACACCGACCCGCAACGGCACGTTCCGGGTGTATCGCAAGAACAAGCACTGGGTGTCGACGATCTACCACACCGCGATGCCGTACTCGATGTTCTTCAGCGGCGGACAGGCCGTGCACTACTCCAGCGACTTCGCTCGTCGCGGCTACTACGGCTGCAGCCACGGCTGCGTGAACATCCGCAACAGGTCCAAGCTGGCCTGGATCTACGCCCGGATCCACGTCGGTGACAAGGTCGTGGTCTACCGCAGCTGAGCCGAACCTCGCTGACGCCGACTGCCCGCTTCCCGGATCTCCGGGAAGCGGGCAGTCGTCATATCGGCCTGGGAACTCGTCCCCCAGGGTCAGCTGGCCGGGGTGGCTGCCTTCTTGGCCGCGCGGGTGGCGGCCGCCTTCTTGGCGGCGGCCTTGC
>DASTGF010000384.1:0-2849 GCA_035719255.1 Microlunatus sp. | reverse complement strand
GAACCGGCGCGACCTGTGCCCTGAGCCTGTCGTTCCCCTGCGCTGAACCCGTCGAAGCGCCTTACCGGCCGCGCATCGACCGGCTCGTGGGTGCAGCGGCGCCGCGACGGGCTCGCCGCGCGCCGCAGGTCACCAGGCGGCGGTCGGGCCGACCCCGGTGATCCGGACCACGGCCTCGCCGACCTCGTCGCTGGCGGCCAGATCGACCTCGGCGGTGATGGAGAAGTCGTGGGCGCCCTCGGGGTCGTCGAGGATCTGTCGCACCGACCAGACGCCGGCCCCGCGATCGACGAGCAGCAACGCCGGACCGCGGGCGTCCGCGCCGGTCCGCACCTGGTCGTGCTCGTCGAAATAGGCCACCATCGCCTCCTCCCACGCCTGGGCGTCCCAGCCCGCGTCCCCGTCCAGCTCGCCGAGCTCGAACCACCGCCGCCGGGCCGCCAGCTCCACCCGCCGGAACAGCGCGTTGCGCACCAGCACCGTGAAGGCCCGCTGGTTGGTCGTGACGGCCGGCGGCTTGCGGTTGGACTCCGCGGCCAGCTCCGCCTCGGGGTCGCCGCCGCTGCGCAGCTTCTCCCACTCGTCCAGCAGACTCGAATCGGTCTGCCGGACCAGTTCGCCGAGCCAGGCGATCAGATCCTCCACTGCCTCGGTTCGGGCGGCCTCGGGCACGGTCTGCCGCAGGGCCTTGTACGCGTCGGCGAGGTAGCGCAGTACCAGGCCCTCCGCCCGGGCCAGTCGATAGAAGGCGACGTACTCGGTAAAGGTCATCGACCGCTCGGCCAGATCGCGGGCGACCGACTTGGGTCGCAGCTCGTGATCCAGCACCCACGGATGGCTCCGGGCGTACGCCTGGTAGCCCGCCTCCAGCAGCTCACGCAGCGGCTGGGGGTAGCTGACGTCCTCCAGCAACTCCATCCGCTCCTCGTACTCCAGCCCCTCCCGCTTCATCGCCTCGACCGCCTCGCCGCGGGCCATGGACCGCTGTGCGCTCAGCACGGGTCCCGGGTTCTCCAGGGTGGACTCGATCACCGACAAGGCGTCGAGGGCGTACGTCGGTGACTGGTGGTCCAGCAGATCCACCGCCGCCAGCGCGAACGGCGAGAGCGGCTGGTTGAGCGCGAAGTCGGGTTGCAGCTCCACCGTGAGCCGAGCCAGCCGGCCGGCCGGATCGGGCGCCGGCAGCCGCTCGACCACGCCGGTCTGCTGGAGGCCGCGGTAGATCGTCAGCGCGTCGTGGACGTGCCGGCGGCGACGCTGCGCCGGCTCGTCGTTGTCGGTCAGCAGCCGCTCCATCGCCGTCCAGCAGTTCCCCGGCCGGGACACCACGTTGATGATCATGGCGTGGCTGACCCGGAACGAGGACTCCAGCGGCTCCGGCGGTGCGGAGACCAGCCGCTCGTACGTCGGCTCGCCGTAGCCGACCGTACCCTCCGGGGGCTTCTTGCGGACGACCTTGCGACGCTTCTTCGGGTCGTCCCCGGCCTTGGCCAGCGCCTTGAGATTGGCCACCACATGATCGGGTGCCTGGACCAGCACGGTGCCGGAGCTGTCGAATCCGGCGCGCCCCGCGCGGCCGGCGATCTGGTGGAACTCCCGGGCGGTGAGCAGCCGGGGCCGTACGCCGTCGAACTTGCTGAGCGAGGTGAACAGCACCGTCCGGATCGGCACGTTGATACCGACACCGAGGGTGTCGGTACCGCAGATGATCTTGAGCAGGCCGGCTTGGGCGAGCAGCTCGACCAGCCGCCGGTACTTGGGCAGCATGCCCGCGTGGTGCACGCCGATCCCGTTGCGGACCAGGCGGGAGAGCACCTTCCCGAACCCGGCCGCGAACCGGAAGTTGCCGATCAGGCCGGCGATCTGGTCCTTCTCGTCCCGAGTGCACACCCGCAGCGAGTTGAGCGCCTGAGCCTGCTCGATCGCGGCGGCCCGGCTGAAGTGCACGATGTACATCGGGGCCTGGTGGGTCGCCAGCCGCTCCTCCACCGTCTCGTGGACCGGGGTGGTGACCCACTCGTAGTGCAGCGGCACCGGCCGCTCGGCCGACGTGATCACCGCAGTGGGGCGGCCGGTGCGACGGGTGAGGTCGCGTTCGAACCGCGCGACATCGCCCAACGTCGCCGACATCAGCAGGAACTGGGCATCGCGCAACTCCAGCAGAGGGACCTGCCACGCCCACCCGCGGTCGGGGTCGGCATAGAAGTGGAACTCGTCCATCACCACCGCGGCCACCCCGGCGCCCGGCCCCTGCCGCAGTGCGAGGTTCGCGAGCACCTCCGCGGTACAACAGACGATGTCGGCGTCGGGGTTGACCGAGGCGTCGCCGGTCATCATCCCGACCCGCTGCGCGCCGAAGATCTCCGTCGCGGCGAAGAACTTCTCACTGACCAGGGCCTTGATCGGGGCCGTGTAGAAGGTCCGGCCGCCGGTAACCGAGGTCGCGAATTCCAGCCCGGTCGCCACCAGGCTCTTGCCCGACCCCGTCGGGGTGGACAAGATCACGTTCGAGCCGGTGACCAGTTCCAGCAGTGCATCGGCCTGCGCCGGATACGGGGTGAGGCCCCGGTCCTCGGCCCAGCCGGTGAACGCCTCGTAGATCGGGTCGGGTTCCGGTTCGACGAGGGCGGGATCGAGGATGGGCATGATCGCTCGATCGTAGGTCCGGCCCCAATCGGGCCGCGATGCCGGCCGGGCTCACCCGCTATGGACCCACGGGTCGGTAGTGTGCCTGATTCCGACGTGACCGGTGTTTCCGACGAGAGGTAGTCATGACCGAATCCCCTGGTCGCGCTCCGCGCTCCGGATCGGCGGACTATGCCGTCGAGGCGCTCGGCCTGCGCAAGTCC
>DASTGF010000383.1:0-5603 GCA_035719255.1 Microlunatus sp. | reverse complement strand
CGCCGTCGCGCGAGCCCGACCATCGAATCACGTATTGCCACCGAACAGGCTGGTCACCGAGCCGTCCTCGAAGACCTCGTGGATGGCGCGGGCGATCAGCGGGGCGATGGAGAGCACGGTCAGGCTGTCGAACGCTCGCTCGGGACGGATGGGCAAGGTGTTGGTGACGATGACCTCCTCGAACGCCGAGGCCTTGAGCCGCTCGACCGCGGGTCCGGAGAGCACCGGGTGGGTCGCGGCGGCGATCACGGCCTTCGCGCCGCGGGCCATCAGCGCCTCCGCCGCCTGACAGATCGTGCCCGCTGTGTCGATCATGTCGTCGACGAGCAGGCAGACCCGATCCTCGACCACACCGACCACCTCGTGCACGACCACGGTGTTGGCAACGTTGGGGTCGCGGCGCTTGTGGATGATGGCCAGCGGCGCGTTCAGCCGGTCGCTCCACATGTCGGCGAGCCGAACCCGCCCGGCGTCGGGCGAGACGACGGTCATCACGCTGGTGTCGTACTTGTCCTCGATGTAGTTCGACAGCACCGGCAGCGCCCAGAGGTGATCCACCGGACCGTCGAAGAAGCCTTGGATCTGGGCGGCGTGCAGATCCACCGACATCAACCGATTGGCCCCGGCCACCCGGAACAGGTCCGCGATCAGACGCGCCGAGATCGGTTCGCGACCGGCGTGCTTCTTGTCCTGACGGGCGTACGGATAGAAGGGTGCGACCACGGTGATCCGCTTGGCCGACGCCCGCTTCAGGGCATCGACCATGATCAGCTGCTCCATCACCCACTCGTTGACCGGTGCGGCGTGGGACTGGATGACGAACGCGTCCGAGCCACGGACGGACTCCTCGAACCGGACGTAGATCTCCGAGTTCGCGTAGTTCAGCGCCCGGGTCGGGACGATCTGGACCTGCATGAGGTCGGCGACCTCCTGGGCGAGCTCGGGGTAGGCCCGCCCGCTGAAGAGCATCAGGTGCTTCTCGTTGGGCTTCTTGACCCCGGTCACGCCTGATCCTCCTGGCTCGCCCGTCCGGCGGCGTCCTCGGCCGCCCGGGCCGTCTTCGTTCCTGCTCGCTTGCGGACGACCCATCCGGGGATGTTGCGCTGCCGCGCCCGGCTCACGCCGAGCTCACCCACGCCGACGTCCCCGGTGATCGCGGATCCGGCGGCGACGTACGCGCCGTCAGCGATGGTCACCGGCGCGGTCAGCACCGAATTGCTCCCGACGAAGCTGTACCGGCCGACGGTCGTGGTGGCCTTGGTGACCCCGTCGTAGTTGGCGAAGATCACTCCGGCGCCGATGTTGGCGCCCTCGCCGATCACGACGTCCCCGGCGTAGCTGAGATGGGGCACCTTGGCACCCGGACCGATCTGGGCGTTCTTGGCCTCGACGAACGTACCGATCTTGCCGCCCTGTCCAAGCTGCGTACCGGGACGGAGATAGGCGAACGGACCAACGCTGGCTCCCGCACCGATCACGGCCAGCGAACCGTGCGTCCGGATCACTCTCGCGTTCTCCCCCACCTCGACGTCGACCAGGGTGGTGTCCGGACCGATGGTGGCCCCGGCCGCGACCGAGGTCGCGCCCTCCAGCGAGGTGTTGGGCAGCAGCGTCACGTCGGGCGCCAGGTCCACCGACGCGTGCACCCAGGTGGTGGCAGGGTCCACCACCGTCACACCGGCCCGCATCCAGCGGTCCAGGGTCCGGCGGTTCAACTCCGCGTTCATCCGGGACAGCTGGACGCGGTCGTTGATCCCCTCCGTCTGCCACAGGTCGTCGATGACATGCGCGGCCACCGGCAGCCCGTGGGCGCGGGTGACCGTGACCACATCGGTCAGATACAGCTCACCGGAGGCGTTGTCGGCTGTGATCTCGTCCAGCCCGCGGCTCAGTGCGGCGGCCTCGAACACGTAGATCCCGGAGTTGATCTCGCGGACGGCGCGCTCGACCTCGGTGGCTTCCTTGTGCTCGACGATCCGCGCGACGAGTCCCGCACCGTCCCGGATCACCCTCCCATAGCCGGTCGGATCGAGCACGTCGGCGGTCAGGACCGTGACCGCGGATCCCTGCGCACGGTGGTCGGCGACCAGCCCCGACAGGGTCTCGCTGGTGAGCAGTGGTACGTCGCCGTAGGTGACCACGACCTCCCCGTGCACCTCGCCGAGCGCCGCCAGCGCACACTGCACGGCATAGCCGGTGCCGTACGCCTCGTCGCCCTGCACCGCCACCGTGACGTGCGGGGCGACTTCGGCCAGATGTGCCTCCACCTGTTCGCGCAGGTGGCCGACCACGACGACGATCCGCTCGGGCTGCAGGGCGGTCGCCGCGTCGACGGCATAGCTCAGCATCGGCTGACCGCCCAGCTCGTGCAGCAGCTTGGACCGACTGGACTTCATCCGGGTGCCCTCGCCGGCGGCGAGGATGACCACCGCGCCGACCGGCCGGGCATCGGGCTGGTCGGGTTCGTCTGATCGGTCGGGTTCGTCTGATCGGTCACGTTCGTCTGATCGGTCAGGGTCGGCGGGCGCGTCGACGTCGGGCTGGGCCACCAGTGGATCTCCTCGAGCTCGTACGGACTGCCGCTCCCCGGGTAGGAGTCGAACCTACGTCGCTAGTCCTGATTCAAAGTCAGGCGGGCCCTGCCGACAGACCAACCGGGGACTGTGCGACCACACCGGACCGGCCGGCCCGATCGCACGGGTGGGGCACCGACTCCAGTACGCGAGCGTCCGGGGGCCGGCCAGGGAATAGCGTACGCATGCCTGCGGGCCCGCGCAGCGCCCAGCCGGACGACGGGCCGGACGACGGGCCGGACGACGGGCCGTCCATCGACTCGGTTCGGTTTGCCCCGGACTGCGCGAGCGCTGAGACTGGGGCCTCATGGCCGTCGCACGCAGTTCGCCGTCG
This sequence comes from Microlunatus sp., assembly GCA_035719255.1. Lineage (GTDB taxonomy): Bacteria > Actinomycetota > Actinomycetes > Propionibacteriales > Propionibacteriaceae > Microlunatus. The sequence goes on along the minus strand of DASTGF010000383.1, from coordinate 2,696 downwards.
AAGGATCCAGCCCGCGCGCGCCGTCCCTCGCGGGTCCGGATGACGGGGGCGGAGCGACGCGAGCAGTTGATCGACGTCTCCCGCGAGCTGTTCGCCGGACGAGGTTACGAGGGCACCTCGGTCGAGGAGATCGCCGCCAAGGCCCAGGTCAGCAAGCCGGTGGTCTACGAACACTTCGGGGGCAAGGAGGGCCTGTACGCGGTGGTGGTCGACCGCGAGGTCAACACCTTGCTGGACGGGATCTTGTCCTCCCTGACCGCGGAGTCGCTCGCCGACGCCCACCCCGAGCACCGCCAGCGCGAGCTGATCGAGCGCGCCGCTCTGGCCCTGCTCGACTACATCGAGAACAACACCGACGGCTTCCGCATCCTGTCCCGGGACTCCTCGGTCGGCCAGTCCACCGGCTCGTTCGCGAGCCTGCTCAGTGACGTCGCGTCACAGGTCGAGGGGATTCTGGTGGCGGAGTTCCGCAGCCGGGGGCTGGAGGCCAAGACCGCGCCGATGTACGCGCAGATGCTGGTCGGCATGGTCGCCTTGACGGGCCAGTGGTGGCTCGACACGCGCCGGCCGAAGAAGTCCGAGGTCGCCGCGCACGTGGTCAATCTCGCCTGGAACGGCCTCAGCAAGCTGGAGGCGAAGCCCAAGCTGCTGACCCGCCGCTAGCCGCCCCGGAACGGACTTGCCTCTGCCGGGCGTCTCCCGTACAGTTTTCTGTAACGTTTAAGAACCTTTACCACCACCCGTCCATTCGGCCGGGCACCGGCACCGAGTACAGCGATCCAGGACGCCTTGATGACTTCCCAGACCCTCACCACACCCGCCGATCTGAGCGCCAACCTGGCCAAGCGGAAGGCCGCGGTCGCGGTGACCGTGCTGTTCGCCGTCAACGGGATGATCCTGGGCGGTTATGGCGGCGCGCTGCCGTCGATCCGCGAGCGGGTCGGGATCGACGCCACCCACATCGCCTTGATGCTCTTCTGCGGCAGCCTGGCCGGCATCGCGTCGATGCAGATTGGCGGCCGACTGGCCGACGCCGTCGGCGCGCGGAAGGTGTCGCTCGCGGGTCTGCCCCTTCTGATCGCCTCCGCGGTGACGTTCTCGCTGGCCGGCACCTATCCCCTGGCCGTGCTCGGCGCGGTCCTGCTGGGCCTCGGCAACGGGGCCATGGACGTCGCGATGAACGCACTCGGCGTCCAGGTGGAGTCCGCACGCCGACGCCCGATCATGAGCTTCTTCCACGCCTTCTGGTCGGTCGGCAGCTTCGTCGGCGCGGGTTCGGTGCTCATCATCGCCACCCTCGCGGGCCTCAGCGGCTCGGCCATCGTCGCTCCGGTGATGCTCACCCTGGCCGTGATCGCGACCGCCGTCTTGATCGTCGCGTTCCGGATCACGCCCCGCGCCGCGACCGTCGCCCACACCGTCGATGGGGTGAAGACGAAGATCCCGCGGGTCGCCTGGCTGCTGGCCGTGATGGCGCTCGCCTTCGGCCTGTCCGAGGGCACCGCCACCGACTGGTCCGCGCTCCACGTGACCGAGGTCGCCGACGTGGACTCCACCACCGGCTCCCTCGGACTGGTCGCGGTCACCGGCTTCATGGTGCTGATCCGGCTGCTCGGCGACCGTCTGGTCGAGCGGTTCGGCCGCCGCGCGGTCGTCCGGTTCGGCGGCGCCTGCGCCGCGGTCGGCTATCTCACGGTCACCCTGGTCAGCGGGCTGCCGCTGCTCCTGGTCGGCTGGGCGCTGGTCGGGTTCGGGGTCGGCATGATCGCACCCCAGGTGTACGCGTCCGCCGGGCACATCGGCGGCGGTCGGGTGCTGGCGGTCGTCGTGACCTTCGGGTATGCGGCTTTCCTGGCCGGCCCAGCGGTCATCGGATTCATGGTCAACCATCTGGGGCTGCACCACGCGATGATCATCCCAGCGGTGCTCTGCGCCGGCATCGTCGCCCTCGCGGCGACCATGCCCCGCAGCGATCAGGATCTGGCGCCGGCCCAGCCCTGAGCGGTCGGTCGGCGGCAGGTGACCGGCTGACACCACCACGTCGCACCGCTGCGTACGTCCATGCCGGTGCCCCCTGCCTAGACTTCGGCTGTGCCCGACTCCCCCGCGACCGACGAGATCCTGCCGGTTGACGCCGGTGCCACGGTCGGCGCCGGGTCCGACGAGGTGGATCGGATCGTGGCCGCTTGGCAGCGGGAGCGACCCGACCTGGACGTCGAGCCCATGCGCGTCTTGTCGCGAGTCACCCGGCTGGCCCGGCACCTGGACCGCGAGCGCAGCCGGGCCTTCGCCGAGCACCACCTGGAGAGCTGGGAGTTCGACGTGCTGGCCGCGCTCCGTCGCGCCGGCGCCCCCTACCGATTGACACCGGGCCAGCTGGTCCGGCAGACCATGGTCACCTCGGGCACCATGACGAATCGGGTGGACCGCCTGGCGGCGCGCGGCATGGTGCTGCGCGAGGTCCATCCCGACGATCGACGCGGTGTCCTGGTCACGCTTACTCGCCTCGGCCTCGAACAGGTCGACGCGGCGCTGGCCGATCTGCTGGAGGCCGAGCGCGCCTTGATGGCCGACCTCTCCGCCGATCAGCAGGATGCCCTCGCCGGCTCCCTGCGCCAGCTGCTCCTCCGCTACACCGATACCGACCCCGACCCGCGAGTTGTCAGGTCGTCGGCCGGCTCTGGCCCGCCGACGAC
>DASTGF010000382.1:0-2191 GCA_035719255.1 Microlunatus sp. | reverse complement strand
GAGGTCATCGCCGCCGGCCGCAAGGTGCTCGACTACGTGGCCGAGCAGTCCAACGAGGCGTTCGCGTTCCAGTGGGACGACTTCGACTGGGGCAGCGAGTACTACGCCCGCCACGGCAAGATGATGGCCGACGACGGCCTGGCCACCCTGAAGGACTACGACGCGATCTACTTCGGCGCCGTCGGCTGGAGCAACGTGCCCGACCACATCAGCCTGTGGGGTCTGCGGCTGAACATCACCCAGAACTTCGACCAGTGGGCCAACATCCGCCCGGTCAAGTTCCACCCCGGCGTCCAGTCCCCGCTGCGCAAGGCCGACGAGACCGAGCTCGACTGGGTCGTCGTCCGGGAGAACAGCGAGGGCGAGTACGCCGGCCTGGGCGGGCGGAACCTGTCGGGCCGCGGCCCGGGCAACGAGGTCGCCCTGCAGACCGCGCTGTTCACCGAGAAGGGCTGCGAGCGGATCCTGCGGTTCGCGTTCGACCTGGCCCGCACCCGCACCGTGAAGAAGGTCTCCAGCGTCACCAAGTCCAACGCCCAGCAATACGGCATGGTGCTGTGGGACGAGACGTTCCGGCGGGTCGCCCGGGACTACCCGGACGTGGCCACCGAGAGCGTGCTGGTCGACGCGATGAGCGCCAAGTTCGTCCTGCACCCGGAGGACCTGTCGGTGGTCGTGGCCTCGAACCTGAACGCCGACATCCTGTCCGACCTGGGTTCGGCGCTGGCCGGCTCGCTGGGGCTGGCCGCGTCGGCCAACATCAACCCGGAGCGCCGCTTCCCGTCGATGTTCGAGCCGGTGCACGGCTCCGCCCCGGACATCGCCGGTCAGGGCATCAGCAACCCGATCGGCACCATCGCCTCCGGCGCGCTGATGCTGGATCACTTCGGTCGGCACGCGGAGGCCCGGGCCATCGAGGCCGCGATCGATGCCACTACCGCAGCCGGGCGGCTGACCCGCGACGTGGGTGGCACCGCGAACACCGAGCAGGTCACCGACGCCATCATCGAAGCCCTCGCCAAGGCGCTGGTCACCGCCTGACCAGCGCCCGTCACCCCGGGTCCGCCACGCCGGCGGCCTCCGGGACACCACACCGGCTGCCGGGTGGTGACGCCGCGCAGGCGCACCACCCGGCACACCCGGAACCAATGAACATCTTCAAACGGCTCCGCCCGCTGGGCGTCGAGCGACCGGCTCCCCCGGTCTCCACACCCGATCTGACTCCAGCGCGGTTAGGACCACTCGATGGGTCCGCTGAGACCGGCGCACCACTTTTCCGACAACGAGGTAGGACAAAATGGCCAGCACCGTAGACGCCGAGGTCAAGGCGCCAAAGCAGTCCAGGTGGTATCGACAACTGTATTTCTGGGTGATCGTCGCGATCGTCCTCGGCATCCTGGTCGGCTGGCTCTGGCCGAACGCCGGCAAGGCGATGGAACCGATCGGCACCACGTTCATCACCGCCATGCGAATGCTGATCGGGCCGATCGTGTTCCTCACGATCATCGGCGGCATCGCCTCCGTGGCCAACCTGAGCGCGGTCGGCAAGACCGGCATCAAGGCGCTGGTCTACTTCCAGGGCGGCACCATCCTGGCCCTGGCCACCGGCCTGGTCGCGATCAACCTGATCCCGCTCGGTAACAGCGTGCACGCCAACGTCGATCAGATCGAAACCACCGACGCCGTCAACTCTCTCATCGAGAAGGGCGAGAACCAACACTGGTACGACTTCATCACCCACATCGTGCCCTCGAGCGTGGTCGAGCCGTTCGTCGAGGGTGACATCCTGCAGATCATCTTCCTGGCCGTCATCTTCGGTGTCGCCCTGAACGCGGTCGGCCGGATCGGCGCCCCCATCCTGGATCTGGTCCAACGGGCCACCAAGGTCATCTTCAAGGTGCTGTCCTACATCATGAAGCTCGCCCCGCTGGGCGCGTTCGGGGCGATGGCCTACGCCATCGGCAAGTTCGGCATCAGCACCATCACCAGCCTGGGCAGCCTGATCCTGCTGTTCTACGCCACCAGCGCGTTCTTCATCCTGGTCGTCCTCGGCTCGGTGATGGGCTACCTGAAGCTCAACATCCTCAAGCTGTTGCGGTACCTCAAGGAAGAGATCCTGCTGGTCATCGGCACCAGCACGGCCGAACCCGCGTTGCCCGGCCTGATGCGCAAGATGGAGTACGCCGGCGTG
>DASTGF010000381.1:0-28979 GCA_035719255.1 Microlunatus sp. | reverse complement strand
GGCGCCGAGCACCTCGCCGAGGTTCAAGCCGCCGCCCGAGAGCTCGTCTCCGCCACCCTCGCCTGACGTCCCCCACGTGGCCTGAGCCCGTCGAATTGGCCCCCTTCCGCTTCGACGGGCTCAGCCCACACGGATGGGCCTTGGGCGCAGATCGGTGCAGGCTCAGCACAGCGGCGGGCCGCTGACCAGCGCTCCCGCGATGCACCCGACCACGCCACGCCGGGGTTTCGCGGCGTGATCGAGAGCGCTCATCAGCGGCTGCGCACACGGATGGTGGCTCAGCTCAGCGGTGGCCCGCTGACCAGCGCTCCCGCGATGCACCCAACCAGGCCACGCAGGGGCTTCGCGGCGCGATCGGGAGCACAGATCAGCGGCTCGAGGCAACCACCCACACCGACGTGCCCTGAGTTCGGGCGGACCGCTGACCAGCGCTCCCGCGATGCACCCAACCAGGCCACACAGGGGCTTCGCGGCGCGACCGGGAGCACTCATCAGCGGCACAACACCACCACCCGAACCGGCGTGCCCTGGGCCCGTCGAAGGACCGCTCACGTCCGCTTCGACAGGCTCAGCGCGGGGTGAGGAGGGTGTCGAGGTCGGCGAGGAAGGCCGCGATCGTGCCATCGGTGGCTCCCGCAGCTATCGGGTCGGCCACGGGGCGGAGCTTGCCCTCGGGGATGGCGACACCGGCGGCGGCGTAGCGCTCGCGGGTGAGGCCCCTGGGGACGTACACCACGTCGTAGACGGCGTGCACCGGGTGACAGTCCGCGACACCGAGGTTGAGCCGTACGTGGGTGAGGTCCCGCCGCTCGATCAGGTGGGTGTTCCGGGGGGCGTCGTCCACATAGAGCGCGGTGGTGAGACCGGGGACGACCACGTCCTCCACGCCGCGCTGGGCGCCCCGCAGCACGAGGGGGACGTCCACGCCGGCTGAGCGGCAGGCCCGGTCCACCTCATCCAACACAGCCGGAGACCGGGTAACCACCAGCCACGGCCGGCCGATCCGATCCAGCACGGGCAGCCACGGGCCAACGGTCCGCTCGGCCCCGCCGGACCCCGCGGTGTATACAACGAACTCCGGGTGAAGACCGCGCACGGCGCTGCGTAGGGTCTCGCCGGCGTGGTCGATGTCGTCGGCCCGGCGGAGGGCCCGCTCGAGGGCCACCGCAGCGGCGACGGCGAGTACCACCGCGCCGGCAGACGCCAGCCATCCTGCCACGGCCAGCCAGGCGGAGACGCGGACCGCGGCCATGACAGCAGCCACCCCGATCAGCAGCAGGCCGAGCATCGGCACCACCCCGCGCGGAATCAGCGGCGCGACTCGGTCGACCACGCCGGGGAGTCGGCGGACGACCAGTCCGCCCTCCCAGCCGGCCCGGATCCGGTCCTCGGCCACCAACGCGGCGACGGTCAGCATGGGCGCCAGCAACCAGCCGATCGAGCCCTCATCGGACAGCGCGACCGCCAGGGGAGCCGACACCGCGAGGGCCACCCGGGGCGTCTCGGCATAGCCGAGCAGCCGAGGCCAGCGCTCGGGGCTGCGCAGGGGCGCCCCGGAGGCCAGCAGCAGCTCTGCCGCAGACAGCACGACGGTGGCGGCGACCAGCCAGCCAGGGGCATCGAGCACGGCCAGGACCAGCGCGGCCAGGGCCATCAAGGCTCCGGCCAGCTCGAGCAGCGGCGGCCCGACCATTCCGCGGGCCGGGCCCGCGCCGCCTCCCAGCAAGGTCGGTGTCCTGCCCGAGCCGGTCGGGCCGGTACGTGAACCGGAGTCACCCGATCGTGAGCCCGGGGCGCCCTGGCCGGCGGCCACGGCGCCGCCCCGGGAACTCTCCCCCGCCGACGGCCGACCGGTGCTGACCACCTCCCGTACGGCTGCCACGAAGGTCTCCGAATAGCTGTCAGCGGGCAGGTCGCCGAGGTAGTCCACCCGCACCGCGGCCCGCACGTCACGCATCGGATCCGCCCCGAGCATGGCGTCCAACTGTGGGTCCAGATCGGACAGATCGCCGCGCAGGACGTACGCGGCCCGGCTCACCGGGTATTCGGCGGCGAACTCCGCCGGCCCCGAGGGCACCGCGACCATCGCGAACGGCTTGCCCGAGAAGAGGTAGTCGGAGACCACGCTCGATACGTCGGTGACCATCGCATCGGAGACATTGAGGCAGTCGAGGATGCTCAGCTCGGTCTCGGCGGCCGGACCCCAGAGGTGCGGGCGCCCGGTCCGGGCCGCGTCGTCAGCCAGCACGGACCCGATCCGCTCGACCTTCGCCATGTCGTCCGGGTGGGCGCGGCTGAACGGGTGCGGTCGGAAGATCACCGTGGCACCCCGCTCCAGCAGCGCCCCGACGATCAGCTCCCCCACGGGCAACGAGGACAGTGCCGACTCCTGCACATGGCCGCGCCAGGTCGGCGCATACAACACGACCGGCGGACGTCGCTCCGCGATCGGCCCGCGGGTGGGCGACACGTGCTCGACCTGCGGCCGCCCGACCACACGGAACTTGTCCTCGGCGATCGCCACCCCGTGCGCCGGATAGCGCCGGGCGGCGGCGGGACCGGCGGTGAAGATCTCGTCGTACAGGGCATGGGTGGGGTTGAACGACGGCGGTTTGTCGGAGTCGCCGTGACCGATGTAGACGTGTCGCAGCCGCCGGTCGGCGACCAGTTCGCCGTTGCGGGCGGAGGCGTTCACATAGAACACCGCCCGCGCGGAGGGCGGTACGACCGCGGCCAGATCCGCAGCGCTCCTCGCCTCCACCACCGGTTCGGTCAGCTGGCCGGCCAGCGCGCGAGCCGGCTGGTGATAACGGGTGACCACCGCGAAGCGCAGACCGGTCCGCCGGAAGTAGTCCAGCCACATGCTGATCTGGTACGAGGCGTCGTCCGGACGCCCCGTGTAGAGCAGGAAGTCCGGTGCATAGCGTGCCAAGGCACGCGGCACGGCCGAGCGCCGGCGGCGGCCGGCGAGGATCCGCCGGGCGGTGAGCGCGACCAACGCCCCGAGGGGCAGCACCGCGGCGACGACCACCACCAACCACCACCAGGCAGACACCCCCAGACTCAGCAGCACGGCACCGACTCCGGAGGCCGTCAGACCCGCGATCACCGCCACAGGGCCGAGATCCGGCTCGCCGGTGGGCTCCGCCACGCCGGGCAGGTGCGCCGCGACCGGCACCGTGTATCGGGTGGCCCGCGCCACCAGTGGTTCCACCACGAGGGCGCCGAGGCCCATGAATGCGGCCAGGGCGGTCGCCGAGGCCTGTCCCGCGCGGTCCACCGCAGCCGCCGACGGGTCGGCGGCCAGATCATCGATGGCCATCGCGTACGCCGCCGCGAGCCCCGCCAGCACGGCGGCGCGCGGGCCGGTGGCAGTGTTCCCGAGCGGGGCCCAATCCGTTCGTGCCGCCACCCGGGACCGGATCAGTTGCAGCCCGCACAGGATCGCGCCCATCACGAGGAACAGGCCGGCCGCAGGTGAGCCGAGCCCGAACCCGCCCACTCCGGCAGCCACGACAACCACGACCGCGAGATCCAGGCCCAGTCCGATCAGCCGGACCGTAGTCGGAGACGGCGGCCGGGCCGGTCGAGGGGACCGGGCTCCGCTGGAGGCGTCGGCGTCCGGTGTCGCAGTCACTGTGCTGGCATCCTCACTGTCGTCGTCGGGTCGCGCGGCATCGACCCGGCTCCCGCGGTGCCTCGACAACCCACTGCCCGACGCAGATTACCGAACCCCCTCGATGACACCGATGTCGAACCGAGTGGACGCGCCGGGCAACGAATTGGGGTGCGGAAGATGAATTGTTGGTGAACCACCTAGTCCAAAGTCCTTCTCAGGTGGAACGGGGCCGACCCGACGAGCACCATTCCGGTGTGACCGAGGCTCTGTACATCCTCATCGTGGTCGTTGTGACCGCACTTGCATTCGACTTCACCAACGGTTTTCACGACACGGGCAACGCAATGGCGACCTCGATCGCCACCGGCGCGCTGAAGCCGCGCGCCGCGGTTGCCCTGTCGGCCGTCCTCAATCTCGTCGGCGCCTTCCTCTCGATCCAGGTGGCGCTGACCGTGACCAACAAGGTGGTTGCGATCCAGAGCTCCAACGGCACACCCGTGCCGGGTCTGACGGGGATCCCGATCCTCGTCATCATCTTCGCCGGCCTGGTCGGCGGCATCCTGTGGAATCTCGCCACCTGGCTGTTCGGCCTGCCGTCGTCGTCGTCCCACGCCCTGTTCGGCGGTCTGATCGGGTCGGCGATCGCCGCCCTTGGCATCACCGGTGTGAAGTGGGACGGCGTGATCACCTCGATCATCATCCCGGCCGCTCTCTCGCCGGTGGTCGCCGGTGTCGTCGCCGGGATCGGCACCTGGCTGGTGTTCAAGATCATCGCCGGCGTCCCCGAGGCTCGACGCGACTCCGGGTTCCGCTGGGGGCAGGTCGGCTCGGCGTCGCTGGTCTCTCTCGCCCACGGCACCAACGACGCGCAGAAGACGATGGGCGTGATCACGCTGGCCCTGATCGCGTACGGCAGCTGGACCAGCACGACCTCCATCCCGGCGTGGGTCAAGGTGTCCTGTGCCCTGACCATCGCCGCCGGCACCTACATCGGCGGGTGGCGGGTCATCCGCACGCTGGGGAAGGGCCTGGTCGAGATCACCTCGCCGCAAGGCATGGCCGCTGAGACCGCGTCCGCCGCGATCATCCTGTCCTCCAGCCACCTTGGCATGGCGCTGTCCACCACCCACGTGGCCACCGGCTCGATCCTGGGCTCCGGGGTCGGCAAGCCGGGTGCGATGGTCCGCTGGGGGGTCGCCGGCCGGATGGTCGTCGCCTGGTTGATCACCTTGCCGGCGGCCGGTGTGGTCGGCGCGCTGTGCTGGTTCCTCGCCGACGCGATCGGCGGGGCCGCCGGCGTGACCGTGGTCCTCGCCATCCTCGTGGCCGCAGCGGCCGGCATGTTCCTGCGCGCGCGCCGCACACCGATCAACCGCGCGAACGTGAATGCCGAGTGGCAGGGCGGGCTCGCGCCCGCCGAGCCGGCTCCGGCCGAGCGTTCCACCGTCTCCACCGACGCCTGACGAGAACGGACGATTTCCATGGAGTACTCCGCGATTCTCACCAAGGCTCTCGACGCCCTGTGGCAGGTCCTGGTGGTCGGGCTGCTGCTCGGCGCAGGGCTGCCGGTCCTCTTCGCCCTGGGCATCCGCAGTCTCAACCACGGTCGTACGGTCGTCGCAGCCGGCCCCGACGGCGAGGTGACCACCGCGTCGACGGCCGGCAAGCTCGGCGCCGGTGCCTGCTTCGCGCTCTGCGTGCTGGGGGTAGCCTTTGGCATCGTCGTCATCATCTGGGGCAAGAAGCTGTTCGGAGTCTGATCGGAGTCTGATCGGGTGCCACTGCCGCCGTTTCTCACCGCGGTCGTCAACTGGTTGCGCGCCGGGTACCCCAACGGTGTACCGGAGGCCGACTACATCCCGCTGGTCGCCATCCTCGCCCGCCGGCTCAGCAACGACGAGGTGCGGCAGGTCGCCGAGGAGCTGATCAGCAGCGGGACGCTGCCCACCGACGACATCGACATCGGCGTGGTGATCACGCGGGTGACCGACGAGCTGCCCCGCGAGGAAGACGTCCAGCGGGTCCGCGACCGGCTCGTGGCGGTGGGCTGGCCGGTCACCGACTGACACCGGGTTCGAGCGCAATCGGCGCCCGATCAACCCGGGACGCGCCAACGACCCGCCCCGGAACCCTCGGTGTGAATCGGGAAGCTCGTCAGAAGCGGGCCGGCTCGGTGTACTCGCCCCACTCGGCGCGCAGCGCGTCGCAGATCTCGCCGAGGGTCGCCTCGGCTCGGCACGCCGCCAGCATGGGTTCGATCATCTCGCCGTCGCTGGTGCGCGCGGCCGCGACCAGATCGGCCATCGCCGCCTCCCAGCGGGACCGGTCGCGCGCGGCGCGGCGGTCGGCCAGCACGCGGCGCTGCTCGAGCTCCACCTCGTGGCTGACCCGCAGGATCTCCAACTCACCGGTCACGGTAGCGGTGTGCTTGTTCACCCCCACGACGATCTTGTCGCCCTTCTCGACCGCGGTCTGGTATCGGAACGAGGACTCGGCGATCTCCGCGCAGAACCAGCCCTCCTCCACGCCGCGAAGCAGACCGGAGGTGACCGGGCCGATCGCGTGCTCGGCGTCCTCGCCGCCGCCCATGGCAATGATCTGGGCGAAGATCCGTTCGGCCTGGGCCTCGAGCTCGTCGGTCAGCGCCTCGACGTACCACGATCCGCCGAGCGGATCGACGACGTTCACCACCCCGGTTTCCTCGGCCAGCACCTGCTGGGTCCGCAAGGCGATCTCCGCCGACTCCTCGGTCGGCAGCGCCAGCGTCTCGTCCAGGGCGTTGGTGTGCAGCGAGTTCGTGCCGCCGAGCGCGGCGGCGAGCGCCTCGACCGCGGTCCGCACGACGTTGTTGTACGGCTGCTGCGCGGTCAGCGAGACACCGGCGGTCTGGGTGTGGAAGCGCAGCGCCATCGCCCTGTCCGTCGTAGCGCCGTACCGGTCGCGCAGCCAGCGCGCCCAGATTCGCCGCGCCGCGCGGAACTTGGCGATCTCCTCGAAGAAGTCGATGTGCGCGTCGAAGAAGAAACTCAGACCGGGTGCGAACGCATCGACGTCCAGCCCTCGGGACAGGCCGAGCTCGACGTACCCGAAGCCGTCGGCCAGGGTGAAGGCGAGCTCCTGGGCGGCCGTCGAACCGGCCTCGCGAATGTGGTAACCGCTGACGCTCAGCGGTTTGTACGCCGGGATCTCCCGGGTGCAGTACGCGATCAGATCGCCGATCAGGCGCAGATGCGGCCCCGGTGGGAAGAGCCACTCCTTCTGGGCGATGTACTCCTTGTAGATGTCGGTCTGGCAGGTGCCGTTCAGCTTGCGGTGGTCGACTCCGGCGCGTTCGGCGGCGACGACGTACATGCAGAAGACAGGCACCGCCGGCCCGGAGATGGTCATCGAGGTGGTGACCGAGCCGAGATCGATGCCGGCGAAGAGATCCTCCAGGTCGGCCACCGAGTCGACCGCCACCCCGCAGTGCCCGACCTCCCCCAGGCTGCGCGGGTCGTCGGAGTCACGGCCCATCAAGGTGGGCATGTCGAAGGCCACGCTGAGGCCGCCGCCGCCGGCTCCGAGGATCATCTTGTACCGCTCGTTGGTCTGCCGCGCGTTGCCGAACCCGGCGAACTGCCGGATCGTCCACGGGCGGCCGCGGTAGCCGGTCGGATAGAGCCCGCGGGTGAAGGGATACTCCCCCGGCCACCCGATCCGCCCCATCCGCTCGTCCGCACTCTCGTCGGCGGGGCCGTACACGGGCTCCACCTCGATGCCGGAGAGCGTGGTGAAGTCCGCGTCGCGGACCTGGCCGCGAGCCTGTGCCGCAGCGTACGCATCCTGCCAGCGCTGCCGGCCGCTGCTCTGATTCGCCGTCACAAGGAAATACTAGGATGTCCTAGTAGTCTTCCCAACCCCCCTACCGTGGTTGTCAGGCCGTCGGAGGGCCCTGGCCCACCGACGGCCCGACAACTCCCGGGCGACAGCTACCCGTTGATCACTGGGCCCCGTCGCGGATCGGACGAGCTCCGAGAGGCTTCTCGAGCTCGACGTGCGTAACGACGGGCAGAGCGACCTGCGGCTGGGGACCATCGCACGTCGCCCCGGCCTGTCGGCCGACCCAGAGTGTGATCGTGACCAGGGCATCGGTCTCCGCCACGTCGACGCGGGCCACCACGGCACATGGTGGCCCGCCCGTGAGAACGGCGTGCACCGCAACCGGCTGGGTGCCCGGTACGGATTCGGCCCGGACCCAGCGCTGAGGGTGGGCGTCCTCGGCACTGACCGGGGTCACGAGAGCCGGCGTCGGCTCCGATGAGCCGTCCGGTCCGGGCAGCAGCGGTGTGGACGACACCACACCGGTGGGCATCGCAGCCGGACCCGCCGGTGTCTGGTCACCCCCGCCCGGCGCCGCACAGGCCGCAACCACGAGAATCAGGGCCGCGGACAGGCCGACGACGTAGGGAAGCTGCCGGGACAACTGGGCCATGCTGTCTACCTCCGGATCGGACAGGACACGTGTCGCCGACTGCGACTCGTGGTGATCAACTGGTCAGGTACCGCACGGCGTTGTACAGCGAGGCCACCTGGTTGCCGTAGTAGGGGCTGTACATATACGCCGGCGCGTTGGTGTAGATGAAGTCGTTGTGGCCATTGACATAACCCCAGTTGCCGTCGAAGTTGCGGAACCACGGGCCGCCGGAGGATCCGCCGGTCATTCCCGAGTACATGTAGATCGTTCCATTGTTGGGATTGGCCGTATTCCCGCAGGTCTCCACCAGATATGCGCCAGTATAGGGCGCAGCCTGCGGATAGCCGAAGGCGCAGGTGTAGTAGTTGGCGCTCTGGTTCCACATGAGTCCCTGGGCACCCAGATAGTCGGCGATCCGGTAGCCGAAGTTGCGATTCATGGTCGCCGCGCCGACGTCTTGGGTGAAGTCGCGGTTGTAGAACCATGCCGACGTCGTCGTCAGCTGGCGCGCGTACCAGGTGCCATAGGGGCGCGAGCCGTTGGAGTAGGACGGGACGAAGGCGAAGTTACTGTCCCAGACCCCACCGTCGGCAACACAGTGACCGGCGGTCCAGACCAGGCTCTTGCCTTCGCTGTTGACGATCGAGGCCGAGCAGACGTAGTTGAGGCCGCTGCGGGTGAAGAAGACCTTGCCGTTGGTCCGGGCGGCGGGATAGTAGTACGGCAGGTTCGGGTAGAAGGTCTGCGGGGCGATGGTCGACGGGGACTTCACCGCGCGCGGCGCGGCGGCGGACTTGCCGGGGGCGACCTTGACGGCCGGACCCTGTGCCTGGGGCCGCACGGTCTTGCCCTGCGTCGGTGCCCGCCCGGAGAGCTCGGCGACGTCGTCGAGCGGCTTGGCGGCCTTCATCCGTGCAGGCGTCCAGTAGGCGGTGACGGCCTTGGCCTCGGCGACCTTGCCCGTGCCCTTCTGGAGTCGTTGCGCGGCGGGACTGAGGCTGTTCGGGTGGCTGACGATGGCGACCTTGGGGGTCGGGGAGGTGGGAGCGGCTGTCGCCGTCGACGGGATCGACAGGAGCGAGGCCGCCGCAGCGACGGTCGTGACTCCGGCCAGCAGCGTCAGGCGTGCTCGGGTACTGCGCATGGATGTTCCTCACTGATCGGGCGTCGGCCGATGCCGACACCGCCTGGGTGTGTTCCCCCGAGGTCGGTGTCCGCTGACCGCCCTGTGATCAATTCGCCTGCCGTACTGGTCGTCTTGGGCACGGTCGGATCCCGGCAGCCCAGTCCGTGGACCCGAACGGCCCTCACCAGCGGCCGACCGACGACGGCTGCCTGGTGACCCCCGGTTCGAGCGCACAAGACCGAATGGGTCCCGAGTCCGAAGCGAACCGACAATCCGATTAATCCTGTTCTCCTTTCAACGATCGGATCATCGATGATGTGTACGACCTCTAGCAGTGCGGACACCGCGCGCGAACCGACTTCCCGCAGGTGTCCATGGATATGGAAAGGATCATGACGGGAAGATCAGCTGGTGCGCGTTCGACGGAAGTCCACCACAAGACGTCTCGTTCGCACAAGGTAAATATGACCGTCCTCGATACAAACATCTGGGGGCCATTTCTCCAGCGTGGTCGGGCCCAGGAAGCGCGATCTCGGCCGCTCCGGGGAGTGCACTCGATCGCAGATGGGGCCATGACCGAATCGGTGGCGAAACGTGAATGCGCTTGAATCAGAAATAGTTCTCAGCTCAATAGTTGCTTGAGTGCATTGCTTGAGTGCATTGCTTGAGTGCACCACGCCCACCATGACGCCCGGCTCGACGGATTCGACCGATGGTGGTGGGTCAGCAGGCGACCGCGGCCAGCCCGAACCGGCGGCGCGCGGTGGAGTTCACCTGGCGGAGGAAGGCATCGCAACGGAGGAAGCACGCTCGGTCAGCCAGCCGGCCCCGATGTCGCAGACGATCACCTCCGCAGTGGGCTGGCCGGCCGGCCGCGGGTCGACCCGGCCAAGACGGTCTACGTCGGGAACGACGTCAACGACCTTCCCGCGCTGGGCGTCGTCGGCTGGCCCGTGGCGGTCGCCGACGCCCGGCCCGAGGTGCTGCGCGCGGCTCGCCTGGTGCTCAGCAGGCCGGGAGGTGCCGGAGCGGTCCGGGAGATCTGCGACCTCGTGCTGGAGGGCCGGCGGTCCGCCGAGGCCGCCCCGGCCGCCGGCGGCCCGGCAGTCGTGCCGGGCCCCCTCGAACGCCCGGACCCCCTCAGACGCCCGGACCCCCTCAGACGTCCGCCCCGTCAGACGTCCGCCCCGTCAGACGTCCGCCCCGTCAGACGTCCGCCCCTGTCAGACGTCCGCCCCGTCAGACGTCCGGTCCCCGCAGCCGCGAGCGTGCCGCCGCGGCCCGCGAACGGATCCTCCGGATCCCGGCCTGAGCCGGTCCCGGCAGGATCAGCCTGAGATTCTGCCGGACCGCCACCCGACGCTCGGCCATCGGCCCGGCGGGCCGGTGCGGGAGACCGTGCTTGTCCCGGGCGCGGAGCAGGCGGACCACCTGGTCCAACCAGTCGCTGTCGGCGTCGGCGTGGAAGTAGTTGTCGGTCAGCCAGGCCTGCGCCGGACGGCGGAAGCGGCCGGCGACCAGATCGTCGAGGGTGCCCTGGCAGTCGGAGTGCTCGAACACCACGTTGATCATCTCGGGGCTGATCCCGAAGTCCGACAGCACCAGCACCGGGGTATCGGCCGCCATGGCCTCCAGGACCGCGGTGGACGAGATCGTCACGCAGGCCCGCGCCGTGGCAAGCGCGTCGGCCATCGAGCCGGTGACGAAACGCACCCCGTCCGGCGCGACCCGGTCCTCGGCGACCAACTCGTCCCAGAGCAGCTGGAACGGGAAGGCCTCGCGGTGGGTCTGCTCCTCCCCCACCGTCGCGCGCAGCTTCACCACGGCCGAACCGACTGGCTCCACCTGCGCCAGCGCCTCGAGCACCGCGCGCCGCTGGTGGCGATCCGGTGGCACCCGCGCCTGCGCGGCGAACACCACGTCACCCTCCATCGGGCGCGGTGTGGCGGAGGCGGACGGGGATGGCAGGAAGGGCAGCCGGGCCAGCCCGACGGCCAGATCCGTCCCCAGCTGGTCGGCCAACTCGGCGAACGCGCGGCGCTCGCGCCGGCTGTGTACCACGAGCAGGTCGCATCCGCGCCGGAACTCGATCGCCTTCGCTGTCGCGGGCAGGCTGATCCCCGGGAGCCCTGTGACCAGAACGGGCCGGTTCCGGGAGGTCCGCAACCGCCGCTGAGCCGCGATGGTCCGGACGGTCGGACCGGTGGCTGCCAGCAGCAAGACGTCGGGTCGCTGGCGCTCGATCAGGGCCAGCAGCCGGGCGAGCCCCAGCACCTCGACGTCGCCCCCGGTCGCGGCCCGCATCTGGCCCACCGACGGTGTGATCGGGCTGCGGACCACCACCTGGCGGCGGGTCCACCCGGCCGGCATGGCCGCCAGGGTGGCCGCGCTCCACTTCAGGTAGGAGTCGGAGTCGGCGACGGCCAGCACGCTCGGGGCGGTGGCTCCGGACATCGGTACGCCTTTCAGAAGTCGCCGGCCGCCGACCGCGGTCCGGTCAGCAGCGCGGTCAGCCGGTCGCAGTCGTCCTCGTCCATCGAGGCCAGGCCGAACCGAGCCTGCACGATGAGCTCCGTCGCCTGCTCAGTCACCTCGCGACCCTTGGAGGTGATCGAGGCCAGCACGGCCCGCCCGTCCTCCGGGTGCGGTGTGCGGGTGATCAGCCCCGCATTCTCCAGGCGCTTGACCAGCGGCGTTACCGAGGTGGCGTGCACCTGGAGACGCTCACCGATCTTGCCGAGCGGCAGCGCGCCGCGTCGGGAGAACGAGAGCAGGACGAGCACCTCATAACGGGCGAAGGTGAGGTTGAGCGGCCGCAGCAGCTCGTCGAGCTCGGTCAGCACGAGCTGGTGCACCCGCATCAGCGAGGTCACGGCGCGCATCCGAGGCATCTCGTCCCAGCGTTGGGACCACTGCTGGGCGGCTCGTTCGATCGGGTCGAAGGGCAGCGGATGACGCTCGCTGCCGCCTCGGCTCGCGGTCCGGGTCACCGGGCCCGCCTCGCCGACGGAGTTCACGAGTCGGTGTCCTCTACCCAGCGGGGGGAGCTGGCCCGCAGACCGGCACGTTGGATCACAGTCTGGATCGTACGATCCCGTTCATCGGGACGGCCCACGTAGTCGATCTCGCGCAACCCCTGGTCCTGTGCGGCGGACTCGAAGATGAAGTGCCCGTAGTTGAAGATCCGCCCCATCAGGGACTGGTTGACGGTGATGTCGAGGATCCGGGTCATCGGGGTGGTCGCCCGGTGACGCGAGAACAGCCCGTGCACCCGGAACGCCCGCATGTTGGTGATCACGAACCGGTCCATCTGTTCGTCGCAGATCTTCCAGGCGGCCTGCACGGCCAGCCCCAGCCCGATCAGACCCAGCACCCAACCGAACGGCGCACCGGCGTACGTCGCCAGCACGACCAGCAGCAGCCCGAGCACAAAGCGCAGGCCCGGCCAGACGATGGCCATCGGGTGCTTCACCACCTGATCGACGATGTATTCATCGTCATCGGTGAGCAGGTACTGCTCGACGTGCGGGTCGAGCCAACGGTCGAGCCCGAGCATCCGACCTCAGCTGGCCAGGGACGTGAAGAACGTGAAGACCGCGGTGACGGCACCGGCGACCCAGAGGAAGACCCCGCGAACGGCGTCCGCGGCATCCTCGGGACGGGTGATCAGGTAGAAGCCCGCGAAGAGCACGGCCAGGGCGAACAGGATCTTCTTGACCCACCTCATGTTCGTCACCCCTCCTCGCAGCGCGATCTCCAGCCCCGGGCGGGACCGTGAGCACGAGCCGGGACACGATGCCCCGAAGCATCATTTCTATCCCAAGCACGCTGATTCGATCCGGATCGACACGCGGTCCGGCCGGTCGTCACGCCCGGTCGGCCAGCAGCGGCCCGCTGCGATCGTCGGGGCCCACGCCGATGTCGGGGGCGATGTCGGCGTCGGTGGCCTGGGCGACCAGCTGGTCGGAGGCCGCGTACGGATCCAGCCGGCCGTCCCTGACCGCCCGGGCGAGCGCGGGCAGTCCGGCGTGACCGCCGAACCGGAACCGGCTGCGCAGCTCACCGAGGGCCAGGGCCTCGATCTCGTGGGCGGCCCGGGCCGTCCGGCGACGGTCCCAGCTGCCGTCCTCGCGGGTGTGGTCGACGAACCGCCCGATCGCCTCGACCAGTTCAGGGATGCCGGCGCCCACGGAGGCGATCGTGGTGAGCACCGGGGGTTTCCACTCGTGCGGCTCGCGGGCGGCCATGGCGACCATCGTGCGCAGGTCGCGGACGACCGCCTGCGCACCCTCGCGATCGGCCTTGTTCACCACGAAGAGATCGCCCACCTCGAGGATGCCGGCCTTGGCGGCCTGGATGCCGTCGCCCATGCCAGGGGCGACGAGGACGACGGTGACGTCGGCGAGCCCGGCCACCTCCACCTCCGACTGACCGACGCCGACGGTCTCGACCACCACCGTGTCGCACCGGGCAGCATCGAAGACCCGAAGCGCCTGGGGGGCGGCGGCGCTCAGGCCGCCCAGATGACCCCGGGTGGCCATCGAGCGGATGAACACCTCAGGGTCGAGCGCATGCTGCTGCATCCGGACCCGGTCTCCGAGCAAGGCGCCGCCGGAGAACGGTGAGCTCGGGTCTACGGCGAGCACTCCGACCCGCTCGCCCCGCTCACGCAACGCGGCAACCAGTGCGGTGGTCGTGGTGGACTTGCCGACGCCCGGTGATCCGGTCAGTCCGATCACCGTCGCCCGACCGGTGCTGGGGGTGAGTGCGGCCATCACCTCGCGCAGGGCCGGCGAGGAGTTCTCGATCAACGACACCAGCCGTGCCACCGCGCGAGGGCGACCGGCACGGGCCGCCTCGACGAGTCGGTCGATGTCGGTGGTCAGCGGCACGGTCAGGCCCCGGTGAGGATCAGCGCATCGCCCTGTCCGCCGCCACCGCACAGCGCGGCGACCGCGGTGCCGCCGCCGCGCTGGTGCAGCGCCGCGGCGAGGTGCAGCACGAGTCGGGCTCCGGACGCCCCGATGGGGTGCCCTAGAGCGATGGCACCGCCGTCGGTGTTGACCCGCTCCTCGATCTGGCTGTCGGACAGCCCGAGCGCTCGTGCGCTGGCCACGCCGACGGCCGCAAAGGCCTCGTTGATCTCGATCAGATCCAGGTCGGCCACCGACAACGACTGCTTCTTCAGCGCCTGGGCGATGGCGTTGGCGGGTTGCAGCTGGAGCGAGGAGTCCGGGCCGGCGACCGAGCCGTAGGCGCCGATCGCGGCCCACGGCGTCAGCCCGAGTCGTTGTGCAGCCTCCTCGCTGGCCACCACGACAGCCGCCGCACCGTCGGAGATGGGCGAGGAGGATCCGGCGGTGATGGTGCCGTCCCGGCCGAAGGCGGGCCGCAGTCCGGCGAGGGACTCCGCGGTCACCCCGGACCGGATGCCCTCATCGCGGGTCACCACCCGTGGATCGCCGTTGCGCTGTGGAACCGGCACACCGACCAGCTCCCGGTCGAACACCCCGGAGGCAGTCGCCGCCTCGGCCCGCTGGTGCGATCGAGCGGCAAAGGCGTCTTGGTCCTGTCGGCTGACCAGGGTCTCACCGGTGTTGCAGCTGTCGGTCAGGGCGCCCATCGCTTGGTCGGTGAAGGCGTCCCAGAGCCCGTCGGTCGCCAGGTGGTCGATCAGCGTGACGTCGCCGTACTTGTAGCCGCGCCGGGACTTCGGCAGCAGGTGTGGGGCGTTCGTCATCGACTCCATCCCGCCGGCGACCACCACGTCGGCGTCACCCGCGCGGATCATCAGGTCGGCCACCGCGATGGCGTTCAGTCCCGACAGGCAGACCTTGTTGACCGTCAGCGCGTCGACCGACATCGAGATGCCGCCCTTGACGGCGGCCTGCCGGGCGGGCAGCTGGCCGCAGCCGGCCTGCAGCACCTGGCCCAGCACCACGTGGTCGACGTGCTCGGCGGCCACTCCGGCCCGCTCCAGCGCCCCCGCGATCGCGATCCCGCCGAGATCGGTCGCCGAGAGATCGGCGAATGCACCGAGCAGCCTGCCGATCGGGGTCCGCGCCCCACCGACGATCACCGAACCCATGGATGCCTCCTTGCGTTGTGCGCGTTGTCCCCCGCGTGATGCCTCTGGTGCGACGTGGCTTGCGAAGGGTGACTCGTGCGGCCGACCCCGCCGCGCTCATGTCGCGTCGGCGACTCGCTGTGGCCCAGTCTGGCACTCTTGCGGCATGGTCCCCGATTCCTCGACCCCCGCAGGCGGATCCGACGGCCCGCTCCGGGCGGGTGACACGGCCGGACCGCTCGCCGGACTGGCGCTGGCCGTCGACCATGTCGGCATCGCCGTACCGGACCTGGACGCCGCGGTCGCGTTCTACGCCGACACGCTCGGCCTGGTGGAACGCCATCGCGAGGTGAACACCGAGCAGGGGGTGGTCGAGGCGATGCTGTCTCCGGCCGGCGGGTCGCCGGGTGGGACTCAGATCCAGCTGCTCGCGCCGCTGACACCGGAGTCAGCCATCGCCCGCTTCCTCGAACGGTCCGGGCCCGGGCTTCAGCAGCTGGCCTATCGCGTCGAGAACGTCGACCATGCCGCGAGCGTCCTCCGGGGAAAGGGCCTGAGGCTGCTTTATGATGCAGCCAAGCGCGGCTCGGGTAATTCCATGATCAACTTCGTTCATCCCAAGGACACGGGCGGAGTACTCATCGAACTCGTCCAGCCGCCCACGACGCCCGACGGCACGGACTGACCGGTCCGACCCCCGGCCGCGGGCACCGAGCAGGATCTGAGAGGACAAGGCGTGGCACAGACAGGCAACGACGGTCTGGGACTCTTCGACGACGCCGCGAGCGCCGCCGGCAACTTCCCGACCGCACTCCGGGGATACGACCGCAACGCGGTCGACGACTACGTCCGCCAGCTGGAGGCCGACGCCGTGCAGCGCCGCCGCCAGTCGACCGGTCTGGAGCAGCAGGTCCGAGCTCTGCAGGACGAGGTCGCCCGGCTGCGCGACCAGGCCCTGCCCGAGGACGCGGTGGCCAAGGTCGGCGGCCGGACCGGGGAGATCTTGTCCCTGGCCGAGGAGAAGGCCCAGGAGATCATCGACTCCGCGGTCGCGCAGGCCGAGCAGCTCAAGGAGACCGCGCAGCGGGAGGTCGAGCAGCTGCGGGCCAACGCTCAGCGGGACGCCGGTGAGCTGAAGAACAGCGGCATCGCCGAGATCGAGCGTCTGCGCCGCCAGCTCGAAGAGGACACCCGCAACGCCAACGAGCGCACCGCCGCCGAATCCGCGGCGATCATCGCGTCGGCCCGCCGGCAGGCCGACGCGCTGCGCGAGGCCGCCGACCACGAGGCGCAGACCGTGCGGCAGAGCGCCTACATCGAGACCGAGAACCTGCGCCGGCATACGGAGGCGGAGGCCGCCAGGGTCCGCGCCGAGATCGCCGGCGAGCAGGAGGCCGCGCTGGCCACGCTGCAGCAGCTGCACGACGACCACAAGGCGAAGATCGAGGCCATGCTGGCGAACGCCGAGCAGCACAACGCCGACTCGTCCGCTCGCCTGGAAGCCGACATCGCCGAAGCTGCCCGGATCCGGACCGACGCGCTCGCCGAGGCCCAGCAGGTCAAGCTGGCCGCCATCAAGGAGTCCGAGGAGCGGATCACGGCCGCCAAGCAGGAGGCCGCCGCGATCTCGGAGCGGACCCAGCAGGAGTTCACCTGGCGCAAGCAGCAGCTCAAGCGGGAGACCGAGCGGCTCAGCCGCCGCAAGCAGGCGGTGCTCACCCAGCTCGCCAGCCTGTCGGCGATGGCGGAGGAGACGGCCGGGTCGTTCCCGGAGCTGGACGACCTCGACAGCCCCGAGGCCGGCCGGGGCGACTCCAGCCGGGGCGACTCCGGGACAGGCGGACCTGCCGCGGATCGAACGGTCGTGATGCCGAAGCAGCAGGCGCCGGACGTCACCGAGGAGAGCCCCATCGACGGCGGGGAACTCGACGAGGACCTCGAGTCCGACGAGCTGGGCTCTCCGCATGAACCGGCGGCTGCCGGCTCGTCGGGCTCAGGTCGCTGAGTCCGGGCAGCCGACACCATGACGACACCCGTCCCCGTGTTCCGCCGAGTCCGCTCGGGCTACGACCCCGAGGCGGTCGACCGCCAGCTGCACCAGCTGAGCAATCGGCTCCAGGCCGCCGAGGTCCGGGCCGAGCAGTCCCAGGCCGTTCTCGCGGCCCGGGAGTCTGCGCTCAGCGCGGCCCGGACCGAGCTCGCCCAGACCCGGCAGTCCAGGCCCGATCTCGTCGCGGCCGACGTACTGCAGCAGGCGCGCCGGGAGGCGGAGGACCTGCTGCAGGCGGCCCGGCGCGACGCTGCTCAGCTCCGGCTACGGGCCCAGACCGAGGCGGAGCGTCTCGGTCAGCAGGCGCGGACCGAGTCCGAAAGCATCCTGGCGCGGGCCAAGCACGAGGCCGCGGTGGTGGACGAGCGGGCGCGCCAGGAGTTCTTCTGGCGCCGCCGTCAGCTCCAGGCCGACGCCGACGAGCTCCGGGCCGAGCAGGAGCGGATCAACCGTCAACGCGCGGCCATCAAGGAGCAGTTGAACTCGCTGAGCCAGCTGGCCCTTCAGCAGGCCACGGCCGCACCGGCCGCGGAGTTCATGCTCGACGACGACCTGGTCGACCAAGCCGCTTCCTGAGTCGGACCCGCTTCATTCAGACTCGGTTCCAGACCCGGTTCGTTCAGGCCCGGCTTCAGAACAGGCGGTCCTCGGTGCGGTCCATCCCGCGGAGCGCGTCGTAGTCGACCGTCACACAGGCGATGCCCCGGTCCAGCGCCAGGACCCTGGCCTGGGGCTTGATCTGCTGGGCGGCGAAGACACCCTGGACGTCGCCCAGGAGCGGGTCCCGGCGGAGCAGATCCAGGTAGCGCGTGAGCTGCTCGACCCCGTCGATCTCGCCGCGACGCTTGACCTCCACGGCGACGTACGCGCCGGTGGCGTCCCGGCACAGCAGATCAACCGGTCCGATCGCCGTCGGGTACTCCCGGCGAACCAGGGACCAGCCCTCCCCCAGCGTCTGGGGATGCTCCGCGAGCAGGGCCTGGAGATGTGCCTCGACCCCGTCCTTGACCAGACCGGGATCCACGCCGAGCTCGTGGCTGGAGTCGTGATGGATCTCGGCCAACGAGATCTGCAGGGTGTCGCCGTCGCGTCCTCGAACCTCCCACACTTCGCTGAGCCCGGCCGCCGTCTCGACCTCGTCGGCCGGGCGCTCTGCCATCGAGCAGGGTGGGCTCATCCAGTTCAGCGGCTTGTACGCACGGTCGTCGGCGTGGATCGAGACCGATCCGTCCGCCTTCACCAGGATGAGCCGCTTCGCCATCGGCAGGTGGGCCGCCAACCGGCCGGCGTAGTCGACGCGGCACTTGGCAATCACCAGTCGCACGGTCGTCCAACCTAGCTGATCCAGCGGATCGGACCGGAATCCCGAACCGCGCGGATCGGCCGGATCGACGTGAGCGGGGCCTAGGCCCGGTGTCGCACCGTGTAGTCCAGGTGCGTCACCCGCGGGGAGGACTCCACGCCGACCTGCTGGAGGGCCACCCGTTGTGCGTCGACGCCCTCGAACAATCGGACCCCGGAGCTGAACAGGACGGGTGACAGGGCGATCGAGAACTCGTCGATCAAGCCGGCGTTCAGGTATTCCAGAATGGTCGCGCCGCCGCCGGCGATCCGGACGTCGCGGTCGCCGGCGGCGTCACGGGCGCGGTCGAGCGCAGAGTCGATGCCGTCGTCGACGAAGTGGAACGTGGTTCCGCCCGGCCGCTCCCATGGCTCACGTCTCTCGTGCGTCACGACGAACACCGGTGTGTGGAAGGGCGCCTCCTCCGGCCAGGCCTGCTCGCCGGCGTCGAACATGCGCTTTCCCATGATGCTTGCGCCGGTGCGTTCGAACGTCTCGCGCAAGATGTCGTTGTCACGGCCTTCCTCGCCACCCGCACCGAGCTTCAGGTTCTGGCGGAAGAAGCGTTGCGGAAAGACCCACCGTTGCAGCTCCATCCACTGCCGACCCATCAACCCCTCGCTGGACTCAGGTGCGATGAAGCCATCCAGCGACATCGACACGCTGAAGAAGACGGTTCCGGGCATCAGCGGTGCCCCTTCCCCGACAGGTCGGCGACGTACGCCGCCAGGTGGCCCAGCGTCTGCTGGCCGCCCTCGATCGCGTGATACTTCTCGACCGCGTCGTCGCGCAGTTCCCGGGTGGGGAACTCCGTGCGCATCTCGATCAGCGTCGCCGCATCCACCGAAGCGAAGGTCAGCACCGATACGAACGTGTTCGGATCGTCGGCAGACTCACCGTGCAGCAGCGCGATGCGTCCAGGCGGGACGATCTCGGTCCAGGTGATCCACTCGGGGTAATCGGTTCCATCCGGCCCGTGCAGCACGAAGTCCCAGACCCCGCCGACCCGGAAGTCGAACGCGTTCGTCGTGGTCGTGAACCCCTCTGGTCCCCACCACCGCGACAGATGCTGTACGGAGGTGAACACCTCGAACACCAGGTCGCGCGGGGCGTCGACGGTTCGCGAGATCAGAATCTCCCGGCGGTCGGCGTCACGTGTCGCCCCCGGCCGTTGTTCTGCCACGGCCCTCTCCTCGGCCCTCTGACCTGTCGCTGCCATCGGTCATTTCTCCTTGTCGCGTTGCTGTTTGAGGTCTTGTACGTAGCCGTCGAGCCGGTCGAAACTCTCCTGCCAGTAGTCCTCGAACCCGCCGCTCCACTCGTGAACCGGCCGCAATCCGCGGGCATCCAGGCCATACAGGCGCCTCCTGCCCGCCTGGCGGTCGCGGACCAGTCCGACCTCCCGGAGCACCCTCAGGTGCTTCGACGTGCCCGGCTGCGTCATCCCGAGTTCCTCGGCCACCTCGGTGACCGCCCGCTCACCCGAACGCAACAGCGTCAGGATCTGCCGGCGCTGCGGCTCGGCGATCGCGTTGAAGACATCCGATGTCGTCGCCGCTCGCGCCATGTGCACCATCATATGCCTATATGGGAATGCAATAACACCCTTCGACATGTGGCGGTTCATCCCCAAGGCGCACCCGCGGGGAGTATCGACTACCGCTGCCCTCGTGCTGCGACGGGCCGTGGAGTGCACACCGCCCGCTCCACGCGATCTGGAAGACTCGGTGCGTGAGCGATTCCAGACGAGTAGCAGTGGTCGGACTCGGCACGATGGGGGCGGGCATCGCCGAGGTCTTCGCCCGCAACGGCTGGGACGTCGCCGGGATCGAGGTCGCCGAGGCGGCACTCGACCGAGGCCGCGCCATCCTCGGCCGATCCACCGACCGGGCGGTCGCAACGGGCAAGCTGACCGCGCACGACCGCGACGCCCTGCTCGGGCGGGTGTCCTTCGGCACGGACCTGGCCGCCGTGGCGGACGCCGACGTGGTCGTCGAGGCGGTGGTGGAGGACCTCGACGTCAAGACCACCATCTTCGCCGAGCTGGACCGACGCACCCGCCCGGAGGCCTTGCTGGCGACCAACACCTCGTCGCTGTCGATCACCGCCATCGCGGCGAGCACCGAGCGTCCGGAGCGCGTCGTCGGCGTGCACTTCTTCAACCCCGCACCGGTGCAGCCACTCGTGGAGCTGATCAGCACGATGCTGACCTCCCCGGCGACCGTGGAGCGCGCCCAGCACGTGCTCGACGACCTCGGCAAGACCACCATCACCTGCACCGACCGAGCCGGCTTCGTCGTGAACACCCTGCTGGTCGGCTACCTCAACCGGGCCGCTCTGCTCTGCGGCGACGGTTTCGCCGCCCGCGACGAGATCGACGCCGCCATGGTCCGGGCCGGCCACCCGATGGGCCCCCTGGCCTTGCTGGATCTCGTCGGTCACGACGTCACGCTGGCCGTGCTGAACCGGATGTACGACGAGACCCGGGACCGACTCGTGGCCCCCGCCCCGCTGCTCAGCCAGTTGGTGGCGGCCGGGTGGCTCGGCCGCAAGTCGGGGCGCGGCTTCTACAGCTACGGACCCGAGGGTCCCACCGACGCACCCGGGCCGGGTCCGCTCGCGCGGGCGAGCCGGGCCGCCGAGCTGCCGATGGCCCTGCTCGCGCCCTATCTGAATCGTGCTTTGGTCATGGTGGGCAGCTGGTACGCCAGCCCCGACCAGATCGACACCGGCATGAGTCTGGGCTGCCGGATGCCCAAGCCGTTCGACGTCCTCGCCGAGCTCGGCCCGCGCGAGGTGCTGGCCGCCCAGCAGCAGATCTTCGCCGAGACCGCCGAGCCCGGGGACCGGCCGGCCCTGCTGCTCGAGCGGCTGGCTGCGGCCGACGACCCCGACACCGCGCTCGTCGCTCTGCGCGAGGTGCTCTGAGCCGTGGCCAAGCGTCCCAGCAAGCACGTGCGCGCGCCGCGACCGCTGAATCCCAGCCTCGGTACGTCCGCGGTCAAACATGACGGTCGGTGGGTGGTCCGCAGCATCACCGGGCAGGCGACGCACAAGTCGTACCGGTGCCCCTCGTGTTCCCAGATCATCCAGCCGGGAACGCCGCACGTGGTGGCATGGCCGGCCGATCCGCCGCTGGGCAGTGACAGCGCGGTGGCCTACCGGCGGCACTGGCACACCGGCTGCTGGCAGCGGCGTCCGTGACACCGGCTGACCGCGGCGGGCTGCACCTCACCAGGTTGGGGCGGAGTGGACCACAGATCTGCTTCCTGCACGGTCTGTTCGGCCAGGGGAAGAACTGGACCACCATCGCCAAGGGGCTCGCCCACGAGGCCCGGGTGCTGCTGCTGGACCTGCCGGACCACGGCCGGTCGGCGTGGAGCGCGGACTTCAGCTATTCCGCGATGGCCGCCACGGTAGCGGACACGCTGCGTCGGGAGTCCGCCGAACCGTACGTCCTGGTCGGTCACTCCATGGGCGGCAAGGTCGCGATGATGCTCGCGCTGGAGCACCCGGAACTGGTGGACCGGCTCGCGGTCGTCGACGTCTCCCCCGTCGCCTACGGCGGCCTGCGGGAGTTCGGGCGCTACGTGGAGGGCATGCGGGCGCTGGATCTGGCCACGATCACCGACCGGTCGGCGGCTGATCGTGGGCTGGCGCCGTACGTCGAGAGCCCGACCATCCGCAGTTTCCTGTTGCAGAATCTGCGCCGTACGACCCGTCCAGGCTCCGCGGGTTGGCACTGGCAGATGAATCTCCAGCTGCTCGGCGACCACCTTGCCGAGATCGGCGGCTGGCCCGAGACCGTCACCGAGCCGTACCTCGGCCCGGTGATCTGGGTGGCCGGTGAGCGTTCGGACTACGTCCGTCCCGAGGACGCGCCCGGCATGCGCGCGCTCTTCCCCCGGACCCAGCTGATCACCGTCAAGGGTGCCAGCCACTGGGTGCATTCCGACCGCCCCGAGGTGTTCCTGGCCACCATCGGTCGATTCGCCGGGCTCAACCAGCGCCCCAGCTGAACGAATGGGGGGCCCGGTGCATCCACCGAACCGGTCGGCCCCCGAAGATAGGGACATGCCGACCCCGCTCGACATCGCCCCCAGCCCCACCGCGCAGGCGGGACCCGTCGTCGTCGTGGTCATCCTCGCGGTGATCGCGGCGACGGTCGTCCTCGTCGTGCTCCGGCACCTGCGAGGCCGGCGATGACCGCCCTCGTCGGGTCGATCGGAGGGCTCCCGATGCTCGCCCTGGTCACGATGGATGCCGCGCCGCAGGGCGGCAACGGGTTCGCCGGCACCATCGTGGTCGCATTCGTGGCCGTCGGGCTGCTGGTGATCCTGGCGAAGTGGACCTCGTCGAAACCTAAGCGGCCCAAGAAGTGAGCGCGCCGGCGGCTGCGGTTCCGAGGACCGCCGAGGCGGTGTTGGCGACCAGCGCACAGCCGGCGCAGGCCCACCACCGCTGTCGCAGGACTGCGAACAGCAGCAGCCCCTCGACGACGATGACCGCCAGCTCGGCCATGACCAGCCCCGCCATATCGTCGAGCTCCAGCGCGATCGCCCAGAACAGCGGGTGGGTCGCCACATTGACCCCGACGGCGGTCAGAGCGGCTTGCGCGCGGGTGATCCGCGCCTGCTCTCCGCCGGTCAGGCCCGCCAGGCCCAGGACGAGCAGATAGACCGGCACCTCGATGGCACAGGTGAGCACGAATGCCGGGATCCAGCCGGCCCACCAGGTGAGCACGGACTCCACCACCCGGCCGACGCTACCGGTTCCGATGCTGGTGTCCGGGATGCTCGGGTTGGCGGTGCTCGCGCTCGTCCTCGCCACCCGCGCGCCGCTGGCCACCACGGTGCTCGGGCTGATCGCCTTCGGCGTGCTGCACAACGTGCTGGAGCTCCGTTACGTCGCGGGCCGGTTCGCCCCGGTGCTGTCGGGTCCGTTCCTCTATCTGCTGCTCGCGCTGATCACCGGGATCGTCGTGTGCCGCCTACTGACCACGTTCGCGCCAGCGGTCGGGCGCCCCAGCGAGATCGTGCTCGGCTTCCTCGTGCTGGCCGCCGGCGCGCTGCTCGGGCTGCGCTCCCTCGGCCGAGCCCGGTCGCGGGCGGGGGTGGTGCTGATCGTCGCGGTGGCACTGCTGCTGGGATCGGGTGCCGTGGCGTCGATCGCCTTCCCGGCGTACTACTTCGTCGTGCTCACCCATCTGCACAACCTCGTACCGCTGGTCTTCCTCTGGGAGTGGGCCGGCCGCATTCCCGGAGGCGCGGCCCGAGCGGCCTTCCGGCTGACCCAGGTGCTCTGGATCGTCGTGCTGCCGCTGGTGATCCTGGCTGGCGCCCTGGACCGGTTCATCGTCGACGGGCCCGGCGTGGTGCAGCGCTTCGTGGGCACCGGCGCGACGGTGGTCGCCTCGGCCACCCCGCCCACGCTGGACCACTGGGGACTGCGCTTCCTGGTGGTCTTCGCGTTCATGCAGACCATGCACTACGTGGTCTGGGTCGGCTTCCTGCCCCGTTTCGCCCCGGACGCGACCGCGGCCTTC
Source organism: Microlunatus sp. (assembly GCA_035719255.1). Classification (GTDB taxonomy): domain Bacteria; phylum Actinomycetota; class Actinomycetes; order Propionibacteriales; family Propionibacteriaceae; genus Microlunatus. The sequence continues at coordinate 4,777 of DASTGF010000381.1, read as the reverse complement.
GAGGCTCGGGTTCCGTGGCTGCCTGGCCGGCGGGCCTGGGTGCTGGGGATGGGGGCCGGCCTCGTGCTGGCTGCGGTATTCGTCACCGACTACCTCCAGGGCAAGGCCGTGTACGCCGCCCTGGCGTCCTATCACGCCTACCTGGAGTTCCCGGTTCTGCTCGCCTTGCTGATGGCGCCCGGGTTGTTGCGTCCCTCCGTGCTCAGGATTGCTTCTTCACCGAGATGATCTCGGCGGGGTTCTTGGGCTTCCCGCCGCCGTACGGATTGCTTCCGTCGTCGCCGTCGGCCACGATCCTCTTCACCACCTTCAGCGACGTCGCGTCGATCGTGGCGAAGATCGTGTAGTCGGGCTGAAGCTCGGAGTCGGCGAACACGATGAAGAACTGCGAGCCGTTGGTGTTCGGACCCGAGTTGGCCATCGCCACGACGCCGGCCTTGTACTGCTCGTTGCCGGTGGTCTCGTCGGCGAAGGTGTAGCCAGGGCCGCCATCGGTGGTCCCGGTCGGGTCGCCGCACTGCAGGATGAACAGGCCCTTGTTGGCCAGCCGCGGGCAGCGGGTCTGATCGAAGAACCCCTGGTCGGCCAGCGAGGTGAACGAGTGCACAGCGCAGGGCGCCTTGCTGGGGTGCAGGGTCAGGGTGACCGGGCCCTCGTTGGTCGTCATCACATACCGGGTGGTGCCGCTCCTGGGCACGCCGGTCTCGGTCGGCGGCTTCACCGGACGGGCGGCGTCGCCGGTGGCGACGTACTCGCAGTCCTTCGGGCCGGTCTCGACCGCGGTCGATGCAGCGGACGCGGAGGGCCGGGTGGCGGCCAGCGGATCGACGGTCGGGGTGGTGCCGCAGGCGGCGAAGACGGTCAGCAGCGCCGCCGCCGCTGGGCCGAGCCCCGCCCGCACCAGGGTGTGTCGCCTCACGCGGTCACCCTGCCACAGCCGCCGGGGACCTCCTCGCAGCGAAACGCGCCCAGATAGGGTTTTCCCATGGCGCAGCGAGGCGGAGTCGGCTGATGGTGCACCTCACCCGGATCTACACCCGGACCGGCGACGCGGGCCGGACGCGGTTGGCCGACATGAGCCTCACGACCAAGACCGATCCGAGGGTCGAGGCGTACGGCGACGTCGACGAGGCGAACTCCGCCATCGGCGTGGCGCTGGCGGCCGGCGGCCTTCCCGAGCCCGTGGCCCGCACGTTGCGGCGGGTGCAGAACGAGCTGTTCGACGCCGGCGCTGATCTCAGCACCCCGCTGACCGCACACCCGAGATACCCGCCCCTGCGGATCACCCAGGACTATGTCGACCGGCTGGAAGCCGACTGCGACGGGTACGGAGATCCGCTACCCAATCTGCACTCGTTCATCCTCCCCGGCGGCACCCTGGCGGCCGCGCAGCTGCACGTGGCGCGCACGATCGTGCGCCGGGCCGAGCGCGCCGCCTGGCGGGCGGTGGAGCGTTACGGCACGGAGGTTGCCGAGCCCGCCGCGGAGCCGGCGCCGGAGCCGGTCGACGGGTCCGACGACGAGACCTCCGGGCCGCCCGCGGCCGGCGGGGTCAATCTGCTCGCCATCACCTATCTCAACCGTCTCTCGGATCTGTTGTTCATCCTCACCCGCGTCGCCAACGGCGCGGACGGCGATGTGCTGTGGGTCCCCGGCGGTGACCGTGACCGTGACCGCTCCCCGACCGATCAGGAGTCCGACACATGACCTACCCCGAAGCCACGGGCCGGGCCCGGGCCCAGCAGGACCGCCCGGTCACGCTGTTCACCGGCCAGTGGGCCGACCTCCCCTTCGAGGAGGTGTGCCGGCTCGCTGCGGAGTGGGGCTACGACGGTCTCGAGATCGCCTGCTGGGGCGACCACTTCGACGTCGCTCGGGCGGCCGAGGACGACGCGTACGTGCAGGGGAAGAAGGACACGCTGGCCGAGTACGGCCTGGGCTGCTGGGCCATCTCCAACCACCTCAACGGCCAGGCGGTCTGCGAGGCGATCATCGACGAGCGATACCAGAACATGGTCAATCCTCGGGTGTGGGGTGACGGCGACCCGGAGGGTGTGCGTCAGCGGGCCGCGGAGGAGATGAAGACCACCGCCCGCGCCGCCGCCGCCTTCGGGGTGAACACGGTGGTCGGCTTCACCGGGTCGGCGATCTGGCACTACGTCGCGATGTTCCCGCCGGTCGGTGACGACGTGATCGCCGCCGGCTACGCCGACTTCGCCGACCGGTGGAACCCGATCATCGACGTCTTCGACGAGGTCGGGGTCCGGTTCGCCCACGAGGTGCACCCGAGTGAGATCGCGTACGACTATTGGTCCACGGTGGCCACCCTCGACGCCATCGACCGGCGGCCCGGCTTCGGGCTGAACTACGACCCGTCGCACATGGTCTGGCAGGGTCTGGACTACGTCGGCTTCCTGCTCGACTTCGCCGACCGGATCTACCACGTGGACTGCAAGGACACCAAGATGCGGATGACGGGCGGCCGAAACGGAATCTTGTCCTCCCACCTGCCCTGGGCGGACCCGCGGCGCGGCTGGGACTTCATCTCCACCGGCCACGGCGACACCCGGTGGGAGGACATCTTCCGCATGCTCAACCACATCGGCTACGACGGACCGATCTCCATCGAGTGGGAGGACGCCGGCATGGATCGCCTGGACGGCGCGCCCGAGGCCTTGGAGTTCATCCGCCGCCACAACGCCATTACCCCACCCGCCGCCGCCTTCGACGCCGCCTTCTCCCAGAAGTAGCGCGACCTGTCAGGTCGTCGGAGGGCCCGGGCCGTCCGACGACCTGACAGCTCCGCTCCGAGCGGGGTTGCCGTCAGCGCGGGAAGATCCCGGACTCGACGAGGTGGCGGAAGTTCCAGTCACCGGCCTCCTCGGTCTTGTAGCTCCAGTAGCACCACGCCAGGGCGTCGGCGTAACCCTCGAGCTGGGCCGCAAGGTACGCGCGCGTCAGCGCCGGCCGTTCCTCCGGGCTTCGTCCTCGGTACGCCCGGGCCGGGAGCCCCGCGCTCCACTCCCCGATCACCACCGGATGCCGTCGACTCAGCCAGCGCACGGTGCGGGCTCGGCGGCGGGCCTTGGCGATGTGTGCCTCGATCGGGCGGGCCACGTCCCAGGGATAGAACGCCTGGTAGAAATGGCTGTCGATGACGGTCGGTAGCGCCTCGGTGCCGGGCAGACTGCCGCGCTGCAGCCACGGGACGTAGCCGTCGGAGAAGATCACCCGGGTGCCGGGGGCCAGCCGCGAGCCCAGGCGGCGGTATGCGTCCCGGTGGAACTGTCGAAGCCGCCAGATCCGCCAGTCCATCGGCTCGTTCACCAGCTCCAGCCCCCACAACGCCGGATGGCGCGCGTATCGGCCGGCCAGCGCGGCCAGCGCCCCATGCGTGTGCTCGCGGTGGTGCCGCTCGCGATACCAGCGGCGCGGACCGATCCGGCCACTGTGGTCCTGCCCGTTCTGCGACCCCGACACGGCGTGCAGGTCGAGCAGCACGGCCAGCCCGTTCCGGGCCGCCCAGTCCATCGCCGCATCGAGGATGTCGGCCGCCGCACGATACGGCGGGTCACCGCCGAACACCCAATGCCCGACCGGCAGCCGGATCAGGTCCAGCCCCTGATCGGCGATCCAGGCGAAATCGTCGGCGGTGATGAAGGTCTCGTGGTGGCGGCGCAACCGGCCCGCCGCATCGGGAGCGGCCATGAAGGTGTACTCGTCGATCGCGTCGGTTCCCTCGAACAACGACGGGGTCATCCAGCGCTCGAGCACGAGCCAGCCGCCGAGGTTCACCCCACGCATCGGTCCACCCACCGGCACAGCCTCTCAGAACGGGATCGACCCGAGGCGAGCGCCGGACCCTGGTCCCCGCGGTGCCCGGACCAGACCCATCAGTAGGGGCTGGCGGGCCCGGGCGGCGCGGCCTCCAGCCAGGAGAGAAGTCCGGTGAGGGACTGCGGGTCCATCGCCAGCTCCCAGGCCGCATCGTCATCGGCCCGTGGCTGGCTGGGCGCCGAGTCCTTGCTGGCCAGGCCCACCACCCGCTGCCCCTCGTACAACGCCAGGGCTTCCACGGGGTCGGGGTCGCGGCTGCCCACCACCCGGATCTCAGTGCGGCGCAGCGAGATCCGGGGGCGGAACGCGTAGGAGAAGAATCGGAACCACTCCAGCATCTCGCCGTTGTAGCGGGCCACCCCCAGCGCCCACCCCCCGCTGGCGTTGCCGGCATGCAGCCGTGCGCTGCACTCGAAGGTGCCGCCCTCACGGGCCAGCCAGCGACGACGTACGGCCAACAGCACGATCGCGATGCCGATCAGGAGGACGACCGCGACCGCGATCTCCACCACCCCGAGCCACGTGGGCATGAGCGTCACTCAGCCCGCTGGGTACAGTCCGCCGACCTCACCGATCCCACCGATCCCAGGGTCCTATCGGGACTGGACCTTCTGCGCCGCACGAACCTGGGCCTGGGCCCGGCTGAAGTGCTTACGGGTGTCCTCGTCGTTCTCGCCGTCGTCCAGCCGTGCCTGCGCTTCGGCGAGTTCCTTCTCCGCGTGCGGGAGGTCGATGTCCTGGGCCATCCGCGCGTACTCGGACAAGATCGACACCCGACCCTGCCCGACGGAGATGAAGCCCCCGTCGACCGCCACGATCTCGCGATGGGCGTTGGTGGAGAAGATCTCCACGCCACTCGGCACGAGGATGGCCAGCACCGGCTCGTGACCCGGCAGGATGCCGATGTCACCGTCGGTGGTCCGGGCGATGATGTTGATGG
>DASTGF010000380.1:0-12270 GCA_035719255.1 Microlunatus sp. | reverse complement strand
ATCACCCCCGCCGTCGCCGACCGGACCGGTTTGGCGCCGGCCACGACCGTCGTGGCGGTCGGTTCCCACGACACGGCCTCGGCGGTGGTGGGGATCCCGGCCCGCAACCGCAAGATCGCGTACGTGTCCAGCGGCACCTGGTCGCTGGTCGGGGTCGAGCTCGATGAACCGGTGCTGACCGAGGCGGCTCGGACGGCGAACTTCACCAACGAGGGCGGAGTCGACGGCCGAGTCCGGTTCTTGCGCAACGTCGGAGGGCTGTGGCTGCTGCAGGAGTCCGTGCGGGTCTGGCGGGAGGACGGCGAGACCGTCGATCTCGACGCGCTGCTGGCCGAGGCGGCGGCCCTCCCGTCCGGAGGACCGGTGGTGGACGTCGATGCGGAGGTGTTCCTCGCCCCCGGCGACATGCCCGAGCGGATCCGCAGCTTTTGTCGAGACCGTGGCACGGACCTGCCCGAAGAGCCGGCGGCGGTGGTGCGCTGCATCCTCGACTCGCTGGCCGTTGCGTACGCACGCACGATGGAGCAGGCGGCGGCCTTGTCCGGGGTGGTCCCCGAGGTGGTGCACATCGTGGGCGGCGGCTCACGCAACGAGCTGCTCTGTCAGCTGACCGCTGACCTGTCGGGGCTCCCGGTGGAGTCCGGTCCGGTGGAGGCGACCGCCCTCGGCAACCTGATCGTGCAGGCTCGGACCGCCGGGGCACTCGCCGGCGACCTGGAGGACCTCCGGCGGACGGTCCGCGCGTCGTCGACGCTGAAGCGGTATCGGCCGGCTCCGGCCGCGACGGAGCACGAACTATCGTCGTCCACGAGGTGAGTGGATGAGGATCGCGCTGTTCGTCACATGTTTGGCCGACACGCTGTTCCCGCAGGTGGGGCAGGCGTGCGTGCGACTGCTGGAGCGGTTGGGGCACGAGGTGGTGTTCCCGATCGAGCAGTCGTGTTGTGGTCAGATGCATGTGAACACGGGGTATCAGCGGGAAGCGTTGCCGTTGGTGGAGCGGTTCGTGGACACGTTCGGCTCGTTCGACGCGGTGGTGATGCCGTCGGGCTCGTGTGTGGGGTCGGTGCGGCATCAGCACGGGTTGGTGGCGTCCCGGTTCGGCGGTGCGAGGTTGGCGGAGGAGGCCGAGGAGCTGGGCCGGCGGACGTATGAGTTGTCGGAGCTCCTGGTCGATGTTTTGGGGGTGACCGATGTGGGGGCGTACTTCCCGCATCGGGTGACGTACCACCCGACCTGCCACTCGTTGCGGATGTTGCGGGTGGGGGACAAGCCGTTGCAGCTGTTGCGGAACGTGGACGGGTTGCGGCTGGTGGAACTGCCGGGGGCGGACCAGTGTTGTGGATTCGGGGGCACGTTCGCGATCAAGAACGCCGACACATCGGCGGCGATGCTGGCAGACAAGATGCGAAACGTGCTGGACACCGGGGCGGAGTTCTGCACAGCGGGGGACAGTTCGTGTCTGATGCACATCGGTGGGGGATTGTCGCGGTTGCGAACCGGCGCGCGGACGATTCATCTGGCCGAGATCTTGGCCTCGACCCGTGACGGTGGGGAGGGGGTTCGTCGTGGCTGAGCCGGTGATGTTGGGGATGCCGGCCCTGCCGTCGGACTCGGTGCGGTCGGACGGGCCGGGGCCGGTGACGGCGCCGCGGGGGGTAGGGAATCTCCGCGGCGAGGAGTCGTTCCCGGTGGCGGCGCGGCGGGCGTTGGGGGATGCGCAGCTGCGGGCCAATCTGGGCAACGCGACGCGGACGATCCGTGCGAAGCGGGCTCAGGTGGTGGGTGAGGTGCCGGGTTGGGAGGCGTTGCGGGAGGCCGGCCGGCAGTTGAAGACGCACACCATGGCGCACCTGGAGACGTACCTGCTGCAACTGGAGGAGAACGTCACCGCCCGGGGTGGGGTGGTGCACTGGGCCCGTGACGCGTCGGAGGCGAACCAGATCGTGACCGAGCTGATCACCGCGACCGGTGCTGAGGAGGTGGTCAAGGTCAAGTCGATGGCGACCCAGGAGATCGGGCTCAACGAGCATCTGGAGGCGCACGGGATCGCCGCGTACGAGACCGACCTGGCCGAGCTGATCGTGCAGCTGGGCCACGACAAGCCGTCCCACATCCTGGTGCCGGCGATCCACCGGAACCGGGCCGAGATCCGGGAGATCTTCCTGGCCGAGATGGACGACGCGGACCCGGGGCTGACCGACGAGCCGGCCGTGTTGGCCGCCGCGGCCCGGAAGCACCTGCGGCGCAAATTCTTGTCCGCGAAGGTGGCGATCAGCGGCGCGAACTTCGCCGTGGCCGACACCGGCACTCTCGGCGTGGTCGAGTCCGAGGGCAACGGGCGGATGTGTCTGACCCTGCCCGGCACGCTCATCACGGTGATGGGGATCGAGAAACTCGTCCCCTCATTCACCGATCTGGAGGTGTTCCTGCAGCTGCTGCCCCGGTCCTCGACCGGGGAGCGGATGAACCCGTACACGTCGATGTGGACCGGGATCACCCCCGGCGACGGGCCGCAGGAGTTCCACCTGGTGCTGCTCGACAACGGCCGCACCGCGGTGCTGTCCGACGAGCAGGGGCGGGACGCGTTGAACTGTATCCGTTGCAGCGCCTGCCTCAACGTGTGCCCGGTCTACGAGCGAGCCGGCGGGCACGCGTACGGGTCGGTATATCCCGGACCGATCGGTGCGGTGCTGTCCCCGCAGCTGACCGGGATCGAGGACAACGCGTCCTTGCCGTACGCGAGCTCGCTGTGCGGCGCCTGCTACGACGCCTGCCCGGTCAAGATCGACATCCCGTCCATGCTGGTCCACCTGCGCGCCGCGCACGTCGAAACCCACCGTGCCGAGCACCGCCTGCCCAGCGCCGAGAACGTGATCATGGCCGCCGCCTCGTGGCTGATGAGCGACGAGAGCCGCTGGACCGCCGCCGTCCGCAGCGCCCGTACCGGCCGGCTCCTGGGCCGCCGCCGAGGCGTCATCGGACCCATCCCCCTGCCCATCGCCAGCGCCTGGACCGGAACCCGCGACCTCCCTCGACCACCCCGCCAATCGTTCCGCGATTGGTGGACCACCGAACACGACAGCACGCACGAACGCGAGGGCAAGCAGTCATGAGCGCCCGATACGAGATCCTGGCCCGGATCCGCGAGGCCCACGAGCTGGCGCCACCCTCGGCACCGACGTACGAGGAGATCGACCGCAGCTACCGAGAGCAACCCAACCGCTCGCTCGACGACGTCGTCGAACTCCTGATCGACCGGCTCATCGACTACAAGGCGCTCGTCCGCCGCTGTACCAGGGCCGAGATCTCCACCACGGTCGCCGCCGCGGTGACCGAACGGGGTGTCCGGACCCTGGTCGTCCCGCCGGGTCTCCCGGGCGAGTGGACCGCCGGTGTCGAGGCCGAGCTGAGGGTGGACCGACCCAATGCACCGCTGACGGTTCCCGAGCTGGACGAGGTGGATGGCGTGATCACCGGCTGCGCGGTGGCCGCGGCGGAGACCGGAACGCTCGTCCTCGACACCTCACCCGATCAGGGCCGCCGGGCGATCAGCCTCGTACCGGACTATCACCTGTGCGTGGTGTCGGAGTCCGTGGTCGTGCCGGACGTCCCGGAGATGTTGGCCCGGCTCGACCCGACGCAGCCGTTGACCATGATCAGCGGACCCAGCGCGACCAGCGACATCGAACTCAACCGGGTGGAAGGCGTCCACGGGCCCCGCACGCTCGAGGTCATCCTGGTCGCTCCCTGAGAGCGTCGGGTGGTGCCCTGACACGTCCTGCGTTCTGGGGCCGTGCTGGGTGGTCACCGTCCCCGGCATGTGGGGCCGAACGACAGGTTCTCCGGCGTGTCGCTGTCGTTCCCGCCCAGTTGCCGGGTCGGGGGAGGGGTGCGTGGGGTCAGCGGCGGCGGGTGGAGTCGCGGATGACGAGCTCAGGCTGGAAGACCACGCTGCGCGGCTCGACCGGGTTGTCCGGTCCGGCGTCGATCTGCTCGATCAACAGGTCCACCGCCGTCCGGCCCATCAGGATCGAGGGCTGGCGGATCGAGCTGAGTGGCACGACGGTGGCACTGGCGAAGTCGATGTCGTCATAGCCGATCAGCGCGATGTCGCCCGGCACGTCGATCCTGCGGCTGAGCATGGTGAACGACTGCAGCGCGCCGACCGCGAGCAGATCGTTGGCGCAGAACACCCCGTCGGGTCGGCGATCGGCGGGACGGTGCACGATGGTATCGGCGGCAGCCCGTCCGTGCTGAACGGTCAAGCCGTCCTTGAGGATCACCTCCAGCTCGACGTCCTCGTGCTCGGCGACCGCCTTGTTGGCGCCGTACAGGCGGTCAGCCACCTGCCGGATGGTAACCGGGCCGCCGATGAAGGCGATCCGCTGGCAACCCTGCTCGATCAAGTGGCTGACCGCCAGGTGACCGCCGGCGACGTCGTCCACCGACACCGATGAGAACGGGCGGCCGTCGGCCACGCGGTCCACCAGCACGGTGACGATGCCGTGCGTGCGGAGTCGCTCGAGCCGGTCGAAGACGTTGCCGATGGGTGAGACGAGGAGTCCGCGGACACGCTGTTGCTCGAACAGGTCGAGGTGGGCGGATTCGCGCTCAGGGGAATCGTCACTGTTGGCCAGCAGCACGCTGAGCCCCCGAGCCGCCGCTTCCTGCTCGGCACCCCGGCCGACATCGGTGAAGAACGGGTTCCGGACGTCGAGCAGGATGAAGCCGATCGAGGTGCTCTTGCCTGCCTTCAGTTGCCTGGCGGCATCGTTGCGGACGAAGCCGAGCTGCTCGATCGCGGCCAGCACGCGGGCCCGAGTGGGCTCGGCCACCTTCTCCGGCCGGTTGAGCACGTTGGACACCGTGCCGAGCGCGACACCGGCGCGTTCTGCCACGTCCTTGATGCTCACTTGGTTGCCCGCCACGCCAACATTCTGGCATGGGCCGATGCGAACCCTGAAGCGTTACATCGTTGTCGTGAGCGTATGGGTCCGAACTACCGGTGAATTTTGAGTCGTTTCATTGCCCAGCACCCAAAATGCCGCCGCGGGGGGCGATCCGGTGGTCCGGGTCGGTCCCCAAGCGGCGGCCTGAGTCCGGCGGCTGGCGGCGAAGTCCTACTGACCGCCGACGGTGGTGGTGCCACCGACCGCCGTCGACGGTTCGGGGGTGCTGCTCGGCGCGCTCGCGCTCGGGCTGGGGGAGTCCGAGGCCGACGGCGAGCTACCGCTCTCACCGGTCGAGGGTTGCGGCGTCGCGCTGGCCTCCGACGGAGTGGCACTGCTCGACGGCGTCGGGCTGGCGATCGGGGTCGGCTTCTGGTCCTTGCTCGACGACCCGCCCGTGCCGACCTGCGACACCGTGGTGCCCGTGCCTCCGGACAGGGATGCGCCGCTGACCCGCTCGTAGCCGGTGATGAGCACCGCGGCTAGGGCGAACACCGCGAGGCTGATCGCCACGGCCCGCTTCCACGGAAACGACCGCCGTCCCGGCCCGCGCTGAGCCGGGGAGGAGGCGGGGGCCACCGGAACCGGCTGCCACGCCGGCGCGACCACCGTCTCCTGGAGGGCCGGATCGAGGCTGGCCGACGGCTGATAGATCGGCACCGCACCGCGGCCGCCGGCCCTGGTCTGGGCATTGATGCCGGTGGAGGACAGGCTGGTGTCGCCGGGTCCGGCGACGCCGCCACGGAACACGGTCCGGACCTTGTCCCGTCCGGTCCGCAGCGAGCTGGTGTAGAGGGCGCCCGCGACGCCGGCCACAATGCTGGCCAGCGCGGCACCCGCGATCGTGCCGCCCACACCCAGGGTGGAGCCGATCGCAGCGGAGGTCATGGCCGCCATCGCGCCACCGACCACCTGGGTCAGCGACAGATCCAGCAGCTTCTTCTTCTCCTCGGCCTGCGCCGGGGAGTCCGTGGATGGGGGATTGGGATGGTTCGGGGCGCGTACGTCGGTAGTCATGAGCCTCAGCTGGGTGGTTGGCGGATCTCCTGCCGCCCATCGGCGCGCGGCATCTTTCCATCAACTATGAACGAACGAGGACGCCGGGCATTCCTTCGACCCGCCCAGAGTGAGAGAACACACACCCCCTTCCGCGAGGCGGAAGGGGGTGTGGAGGGCGGGTGCAGCGGCGCTCAGCGGGCGGGGCGGAACTCGGTCCTGTCGTCGATCTCGGAACCATCGGTGGTGATCTCGTGATGGTGCCCGACTCCCACCGTGGCGTCCTCGGAGGCGTACCCGGCGTCGTCGTGGGCCTCGCCGTGATGGTGTGCGGCCTCCTCGATCTCCTCGCGGCTCGGCTTGCGGAGGGCGTCGATGTACCAGAACCGGGTCGCCCGCCGGCGGCGGTTCTCCTTCTTGAGCTGCTTCTCGGGCAGCTGCCCGGCGGCCAGGGGCAACAGCGCATCGCGCTCGAGCTGCTGCGTCCGGGTGTACGCCTCCTCCTGGGTGATCGGCCGATGCCGTTCGTGATAGCCGCCGGAGGGGGAGCGGACGATGACGCCGCTCTCCGCGCCGTGGAGCAGGCGCTCGTGGTCCACCCGCTGCCGGGCGATGCAGATCCGCTTGGCGATGATGAAGGCGATCACGGGCCCGACGAACACCGCGACCCGCAGGAAGTACGTCACGGCGTTCAGTGACACGTGGAACTGCGTGGCGACCAGGTCGTTGCCACCGCCGATCCAGAACAGGCCGAACGCCGTCATCGCCGCGACGCCGAACGCGGTCCGGGTCGGGGCGTTGCGCGGGTACTCCAGAACGTGGTGCTCGTCGTTGTCGCCGGTCACCCAACGCTCGAGGAACGGATAGATCGCCATCAACCCGAACATCAAGGTCATCAAGCCGACACCGGGGATCAACACATTCCACGACCAGGTCGTGCCCCCGATGTGAGACTCCCAGTTCGGCATGATCCGGATCGCGCCCTCGACGAAGCCCATGTACCAGTCGGGCTGGGAACCGGCGGTCACCTCGGCCGGGTTGTAGGGGCCGTACGTCCACACCGGGTTGATCTGCATCAGACCACCCATCAGGATGATCACGCCGGTGACGATGAAGAAGAAGCCGCCGGCCTTGGCCATGTACACCGGGTACAGCGGGTAGCCGACCACGTTGTTGTCGTTGCGGCCGGGGCCCGGGTACTGGGTGTGCTTGTGGTAGAAGACCAGCGCCAGGTGGGCGGCGATCAGACCCAAGATCACGGCGGGGATCAGCAGGATGTGCGCCATGTACAGCCGCGGCACGATCAGATCACCGGGGAACTCCCCGTTGAAGATGAAGAACTCCAGCCACGTGCCCACCAGCGGGATGGCGCGGATCAGGCCGTCGACGAACCGCAGCCCGGTGCCGGACAGCAGGTCGTCGGGCAACGAGTAACCCGCGAAGCCCTCGATCAGGCCGATGCCGATCAGGCCGACGCCGATCAGCCAGTTGAGCTCACGGGGCTTGCGGAAGGCGCCCGTGAAGAAGATCCGCAGGCTGTGGGTCAGCATGGCCGCGATGAACAGCATGGCTGCCCAGTGGTGCGCCTGGCGCATCAGCAGACCGCCGCGGATGTCGAACGACAGCGCGAGGGTCGAGGCATAGGCCTCGGACACGTGCAGGCCACGCAGCAGCTGGTAGGTGCCCTGGTACTCCACCTCGCCCATCGAGGGCTTGAACCAGAAGGTCAGGAAGACGCCGGTCAGCAGCAAGACGATGAACGAGTACAGCGCGATCTCGCCGAGAAGGAAGGACCAGTGGTCCGGGAACACCTTGCGCAGGTAGAAGGCCTTCTTGCCGTCGTTGCGCACCAGGGTGGCCAGGCCCAAGCGCTCGTCGGCCCACTTGGTCGGTCCGGCGAGGCGCTTGAAGACCGGTCCCAACTGCTGCGGCGGGGTCTCCGCGGCGACGGCGGAGGCATCGCCCGAGGTGGGCGCAGGCTTGGCCATCAGTTGTCACCTTCTTTGAAGTCATTGCGCGAGTCGCGCTCGAAGAAGCTCGGGCCGACCGGCACGGTGAAGTCGCTCCGCGCGATCAGATACCCCTCGGCGTCGGTGGTGATCGGCAGCTGGGGGAGGGCGCGGTGGGCGGGACCGAACACGACCACTCCCGAGTTACCGAGATCGAACGTCGACTGGTGGCACGGGCAGAGCAGGTGATGGGTCTGCTGCTCCCACAAGCTGATCGGGCACCCGACGTGGGTGCAGATCTTGGAGTAGCAGAGGATCCCGCCGACCTGCCAGTCCTGGCGCGAGTCGGGGATCTTGATGGTGTTCGGATTCATCCGGACGACGATGATCGAGGCCTTGGCCTTCTCGACCAGGTACTCGGTGCCCTCGTAGTCCTTCAGATTCTCCGGCTGACCGTTGATCAACTGGCCGAGGACCACGTCGGAGGCCTTGATCGGGGTGAAGGTGACGTCTTGGACCAGCCGGACGCCCGGGGCCCAGATGGTCCGTTCGATCGTGGCGGCCCGGCCCTTCTTGGTCGGCCAGGGACCAAGATCGGCCAGCCCGACGATGACCGGAAGACCGAGCGCCGCGAGCGCGCCGATGAGGCTGCGCCCGATGACCTTGCGGCGGGTGAGCTGGGTCTCGGCGAGACCGGTGTTCACGTCCTCCATGACCGAGGCGCGCGCCTCGTCGGTGGAGACCATGGGGTGACGCAGGTCGACGATCTCCTGATCGCCCATGAGCTGGCGGCCCCACTGGATCGCCCCCATGCCCAGCAGGAGCACGGCCAGGCCGAGTGTCAGACCGAGCAGCACGTGCTGCGCGTTCGAGTGCAGCATGCCGAAGTCGATCGTCCAGTCGCTCGGCACCGCGAAGTACACGATGACGAAGCCGACGGCCAAGATCGGCACCAGCCCGAACATCGTGGCGACCTGACGGGTGGCGCGGTCGGCTGCCCGCTCGTCGACATCGGTCAGGCGGGGAAGGTGTTCCTCCAGCCCCGGGTCGGGGACCGGGAATCGAGCCGGGTCCTCCTGGACGGCGAGTTCCTGGTGGGAGGCCGACTCCAGCTCCGGCCGGCCCTCGTGCGTTCCGTGGCTCATCGTGCCTTAGCTCCCTTTGCCGCGATCCAGACACCAAAGGCGACGATGCTCCCCAGACCGAGGATCCACGCCCATAGACCCTCGCTGACCGGGCCCAGGCCGCCCAGCGCGAGACCGCCCTGGTTGGGCTTCGCGTGCAGGGTGTTCAGGTAGCCGATGATGGCCCGCTTGTCGTCGGGGGTGAGCACCTGGTCGGAGAACACCGGCATCTGCTGCGGACCGGTGATCATGGCCTCGTACAGGTGCAGGTTGGAGACCCCGCGCAGCGACGGGGCGTACTTGCCGGTGGGGAGGGCGCCGCCGGCGCCCTCGAAGTTGTGGCAGGCCGAGCAGTTCGTGCGGAACAGCTCGCCGCCCCGGGACAGATCTTCGTCGGTCAGACCCGCGGTGTCGTACATCGACGGGTCGGGGATCTCCGGTCCCGGCCCGAGGGACTGCACGTACGCGGCCAGCGCGAGAACCTCGTCCTCGGTGTAGCGGCTGGGCTTCACCGGTGCCTGTGCGCCCGGCTTGGCCATGGGCATCCGGCCGGTGCTGACCTGGAACTCGACCGCTGCGGCCCCGACGCCGACCAGCGGCGGACCCTGGATGTGCTCGCTGACCTGACCCTCGCCGTTCAGGCCGTGACACGACGAGCACCCCACCGCGAACAGGGCCTTGCCCTCGGCGATCTGCTGAGTGGTGTTGGTGTCGGCCGAGACCTGCTGGGACGGGGCCAGCGCAGCCCAGGACGCGCCCATCACGAACAGGCCGGCCACCAGCAGCAGCACTTTGGCTGCCGGATGGCGCCGTCTGGAAGACAGGAACCTCACGTGGTGAGCCCTCTCGGTCGTCGGTGGATTGCGATGCGGATCTCTGAGTCATGCTGTTCAGTTGTCCGGAGGGGTTCTCCGGTTGTTTCTGCCGCCACCGGGGAGTCGGATGCAGGTGATCTCCCGGCAGCGTGGTCGCTCATCGCAGGATGTAGATCACACCGAACAGGGCGATCCAGACGACGTCGACGAAGTGCCAGTAGTAGGAGACGACGACCGAGGCCACCGCCTGCTCATGGGTGAACGTACGAGCCAGGAAGGTCCGGCCGAGCAGCACCGCGAACGCGATCAGACCACCGGTCACGTGCAGGCCGTGGAATCCCGTGGCGAGGAAGAAGACCGAGCCGTACACGTTCGACGAGATGGTCAGGCCGGCCTCGGCGAACAACGACGCGTACTCGTACACCTGGCCGCCGATGAAGAACGCGCCCATGAAGTACGTCAGGACGTACCACTCGCGCAGGCCCCAGCCGCGGAGGTTCACCAGACTTCCGGTGCGCTTCACCTGACCGCGCTCGGCGGCGAAGACGCCCATCTGGCAGGTGAACGAACTCGCCACCAGCACGCTGGTGTTGACGATGGCGAACGGGATGTTCAGCAGAGCGGTCTGGGTGTCCCACAACGACGGCACCCCGGCGGCAGCCGCCTGGGCGTTGGTCACGTTGCGGATCGTGAAGTACGCCGCGAACAGGGCGGCGAAGAACATCAGCTCGGAGGCGAGCCAGATGATCACGCCGACCGCCACCGGATCCGGTCGGTTGTCGCGACCGCGCAGACGGGACTCCGGAATGGGGTGCAGAGAGCCCGCGGGCCTGGTCAGCGAGCCGCTGGCGGCATGAGTGTGAAGAGCCACGGGGTCATTATTGCCTCAAGGTCTGTCGAGGTCACCCCTGGGCACGTGTCGGTGAAGATCACGATTGGTCCGGCCGGACGCTGGGGCGAGTCGGGGGGCCGGGCCGATACGATCGAACGCCGAGGGCCGGGGTGCCCGACGGTGCCCGCAGGCAAGGGAGATGCGCGATGAGTGACCAGACCAGCGGTGCCGGCGACGATGGGCCGGCGCTGACGATCTTGCTGTACGCCTCGGACCGGGCGACGCGGGAGAACATCCGCTTCGTGCTCGGCCGCCGGGTGGCGGCGGACCTGCCGGAGATCCGGGTGCAGGAGGTGGCCACGCAGCCGGCGGTGATCGCCGCGATGGATCGCGGTGGGGTCGATCTGGCCATCCTGGACGGCGAGGCGGTGCCCGGTGGCATGGGCCTGGCGCGCCAGCTCAAGGACGAGATCCACGACTGCCCCCCGATCCTGCTCGTCGCCGGTCGCCCCGACGACGCCTGGCTGGCCACCTGGTCGCGGGCGGACGGTGTGGTCGCGCACCCGATCGACCCGGTCCGGCTGCCCGAGGCGGCCGCGGGTCTGCTGCGCAGCGCCCTCGCTTCTGGGACCGGCGGACGGTGACCTGGTCGGGTGTGCTGACCGAGCTGGCCGCCCGCCGGGATCTGACCCGCGAGTCCGCGGGCTGGGCCATGCGCCAGATCCTCGCCGGTGAAGCGACGCCGGCCCAGCTGGGTGCCTTCGCGGTGGCGCTGCGGGCCAAGGGTGAGACGGTGACGGAACTGTCGGCGATGGCCGACACGATGCTCGAGTTCGCCACGCCGATCGAGATCGGCGAGCATGCGGTCGACGTGGTGGGATCCGGCGGGGACCGGTCGAACACGGTCAACATCTCGACCATGGCGGCGATCGTGGCCGCGGCCACGGGCGCGCGGGTGGTCAAGCACGGCAACCGTGCCGCATCCTCGGCCTGCGGCGCGGCAGACGTCTTGGAGGCGCTCGGAGTCGTCCTCGACCTGACCCCCGAGCAGCAGACCGAGGTGGTCGACCGGGTCGGAATCGGGTTCCTCTTTGCTCCGCTTTACCACCCGGCGCTCCGTCATGCCGGACCCGTCCGCAGCCAGTTGGGCATTCCCACCACCTTCAACTTCCTCGGTCCGCTGGCCAATCCCGCCCAACCCGTGGCGCAGGCGGTCGGCGTGGCTGACGTCCGGATGGCTGCGCTGGTCGCCGGCGTGCTCGCCGACCGGGGCAACCAGGGGATGGTCGTGCACGGCGACGACGGTCTGGACGAGCTGACGACCACGACGTCGTCCACCGTGTGGCTGTACACCGCAGGGCGGGTGACCCAGACCGAGTTGGATCCGCGCGAGCTGGGGTTGGCCCGGTGCCGCGCCGAGGAACTGGTGGGTGGACCGGCCGCGGTGAACGCGGGTGTTGCGCGAGAGGTCCTGGAGGGTCGGTCCGGCCCGGTCCGCGACATCGTGTTGCTCAATGCGGCGGCGGCACTGCTGGCCTACGACGGGGTCGACGACCGCCCGATCGTGGAGCAGTTCGCCGGACCTCTGCAGCGGGTCACCGA
>DASTGF010000379.1:0-2474 GCA_035719255.1 Microlunatus sp. | reverse complement strand
ATCGCCCGGGTGATGAGGTCCTCGGAGGTCTGTGAGCCGAGGGCATCACGGAGGTCCCAGAGCGTCTCGCCCCAGATCTCTCCGTCGCCGTGCACCTCGATCTGGCCGACGACGTGGCCAAGGTCACCGTACGTGTAGCCGCCGTTGTGACCCGTCAATCCGCCGGGACAGGCCGGGGAACTCGAGCCGACCGGACAGTCCAACGGCTGCGTGCGGATGAGGTCATTGCCCCAGCCGACGTAGTTGCCAATCCGCACCTCGCCGGGAGCCGAGGTGTCCTGTTGCAGGCCCTGGTCGACGAGGTAGTCCATCGCGTACCAGTCGCTCCAGGCCTCGCCCATAGCGCCGGACTGGCCGCCGCCCAGAGTCGAGTTGCCCTGCGCGTCGACGACGAGCCTGTTCGAGAGGCCGTGCGTGTTCTCGTGATAGACGATGTCCGCCTCGTCCGAACCCATGGCCGCGATGAACGGATCCTGGTCAGGGAACGAGGTGTGCGGCTGGTGCCAGAGGAACATCTGCATCCGGCCCGACTGTCCGTCCGGTGGCGTCGCGAAGTTGGCGTTGTCGATGTGGGCGGCGTCGGGCAGCCGCTTGTCGGCATGTGTGCCGGTGTTCGCGCCGTCGAGGTTCTCGGCCAACACCGGGTCGGTCCCCTGGAAGTTGCCGGCCGCGGGCGTGAACCCGATCGGAGGCGCGAGCAGGTGGTCGTGCCACGTGTTGACGAAGTAGAAGAGCTGGACGGCGCTCTGGTTCATGTTTGTCTTCCACGAGTTCTGGACCTCCGGATCCCACGTGCACGGGAAGCCCGGGACGCACGCGACCGGCGAGAACGTGACCATCGGATAGGAGCCGGGCAACGTCTGCTCTCCGCCGTCCGGTTGATTGTTGTCGTTGATGTCGGAGTACTCATGGACATTCGGTCCCGTGAGCGTGGTCGCCTTCTGCGGCAGCCACCCCTTCTGATTCAGGTTCACGGTGTGGAAGGTGCCGCCGACCGGAGCGTTCGGGTAGTAGTCGAGCACGAGCCCGTTCGCGTTGTCGACGAGGCTCTGCCGGTAGAGCACCCTCCCGGACTGCGCGTCGACGACGCTCTGGTACAGCTGAGCTCCGGCGCCAACGATCGTCTCGTAGGCGATCCGCGTACCGCCTACGGTCCGGAAGTAGACGCGGGTCGCCGAGTCGGAGTTGATCGGAGCGACGCGGAGACCGGCGTCGAGGCGCGCCTTCGCGACCGCCTCACCGGGAGTAAGGCTGGGCGTAGCGGTCTCGACGGCGGTGTTCGCCAACGGTGAGCCGACGATGTTGATTATCTGGCCGTTCTTTGCCACGTTCACCTTCAAGCCGTTGCCGAAGACCGGGATGCCCTTGATCTTCTGCACGAACGACAGATGGTGCGTGCCGTCGATCGAGACATAGTCCTTCCTCAGCGACAGCGCTTTCAGGCCCTGGGTAGCGAGCCCGAGAGCTGAGGCGTTCTTCGTCACGTAGTCGAGCGCGATACTCGAAGGTCGCGCGTGGCTCGGTGCCGTCAGGAACCCGTCGGTGCGGCCGACGTCCCGAACGGTGCCGGTGAGTGGATCGAGGCTTACGAAGCCCTCGACTCCGAGTGAGTGCCTGAGGTGTGCGGTTGCCGCGGCAGGATTGCTATCGAGCTTCGCCGCCCGCTTGTCGAGCTTGAGCTGAGCCGCCGGCGCCTGTCGACTGTCGAAGAACGCCAGCTTGTCGGCGGCGATCTCCTGGCCCAGCTTGGCGACCGGCTTGCCCTTCGCGGCGACCGCACCCGTGAGCACGAACAGCGCGACCGTGCTCGCGGCCACCAGCGACAAGAGCAGCCGGTGTCGCTTGACCGTCCCCATCACATACCCCCTCGCCTTATGTACGGGTCTAGACCCCGTCGGTCTTGTACGACGGGCGTCTTCGATCGGATTGCGACGAGCTGGTCAATCGCCGAAGACACCGGCCTCCACCTCTCAAGCGCTCAGCCCTGAAACCGGTGGCCAGGCGCGCCAAGTTGGGCGCGCCTGGCCCGGCGTGTTGGGTTAGCTACAGCTGAGGATTTCGAAGCTGTTGGGCGGTCCGAAGGGGTTGGCCGCGTTGGTGTTGGTGTGCGAGATGTCCTCGATGCGAAGGCTTGCGCCGTCCGTGTTGGTACCCGAGAAATGGAAGGTGCTGTGGAAGACAGTGTTGCTCCGGTTGAAGCTGCCGCCGAACCACTCAGTCAGGCGGCCCGTGAAGGGGGCCACGGTCGGATCGGGCACGGTCAGGCCCGGGTCGAGGTAGGGGGTGATCGTCGCGGTGCCGGTGAAGGTGGTCGTGAACCATCCGTCGCCGGCGCTGTTGACGATTGAGTGTTCGACGCCGTTTCCATCCGCGCTTAAGCTGGCGAAGTCGTTGACCACGAAGCCGGGGCAGTTCGTTGCCCCGCTCGGTGCGGGTGGTGTCACAATAATCTAAATTGGTGTCAAAAATAACAT
>DASTGF010000378.1:0-2362 GCA_035719255.1 Microlunatus sp. | reverse complement strand
GTCCCACTCGAAGGTCTTGCCCTCCGGGGTGGGCAGCGACTTCCACCGCTCGCCGCCGTCGAAGACGTCGGCGTAGCTCGACGCGAACATCTCCTTGTTGATCGAGGACGCCATCACGTCCTGGATCTCCTGCAGGTTCGGCCAGATGTCCTTGAGGTAGACGTCCGTGCCGTCCGGGTCCTGGCCGAGTGGTTGCTCCGCGAAGTCGAAGTCCATGGTGCCGGCGAGCGCGTAGGCGATCACCAGCGGGGGAGAGGCCAGGTAGTTCATCTTGACGTCCGGGTTGATCCGGCCCTCGAAGTTCCGGTTGCCGGACAGCACCGAGACGACGGTCAGATCGGCCTCGTTCACCGCGGCGGAGATCTCCTCGGGCAGCGGGCCGGAGTTGCCGATGCAGGTGGTGCAGCCGTAGCCGACCAGGTCGTAGCCCAGCTTCTCCAGATACGGCCAGAGCCCAGCCTTCTCGTAGTAGTCGGTGACGACCTGCGAGCCGGGCGCCATGGTCGTCTTCACCCACGGCTTGACCGTGAGCCCGCGGTTCACCGCGTTGCGGGCGAGCAGCGCCGCGCCGAGCATGACGGACGGGTTGGAGGTGTTCGTGCACGAGGTGATCGCGGCGATCACCACGGCCCCGTGATCCAGCTCGAAATCGCCGTACTCGGCGGTCGACACCTTGGTCGGCTTCGACGGGCGCCCGGCGGCGCCCCGGGCCGCGCTGTGCAGGGCCGCGACGACGCCGGCGTCGGCGTCCTCCTCGGCGTGCGCCGCGCTGACCGAACCCGGGTCGCTGGCCGGGAACGACTCCTCGATGCTCTCGTCCAGCTTGGTCTCCGGGGCCCGATCGCCGTTCACGACGTAGTCGTGAACCGCCTTACGGAAGGAGTTCTTCGCGTCGGACAGCTCGATGCGATCCTGCGGGCGCTTCGGGCCGGCGATGGACGGCACGACGGTGCTCAGGTCGAGCTCCAGGTACTCGGAGTAGACCGGCTCCTGGGCCGGGTCGTGCCACAGACCCTGGGCCTTGGCATACGCCTCGACCAGGTCGACCTGCTCCTCCGGCCGGCCGGTGAGCCGCAGGTACTTGGTGGTCTCCTCGTCGATCGGGAAGATCGCTGCCGTCGACCCGAACTCGGGGCTCATGTTGCCGATGGTCGCGCGGTTGGCCAGCGGCACCTGGCCGACGCCGTCACCGTAGAACTCGACGAACTTGCCGACCACGCCGTGCTTGCGCAACTGTTCGGTGATGGTCAACACCACGTCGGTGGCGGTGACGCCGGTGGGGATCTCGCCGGTCAGCTTGAACCCGACCACGCGGGGGATGAGCATCGAGACGGGCTGGCCGAGCATCGCCGCCTCGGCCTCGATGCCGCCGACCCCCCAACCCAGCACGCCGAGGCCGTTGACCATCGTGGTGTGCGAGTCGGTGCCGACGCAGGAGTCCGGGTAGGCGACGCCGCCGCGGAACATCACCACGCGGGCCAGATGCTCGATGTTGACCTGGTGCACGATGCCGGTGCCCGGCGGGACGACCTTGAACTCGTCGAACGCGGTCTGCCCCCAGCGCAGGAACTGGTACCGCTCGCGGTTGCGCTCGTACTCCAGCTCGACGTTGCGCTCGAAGGCGTCGGCCCGGCCGAACACGTCGGCGATGACGGAGTGGTCGATGACCATCTCGGCGGGGGCAAGCGGGTTGATCCTGTCCGGGTCGCCGCCCAGGTCGGCCATCGCCTCACGCATCGTGGCCAGGTCGACGACACAGGGCACGCCGGTGAAGTCCTGCATGATCACGCGGGCCGGCGTGAACTGGATCTCGACGTCGGGTTCGGCGCCGGGGTCCCAGTTGGCCAGCGCGCGGATGTGGTCCGCGGTGATGTTCGCGCCGTCCTCGGTCCGGATCAGGTTCTCCAGCAGCACCTTCAGCGAGAACGGCAGCTTGGCCGCGTTCTCCAGACCGTCCAGGTCGGTGATCCGGTAGATGTCGTAGCTCTGGTCGCCGACGGTCAGGGTGTCCCTGGCGGCGAAGCTGTCCTTGCTGGGGGCAGGCACGAAACTCTCCTTGCTTGCGGCGGCGCGGCGGCGGGCGGGCCCGGCGGCGGTGCGGGCGGTCCGAGGTCATTGTTTCCCCTCGCCGCCCGGACCGGCTCAGTGCCCCCGGGCCCGCGCTGGGACGGCACGGCCTCGATCCCAAACAGTACGCTTGTCCTGCTATGGATCGCAAACGGCGCGGGTGTGACGCCGCCGGCCGGCTCAGCCTGCCGCAGCTTCGTTGCCGCCGTGTTGCGCCTCGCGTCCTCCGCGCCGACGTGGCTCCGCGTGGACCCCTCGCCGACGTGCGCCGAACCCAGGTTCCAGGGCCGGCGGA